>NC_002939.5:2199048-2522064 GCF_000007985.2 Geobacter sulfurreducens PCA
GTACGTGGCCAAGAAAGGCATCCAGGTGGTTGCCGATGAGCCCTACTCAAAGGGATCTCCCGACTATCGCTCGACCCTGACCAAGGTCAAGGCCAAGAACCCCGATCTGGTCTTCATGGTTTCCTATGTGGCAGATGCCATCCTTCTCATGCGCCAGTCCCGTGAAATCGGCCTGAAGCCCCAGGCGTTCCTGGGCGGCGGCGCCGGCTTCACCACCGTGCAGTTTGCGAACGAGAAGCAGATTTCCAACTACGTCCTTTCCTGCACCCAGTGGACTGATGACGTGAACTGGCCGGGAGCCGCGGACTTCGCCAAGCGTTATAAGGCCAAGTTCGGCAAAGAGCCCACCTACCACGCCGCCTGCGCCTACGAAGCCATGATGATCATGGCCCAGACCGCGGCCGCTGCCAACGGTGACCGAGAAAAGACTCGCGCCGGGCTCAAGGCCGGCAAGTGGAACGGCATCATGGGTGAGGTCAAGTTCGAGGACTACGCCGGATTCACCAACCAGAACAACCACCAGATGCTGGTTCAGCAAATCCTGAACGGCAAGTACGAGACGGTCTACCCGGCCAAGTTCGCCACCAAGAAGGCCGTGTATCCGTTCCCCGGCTGGAAATAGTCTGAAGGACCACTGAGGCAGGTCAAGGGTCAAGGGCCGGAATGGAGGTTTTCCATCGTTCCGTCCCTTGACCCTTGATGCGTGAACCAGATTTTTTACCCGGAGCTATCCATGACCATTTTCCTCCAATCGCTCATCAGCGGCATTCTGATCGGCGGCGTCTACGCCCTGATCGGCATAGGACTCACCATCATCTTCGGTGTCATGCGGGTCATCAACTTCGCCCACGGCGACATCATGATGATCGGCATGTACCTGACCTATAACTTCTTCTCCCTGGCGGGGGTCGATCCGTTCGTCTCCATCGCCCTCACCATCCCGCTCATGTTCCTCTTCGGAGCCATTCTCCAGAAAACATTCATCAACCGCGTGCTCGGAGCCCTGCCCCAGAACCAAATACTGCTTACCATCGGCCTGGGACTGATTATGAGCAACACGATGATGTTCATCTATACCTCCGACTACAAGATCCTGACTACATCTTATTCGTCGAGCAGCTTCAATATCGGCACCATCTCCATTTCATGGCCGCTGGCCATCTCTTTCCTGATCACCGCGGCGATAACGCTGCTCCTGTACTGGTTCCTGATGAAGACCGACACGGGTCAGGCGATCCGGGCAACGGCCCAGGACCGGGAAGCGGCCCAGCTCATGGGGATCAACGTGAAGCGGATGTCAATCCTGGCCTTCGGCATGGGTGCGGCCCTGGCCGGCACGGCTGGTGCGCTCATCTCCCCTACCTACTACATCTTCCCCCAGATCGGGAGCACCTTCACCCTCAAGGCATTCGTCATCACGGTTCTCGGGGGAATGGGGAGCATCGTGGGGGCCACCATCGGCGGCGTCATCATCGGGGTGGCGGAGTCCCTCGGGGCCGTCTACATCTCCTCCGGCTGGAAGGACGTGGTCGTGTTCGTCCTCTTCCTCCTGGTGCTTCTCTTCAAGCCGGCGGGTCTGCTCGGCAAATCCAAAATGTAGCGGGGTCCGACTGACATGAGACAGATCAATGCTCTGATAACCAATACGCGGGGGGCCTCGCCGGTGTCGATCATCCTCGGGGTGGTCATCCTCGCGGGCCTATTCCTCTTTCCCAAAGCAGTGGAGAGCCCCTACGCCCTTCACATCATGATCCTCTTCTTCCTCAGCACCATCATGGGGGAGAGCTGGAACATCGTCGGCGGCTACACGGGACAGTACTCAGTGGGCCATGCCGCCTATTTCGGGGCCGGCGCCTACACCACCATGGTTCTGATGCAGTTCAAGCAGATCCCCCCTTGGTACGGGATGATTGCCGGCATCGCAGTGGCGCTGGTGGTTTCCCTCATCATCGGCAGCATCTGCTTCCGACTCCGGGGACCCTATTTTGTTCTCGCGTCCATTGCCGTGGCCGAGATTATGCGCCTCTGCGCCATGAATCTGAAGGACCTGACCAACGGTGCCGAAGGTATCCTGGCCACAGACATCCCCCCTTTCACCCTGGGTGGGACGGTAATCACCGACTTTCTCTCCAAGGTCCCCTTCTACTACATCGGCCTGGTGATCGCCATCCTGACCATCGCAGTCACCTATCTGGTGCAGCACTCCAAACTCGGCTACTACTTCCAGGCCATCCGCGAAGACCAGGATGCGGCCCATTCTCTCGGGATCAACCTCTCTATCTACAAGAACATCGCCCTGGCCATCTCGGCGGTCTTCACGTCGCTGGCAGGCAGCTTCTACGCCATCTACATCGGCTTTATCGACCCCCCTACAGTGCTCGCCCTGGACATCTCGGTTCAGATCGTTCTTATCTGCATCATCGGCGGCATCGGCACCATCTGGGGACCGGTGGTGGGGTCACTGGTGCTGGTACCTCTCTCCGAAGCCCTGCGCAGCAACCTGATCGCCCAGGGAATATTCAAGATCGGCCTGGCCAGCGAGGAGTCCGGAGTCGGGATCTTCCTCAAGGACCACCTGGCCCACGCCCACGCCCTGATCTACGGTATCCTGGTCGTAGTGGTCATCCTCTTCATGCCCGACGGCGTCCTGGGCTACGTCAAGAAACTCACCAAGAAAAAGGCGATGTGAGGTCAATCCCATGGCGATACTGGAAATAAAGCACGTCAGTAAATTCTTCGGCGGTCTCGCCGCTAACTCGGACGTCTCCTTCTCCATGGAGGAGGGGATGATCATGGGGCTCATCGGCCCCAACGGCGCCGGCAAGACCACCCTGTTCAACTGCATTACCGGCTACTACCCCCCGTCGCGGGGGGATGTGATCTTCGACGGCAGGAAACTCAACGGCATGGAGCCCGACAAGGTCTGCAAACTCGGCATGGTCCGCACCTGGCAGAAGGTCCGTCCCCTGGCCAAGCTCTCGGTGCTCGACAACGTCATGGTCGGCGCCCTCTGCCGGACCGGCTCCCTCAAGGTTGCCCGCGAGATTGCCCACGAGCAGCTCAAGGTGGTGGGACTGGATAACAAGTCCAACTTCCTCGCCGGCGGGCTCCCCATCGGCGAGCGAAAAAAGCTGGAGGTAGCCCGCGTTCTTGCCACCCAGCCCAAAATGCTGCTCCTTGACGAGGTTATGGGAGGACTGAACCCGGCCGAAAGCGAAGAGATCATCCAGCTGATCCTCGACATCAAAGAGCGCGGCGGGATCACCCAGATGGTCATCGAGCACGACATGAAGGCGATCATGAGGATCTCCGAACGCATCGTGGTCCTCAACTCAGGGGAGAAACTGGCAGAAGGAACGCCGGAGGAGATCGTCAACAACCAGGCGGTGGTTGAGGCCTACCTGGGCTCCGAGCACTGATTTCACTGTTCTGACAAAGGATATGCCATGCTCAAGATAGAAAAACTCAATTTCAGCTACGGAGACCTCAAGGTCCTCTGGGATATCGACCTGGAGGTCAAGCAGGGTGAAATCGTCACCGTTGTCGGCTCCAACGGCGCCGGCAAGTCCACCACACTCAAGAACATTTCGCGGCTCGTGAAACCCGACTCGGGCACCCTCACCTTCAACGGCACAGATCTCACCAAACTGGAATCCCACGAGGTGGTGGCTCAGGGAATCGTCCAGGTACCCGAGGGGCGGAAGATCTTCCCGGAAATGACAGTTCTCGAAAACCTGCGGATGGGCTCCTATCTCAAGAGTACCCGCGGCGACCGGGAGGCCAACGTGGACCGGGTCTTCGGCCTCTTCCCCCGGCTCAAGGAGCGGGCAAAACAGCTGGGCGGCACCATGAGCGGCGGCGAGCAACAGATGCTCGCCATTGCACGGGGGCTAATGACGAACCCCAAGCTTCTGCTGCTGGACGAGCCGTCCCTCGGTCTCGCGCCGCTCCTGGTCAAGTTCATCTTCGAGATCATCACCGAGATCAACAAACAGGGGGTCACCATCCTCCTCGTGGAGCAGAACGTCTTCCAGTCGCTCAGAATCGCCCACAGGGCCTATGTTCTGGAGACCGGCAGGGTTGTCCTCTCCGGCACCGGTGAGGCTCTCCTGAACGACGAACATGTGAAGAAAGCATTCCTGGGAATGTAGAGGCAACCATAGGAGGATACTGACATGACTAAAGTAGGAACCTGGATGACGAAGAATCCCGTCACCATCGAAAAGGACGCCACAGTCATTGAGGCGGTCCATCTGATGAAGGAAAAGAGCATCCGCCGGTTGCCGGTAATGGACAAGGAAACGATCGTGGGAATCCTCACCGAGAAGATGGTGGCCGATTTCAGACCGTCCAAGGCCACGTCGCTGGATACCTGGGAGGTCCACTACATTCTTTCCAAAACCTCGGTCACCGAGGCCATGAATCCGAAACCCTACAAGGTAAAACCCGACACCGATCTGACCGAGGCGGCCCAACTTCTCCACGATCGCAAACTCAATGGCGTCCTGGTGGTGGACGACAACGACCGGCTGGTCGGAATCCTCACCGTCACCAACGCTCTTGAGGCACTGATCGAGATCTGCAAGGACCCGGATGCCTGCAAGAAATAAGTCGGCACCCTGGGCTCACGGCCCGGACTGGCCAGACAACTCACAAACCGCTTGAAAAGGAAAAAGGGGACACGTCAGTGACGGCCCCCTTTTTCCTTTTCTTCTGTAATGTCGGTCGGTTCAGGCGTTGAGAAACTCCCGACCAAAGGGCGACATTTCCCGCAACCGACGGATGATGGGCGGCAACTCGCGGATTATGGTGTCGATCTCTTCGTCCGTGGTGTAACGAGACAACGAGAATCGGATGGAACCGTGGGCACAGGTAAACGGAACCCCCATGGCCCGCAGCACGTGGGACGGCTCAAGGGAGCCGGAGGTGCAGGCGCTCCCCGACGATGCACAAATCCCCTTCTCGGACATCAGCATAAGGATCGCCTCCCCTTCCACAAACTCGAAGGCAATGGAGAGGGTATTGGGGAGGCGCTCAGCTTCGCCCCCGTTGATCCTGGCCCGGGGGATCAGTTCGAGCAGCGCTGCCTCGAGCCGGTCGCGCAGGGCCTTGACCCGCGTATTTTCGTCTTCCATCCAGTGTCCTGCCAGTTCGCATGCCTTGCCGAGCGCGATGATGCCTGCGGTATTTTCGGTGCCGGCCCGGCGACTGTGCTCCTGGTGCCCGCCGACCATGAACGGCCTGAACGGTACCCCTTTGCGCAGGTAAAGAACCCCCGTACCCTTAGGAGCATGGAGCTTGTGTCCCGAAATGGAAAGCATGTCGATGGACGACGTGGCCATGTTGATGGGTATTTTCCCCACGGCCTGAACCGCGTCGGTATGGAACAGCGCCCCCTTTCCTTTCTCCTTGACGATCCGGCTGATCTCCTCAACCGGGAAGATCACGCCTGTTTCGTTGTTGGCCCACATAACTGATACCACGACGGTATCCTCGTCAATCGCGCTCCGCAGTTCATTCAGGTCAAGCCGGCCTTCCCCGTCAACACCCAGTTCGGTGACCCGGTACCCCCGCTTTGACAGGTTGCGGCAGAGGGTAAGGACTGCCGGATGCTCCACACGGGTGGTAATGATGTGGCGGCGCTCCGGGAAAACTTCAAGGGCCGAACGGATGGCCGCGTTGTCGCTCTCGGTACCACAGGCGGTGAAGATGATCTCTTCGGGCAGGGCGCCCAGGAGCGCTGCGACCCGATTCCGGGCCTCGTCCACCTTCCTCTGGACCTGACCGCCGAAATAGTGCATGGAGCTGGGGTTGCCGTAGAGGTCACAGAAATAGGGACGCATCTCCTCGAAAACAGCCTCGTCCACCTTGGTGGTGGCGTTGTTGTCCAGGTAGATCTCCTTCATCCCTCCACCTCCGTGACAGTGATATCCTCGGCCACAAGCTCGCGCAGCTTCATCTCGACGAACTTGGCGGTATTGCCCGAAGCGGCGCACCCGGCACACGCTTTGCGGAATGCAATCTGCACTTCGCTGCCGCTAATATCTATCAACTCAAGATCTCCGCCATCGGCCCAGAGCTGAGGGCGAATCTCCTTCTCCAGGGTCTCCTGGATAAGCTGCATCTTGCGAAGGTTGGTCAGCTTCTCGGGCCGCTTGTGTTCTTCCGCTGGTTTGGCGCCCAGAACCTCATTGATGATCTCCTTGATTTTAGGGATACATCCGCCGCATGCTCCGCCGGCCTTGGTGAAATGGGTCACCTGCTCGGCAGTGGTCAGCTTGTTCGTCTCGATCACCTTGCGCAGGAAGACATCGGTCAGACCGAAGCACTTGCAGACAATCTCACCCTCGGCCTCCTCGTGACCGTGGTCATGGTGAGTCGGAACCGGACCGCCGCGGAACTTGGCAATTGCCACCTCGAGGGCCTCTTGCCCCATGACCGAACAGTGCATCTTCTCCTCGGGAAGCCCTCCCAGAAACTCGGCGATCTCCTGATTGGTGGTTGCCAGGGCCTCGTCGAGGGTCTTTCCTTTTATGATCTCGGTCAGGGCCGACGACGATGCAATGGCGCTGGCGCAACCGAAGGTCTGGAATTTGGCATCGACGATCTTCTCCTTGGCCTCGTCAAGTTTGATATAGAGCTTGAGCGCATCGCCACAGGCAAGGCTTCCCACCTCGCCCACCGCATCCGCATCGGGTATCTCTCCAACGTTTCTGGGATTCAGGAAGTGCTCCCGAACCTTCTCAGTGTAATCCCACATGGATTCCTCCTCGGATTGTAGTCATCGCTTCATAATACTATAGCAAAATTGTCAGGTATTCAATACTCCGTTTTCACCCGGCAAAGAAAAAGGCGCCCCGCCGCCTTGGGCGGATGGGCGCCGTTGCACCGTCCGTCTGTCTGTTCGTCTGCTGATTAGCCGAGGATGAACTGTTTCCCGGCAGCCATGACCGCCGCGAGCTTCTCCTCGCTGGACGCCTCGGCGTACAGGCGAACCACCGGCTCGGTCCCTGATTTGCGGAACAGCAGCCAACTGTCGTCCTCAAGGATGAACTTGCTGCCGTCCACGGTAACCTTTTGCGTCACCTTCAGGCCGGCAAAGGAATCGGGCGCCTGGCGCTGCTTTTCGGCGTAGCCCTCTTCCACGGCGGGAGAAAGGGTAATGTTCTCCCGTTTTGTCACAAAGGTGCCGACCTCCTCATAGAGCCTTGCCAGCAGAGCCTTCACGGACAGCCCTTCCCTGGCAACCATTTCGGCAACCAGGAAACAGGCGAGAATACCATCCTTCTCAGGCACGTGTCCCTTAATGGAAAGGCCGGCGCTCTCCTCTCCGCCGATAATGATCCGGTCCTGGCTGATCAGTTCGCCGATATACTTGAAGCCCACCGGCGTCTCGATAACTTCGATGCCGTGCTTCTTAGCCACCGCATCCACAAGGTGGGACGTTGCCACGCTGCGGGCCACCGCGCCGGTCATTTTCCTGACCCGGACCAAATAGTCGAACAGCAGAGCAATGATGTAATTCGGCTCAATGAAGGTACCGTCGCCGTCCACAATACCGAAGCGGTCGGCGTCGCCGTCGGTGGCGATCCCCAGCCTTATGGCCGGGTCATCTTTCACGAGCCGGATGAAATCCTGGATGTACTTCTCGGACGGTTCGGGCGGAAAACCTCCGAAGTAGGGATCGCGATGCATGTTGATCGCCTTCACGTCCAGTCCCCGAGTTATGAGGGGCTCTTCCAGATACCCCCGGCCGGTCCCGTAGAGAGCGTTCACGGCAACGGAACCGACACGACCGATGGCGTCGAAGTCGACCTTTGACTCCAGGGCCTTCAGGTACTCCTCCCGGGGGTCGATCTCTTCCAGCAGCCCCGCCTTCACCGCCTCGTCAAGGGCCATCTCCCGGTAGCAGACCTCGCCCATCATTTCGTTGGCCCGGCGCTCAATGTCGCCGGTCGTCTCGGGCAGCGCCGGTCCGCCCCAAGACGGAGAAAACTTGATGCCGTTGTATTCGGGCGGGTTATGGCTTGCGGTAAAGTTGACTGCTCCAGCAGTACCGCGGCGCAGAATCTCGAAGGAAATTACCGGGGTAGGCGTGTCGCGCCGGCAGAAATAGGCCTTGACGCCGGCACCGGCCAGCACGCGGACCGTTTCCTTGGCGAAACGCTCTCCCATGAATCGGGTGTCATAGGCGACGATGATCCCCTTGTCCTGTTCGCCTATTGCTTTCACATGGTCGGCAATGGCCTGACTCACCACCTTTACGTTCTCGAAGGTGAAATCTTCGCAGAGAATGCCACGCCAACCGGAAGTGCCGAAGGTAATGCGATGCATGAAGTCCCTCCCCTGGGAGCATGGCCGCCACCGAGCCGTGGAGACCGTGATTAACCGGCCACCAAAGGGTAATACATACCCCGTGGGGAGTCAACCCTGCGACCGGAGTGGCCTCATTGATTTGCATATGCGGCCCCGAGGGACCGGGTCGCCAGGGGTATGTCCGAAAGGCTTCGCGATCCCTGTGGCGGCGGGATTTTTCCGTTGACTTTATTCTTTTGAAATTGCTAGATTTGATACTACACAGGTTTACGGAAAAAACACTTGTTAGGAGGATTCAGGATGCTGTGTCAAACGGTACTTCCCGGTACCGAGTGTACCTTCTGGGGAAAACAAGGTTGCATCTTCACCGGCGGTTCCTGCCAAAACGTGGTTGAGAACTGCGAAGGATGCGAGCGGATCGTCGAGGGGACCATCGGCAAGGTCTGCAGCGCCTACCCGGCTCCGGGCAAAAAGTGGGTCGGCGGTATCTGCAACTTCGCCACCCACGTGAAGGTCGAGATAAAGAGCGAGGACGTCAGGGTCAACCCGCTCAAGGCCTCCAAGAAGGCCTCCGGCGGCAAGAAGAAGTAAGCCGGCCGGCCGCAACAAGACCGAGGGGGGAGGAAGCGATTCCTCCCCTTTTCATTTCCCCGGAGGACGCCATGCCCTTCGAGTATCTCTCCTGTCCCCGTTGCGGGGAAAAAGTCCGTGCGTACCGCAATCCCGTCCCCACGGTCGACATTATCATCGAAACGCCGGACGGCATTGTTCTCATTGAACGAAAAAACGAACCGTTGGGATGGGCGCTGCCGGGGGGATTCGTGGATTACGGCGAGTCCCTTGAGGACGCGGCCGTCCGCGAGGCATGGGAAGAAACCTCTCTCCGTGTGGCAGGGCTCAGGCTCCTGGGGTGTTATTCCGACCCCCGGCGCGACGCACGTCAGCACACCATATCAACCGTTTTCATCGCCACCGCACAGGGCACGCCCCGGGCGG
This sequence comes from Geobacter sulfurreducens PCA, assembly GCF_000007985.2. Taxonomy (NCBI): domain Bacteria; kingdom Pseudomonadati; phylum Thermodesulfobacteriota; class Desulfuromonadia; order Geobacterales; family Geobacteraceae; genus Geobacter; species Geobacter sulfurreducens. The sequence goes on from NC_002939.5 coordinate 2,208,361, forward strand.
GCGACGACGCGGCCGGGCTCGCCGTTTTTCCATCAAACAAACTCCCAGCCACGCTCTGTTTCGATCATCGAAAAATCCTCGACGACTACCTGCTCGTTACGGGGCTGAGTTCAGACTGACAGGCGCCACCAAGGTGGTCCTGCCCCGAAGAAAATCGGCCACATCCTCCGAAGGCATGGGCGTACTGAACAAAAACCCCTGAACCTCATCGCACTTGTTTTCGGACAGAAACGTCAACTGTCCCTCGGTTTCCACTCCCTCGGCAATTACCTTAAGGTTGAGACTGTTCCCCATGGCAATGATCGCCGTGGCGATGGCGGCGTCGGCTGAATTGATCTCCACATCGCGCACGAACGATTTGTCGATCTTCAGGGTATTGATGGAGAAGCGCTTCAGGTGGGCCAGAGACGAGTAACCGGTGCCGAAGTCGTCGATGGATATGTGGATGCCCAGGTCTCTGATTTCCGCCAGGACCGCCACGGCAAAATCCGGGTTCTGCATGATGACGCTCTCGGTTATCTCCAGTTCCAGAAGTCCGGGGTCAAGGCCGGTATCAGCCAGCACGGTGCGTATGATATCCAACAGGTTAGGCTGCTGGAACTGATAACCGGACAGATTGACTGCCACCTTCATGGGCGGCAGCCCCATCTCGAGCCACTTCCGATTCTGGAGACAAGCGGCACGCAGCACCCATTCGCCGATGGGAACGATGAGCCCCGTCTCCTCGGCCAGAGGAATGAATTCCGACGGAGCCACAAGGCCGAGCGTCGGATGCTGCCAGCGCAGCAGGGCCTCCATGGCGGTTATCTGCTTGGTCGTGATATCGACTTTGGGCTGATAGTAAACCCGGAACTCTTCGTTATCCAGCGCCTTGCGCAGACTGGTTTCAAGGAGCAGCCGCTTGTCCGCGTTGGCGTCCATCTTGGGGACGTAGAACTTGAAGGTGTTTCTCCCTTCCCCCTTTGCATGGTACATGGCGATGTCGGCCTTCTTGACCAGGTTATCCGGATTTTCATCGTCGCCGGGGTAGAGGGCGATGCCGATGCTCGTGGTGATGTAGAGCTCGAAGCTGTCCACCATAAACGGAACGGACAGGGATTTGAGTATCTTCTGGGCTACCCGCTTCACGTCCTCGACAGAATCGATGTTCACAAGCACGACGGTGAACTCGTCGCCACCGATGCGCGCCACGGTATCCACCTCCCGCACGCAGTCCACAAGGCGCTTCGCCACTTCCTGCAGGAGTTTGTCGCCCACTGGATGGCCGAGAGTGTCGTTGATGATCTTGAAGCGGTCCAGATCGAGAAACATGAGCGCCACATGATGCCGGTATCGATTGGCATGGGCCTTTGCCTGCTGAAGGCGGTCCAGGAAGAGGATGCGGTTGGGAAGCCCAGTCAGTGTGTCATGATGGGCGAGACGATAGAGCTGTTCCTCCACCTGCTTGCGCTCGGTGATGTCCCGGCAGATGCCCCACACTGCGGTGGAGCCTTCACCATCGACGCCACAGGTGAGGCTCCCCTCAACAATGATGGATCGTCCTCCCTTGGCAACCAGTGTTGCTTCGAGCGGACTGAGCACATCGCCTGCGAGAATCCGCTCCAGTTCCGCATTGCATCGCTCCCTGCTGTCGGGATGAATGATGCCGAAGAAGGAAAGCTCCTTCGCCTCCTCTGCCGTATAGCCGAGAACCTGCTGCCACGCCTCGTTCACGTATCGAAGCCGGCCCTCGGGAGAAAAACTCAGGATCAGATCGTTGGCCGTATCGAGGAAGCCCATGAGCCGCTCTTCGCTTTGCCTCGTCGCTTCCGACTCACGCTCGATCACCGATACAAAATAGGAACCTATGACGGCTGCCGCCGCGTTGAGCAGCGACACCCAGAGCCAGACCAGAAGAATGTAATGAGGATCCTGGTGGAGCCCCGGCTCGACAAAGGGCATGGGGACGTTTGGAATGAAGCCGAAATGCTCAAGGGCAAGCAATGCCCCGTAGAGAATGCCGCCGAACGCCCCCACGAACCAGACTTCACGCTTCCCCTCAATCAGAAATGCGGCTTCAATGGTGACAATGAGATAGACCGGCCAGAACCAACTGGAGGCACCACCGCTGAGGTGAACGAGAACCGTCACCAGAAGCAGGTCGAGGACAATCTGAAAGACGTTAATGAATCTGAAACAACAGATAATTCGTTGGTAAAAGAGATGAAGCAGAAGATTGTAGGCAATCACCGTCGACGCGGTAACCACGAGGAACATCACCTGTGAGGGTGACAAAAAGAGACCGATACGACTGACATAATACGTACTTCCCGCAACAAGGCAGTAGATGCCCACAAGCGTCAGGAGCAGCCAACGACACTTGACCACGAGAAAGGTGCGAGCCTTGAACTCTTCCAAGCGCCCGGATTCCGGAGACTTGAGACCTTCGCGCAGATGCTTGAGTCGCCGGGCCACCGAATCGAGCCAACGTGAACCGGTCAATGAAGTCTGGGCCATGAATATTTATTCAGCAATTCATATGCCAACCATCCTCAAGAAAACAGGCGAATTTCCGGAGCCGACGCAATAGCGCCAAGCTCGGCTGCATGGCGGAAGAAGAGGCGCAGTCCATCCAGATGGGCGGGCGTCAGATCGTAGGATATAGTTCGCCAGTAGTCGACCAGCTGTTCTTCACCGATCCAGTTGCGCTCCGGCGCCTCTGCCGCAATGGCGGGGTAGGACTCGTAGGAAATCCGTTTTGCCTTGAGCAGATCGGCGCCCAGCCGGACCACCTTATCCCGCTGCGACTCCGCAGCCTCACGGCGAACCAGCCAGAGGGCAAATACGAACGGAAGTCCCGTGAACCGGTACCACAGCTCACCCAAGTCATAGACGTGGGGAGCGGTGCCAGCGAGAGCCCCGCGAAGGGCCTTGTCGCCGATGAGCAACAGACCTGGATGGGCTTCCAGCGCCTCGGTCAGCGGGAGATCGGTCCGCTGGAACCGATTGGTGAACCGGTGGAAGAGACCCAGGATAATCTTTAAAAGGTTGACCGATGTATCGGACTCCGTGGTCATGGCAATGGTGGCGCCATCCAATTGCTCGATGGGTACGCGGGAAAAAAGCATGACGCTCTTAACCGGTCCCACCGCGCTAATGGAAAGATCGGGCAGGATCACGTAGCGATCGGGATGGGTGGCGTATTCGATGGATGACGACGGGCAGACGTCGATCTCGCCATGGGCAAGCAGTCGGTTGAGCTGGGCAGGCACCCCCGTCACGATCCGGTAATCCGGGGAGTGGCCGAGGTCTCGCAGAGCGGTGAAAATGGGCGTACAGTTGGCATAGACTATATGGCCGAGCGTCAGTGGCATTGCGTGCTCCGGTTATGGTCAAAAACAAAGGCGAGATGGGTATCTCGCCTTTGTCAGCGGGCTGAAACTCCGCTGTTGGTTATTCTTCGTCTTCGTCGGTCTGGCTTACATACTCTGCGTAATCTTCCGCCGACAGGAGCGACTTGAGTTCTTCAGGGTCATCAAGGGAGACCGCCGCAATCCAGCCCCCGTCATAGGGGTCGTCATTGATGACCTCCGGAGCCGCGTCCAATTCCTCGTTTACCTCCAGCACCGTCCCGCTGATGGGAGCGTAAAGTTCCGACGCAGTCTTGCGTGCCTCAAGGGAGCCGAAGGAATCCTCCTGCTCCAGTTCATCCCCAACTGTGGGCAGTTCTATGGCACTGATGGTGCCCAAGGCATCCTGGGCATAATCGGTCAGCCCGATGACCGCCCGATCCCCCTCTTCCCTGACCCAAACGTGTTCCTTGCTGTACTTGAGCTCTTCAGGAAAATCCATGCCCTACTCCAGCACGATTCGCTCGAGGAAGCCGGTGTCGACATTCCCCTCCATAAAGTCTTTGTTGTCCATGATCCTCTTATGGAAGGGGATTGTGGTCTTGATGCCCTCAATGATGTACTCGTCAAGGGCGCGGGCCATGCGGCGGATGGCGTCTTCCCTGGTCTCTGCGTGGACGATCAGCTTCGCTATGAGCGAGTCGTAGTGGGGGACCACGGAATACTGATCATAGACGAAAGAATCGATCCGCACACCCAGACCTCCCGGGGTATGGTAACCGACGATCTTGCCCGGCGACGGGGTGAACTTCACCGGATCTTCAGCATTGATACGGCATTCAATAGCGTGACCGTGCAGTTTAATGTCGCTTTGCTTGTAACGAAGCTTGAGACCGGCTGCAGAACGGATCTGCTCCCGGACGATGTCGATGCCGGTCACCATTTCGGTCACCGGATGCTCAACCTGCACCCGGGTATTCATTTCCATGAAATAGAAGTTGAGGTCCTTGTCCACCAGGAACTCAACGGTGCCGACACTGTCGTACCCCACTGCCTTGGACGCGCGAACAGCCGCATCACCCATGGCCTTGCGGAGTGCAGGAGTCATGACCGGGCACGGCGACTCCTCGATGATCTTCTGGTGGCGACGCTGGATGGAGCAGTCCCGCTCACCCAGGTGAATCACGTTACCGTGCTTGTCGGCCATGACCTGGATCTCAACGTGGCGCGGCTTCTCGCAATACTTCTCAATGTAGACCTCAGGGTTGCCGAAACCGGCCTGAGCCTCGGCGCGAGCCGTGGCAAAGGCGTTGGGGAGGGCCGCCGGGGAGTGCACGATCTTCATCCCCCGGCCACCGCCTCCGGCAGTCGCCTTGATGATGACGGGGAAGCCGATCTTCTTGGCGATCTTCACCGCCTCGTTGACGTCGTTAACCCCCTCCTTGGTGCCGGGCAGGATCGGCACATTTTCCTTGATCACCGCCTGCCGGGCGCTGATCTTGTCGCCCATGATGCGCATGCTTTGTGAAGAGGGGCCGATGAAGGTTATACCGCAGTTTTCACAGATTTCGGCAAAAGCGGCATTTTCCGACAGAAAACCGTAGCCGGGGTGGATTGCCTCGGCATCGGTCAATTCGGCAGCCGAAATGATGGCGTTAATATTAAGATAGCTCTGCAGGCTCGGCGCGGGACCGATGCAGACACTCTCATCCGCGAGCTTCACATGGAGCGAATCCCTGTCCGCTGTCGAGTAGACGGCAACGGTCTTGATTCCCAGCTCTTTGCAGGCCCGGATGACCCTCAGGGCGATTTCGCCACGATTTGCAATCAGAACTTTATGAAACATGTATGATTTCTCCAATGACGGCCGGGACGACTACATCGGCTCCACGATGAAGAGGGGCTCCCCGAACTCCACCGGCTGGGCGTTCTCCTTGCAGATCTGGACGATCTTGCAGCGGAACTCGGCCTCGATTTCGTTCATGAGCTTCATGGCCTCAACGATGCAGAGGACCTGCCCCTTTTCAACCACTTGGCCGACTTCGACGTAAGGAGCCGCATCAGGGGCGGGAGCACGATAGAACGTACCGACGATGGGAGAGGTTACCTCCTTGCCACCCGCCACAGCGGGAGCAGCAGCAGAAACTGCAGCCGGAGCGGGAGCAGCAGCGGCAACCGGAGCGGCGATGGGCTGGGGAACGGCCATCATAGGCGCGGGGGCCTGATACTGGACCACCTGGGGAGTGCAGCCGCGCTTGATGCGAATCTTTTCCTCGGCACCCTCCAGCTCGAACTCAGTGATGTCGGTTTCGGTAACCATTTTTATGAGTGACTTCAGATCCTTGATATCCATGTATCGTATCTCCTTTGACGGGTATCGCCGCCGGGACAAGCCGACGGCGTTACAAAATCATGAGTTCCTTGGGAATCATGGTAATGGGACGGCAACCGTCCTCAGTAACGATGACCGTGTCTTCAATCCGCACGCCACCCCAGCCGGGAATATAGATACCCGGCTCGATAGTGAAAACCATGCCGACAGCCGCCACCCCCTCACCCCGGGGGGATACGACCGGCTTCTCGTGCACGTCAAGACCGACGCCATGGCCGAGACCATGGCCGAAAAAGGCGCCGTAGCCCTGCTCTTCAATATAGCCGCGGGCGATCCGGTCGATCTCCCGTAGTTCGGCCCCGGGCCTGACCGCGGCAATCGCCCGATCGTGAGCTTCCTTGACAATGCCGTAAATCTGGCACTGGCGCTCATCGGGGACGCCCACGGCAACGGTCACGGTTTCGTCCGAACAGTAGCCCTCGTACCTAGCGCCGAAATCGATGGTGACCAGCTCTCCCGCAGCCAGTGCTTTGTCGCTGGCACGCCCGTGGGGGAGAGATCCCCGCTCGCCGGAGGCCACAATGAAATCAAAGGATGCATTCTCCGCACCGGCGCGGCGCATGGCAAATTCGAGCTCAAGGGCCAGTTCACGCTCCACGGCGCCCGGCTTTACCAGCGGCAGGATTGACAGCAGGGCCTCGGAAGCCAGCCGGGCGACACGGGACAAAAGCTCACATTCCGAGGGGTCCTTGATCAGCCGGAGCTGGGCCAACTCCTCACCGATGGGCACCAGTTCAGTCTTGGGGAGTTTTTGCCGCAGCGACTCGTACACGGCAAACGCCGTGTGTTCGGACTCGAACCCGATCCGGCGGAATCCTTGTTCCCGCACCAGCTCGGTGATTCCGTCGAGCTTGATGCGATATTCGACTGTCGGGAGTCCGACAACCTGGCGGGACGCCTGGGTGGTGTAGCGTGAATCGGTGAGAAACCAGCTCGCGTCTCTCCCGAGCACCACCGCGCCATCGCTTCCGGTGAAGCCGGAAAGGTAACGAACGTTACTCATGTTAAAAAACACGATGGCGTCCACATCGTGTTTTTCGGCATGACTCCGGGCTTTATTGAGCCTGTTTTGTAACATGTTTCAACCCTTGGTGACAATCCCTTTTTCAATGTGGGTAAAAAGGGCGCGCAACCCGAGCAGGTAGCTGTCGGCGCCGAACCCCGTGATCTGCCCCACCGCGACGGCTGCAACAAAACTATGAGACCGGAACTCCTCCCGGCGGTGGATATTCGAGAGATGCACCTCCACCACCGGCAACGCCACAGCTGCGAGGGCGTCGCGAATGGCGACACTGGTGTGGGTATATGCGGCCGGATTGATGAGAATGCCGTCACAGGTTCCCGCCGCAGCCTGGATGGCATCGACCAGTGCCCCTTCGCTGTTGGACTGGAACGGGGAAATCGTGCAGCCCAGTTCATCGGCCAAGGCTACCAGAGACTCATTGATCCGATCAAGTGTTAACGTGCCATAGATGCCCGGTTCGCGGGTTCCCAGCATATTAAGGTTCGGACCGTGCACCACGAGAATGCGCATGCAACAACTCCTTTTCCGGAGAGGCCGGCTATGACAGCAGTTCGCGCAACTTCGGGGCGGCAAGGCGCAACAGGTAGCGCCCTTTGCCGTAGTTGCCGTCCCGCTCGAGAGTCAGGACCAAAAACGCATCGTCGTTTATGACCCGGACGATGACCCGCGACCGCTCGGTCGCAACGGAAACCTCCTCCATGTCGCCGGTCCCGAGCACATCGACCGTCCTTTTGACCTCCTTGAGCACGGTGGCGTATTCAACAGCCAGGAGATGGAGGTCCATGGGAGGATCTTCCCTGAGATACTCGTCGATATGGATACCGTCGTAGCCCATGATGGCCGCACCCAGCCCCCCCTCGACCCCTTCGACGATCTGCTTCAGTGCAGCACTGAACGGCATTGGCGTATCCTCCGAATGGAATCGAGCCATCCTTCGAGCGCAGAAACCACATGGGCCGCAGAAGCCTCTTTCTCCTCTGCAACGTTGAGCGACGACTCGGCCGACACAGCGACCTCCAGAGGAATATCGACCTCATGTGCCGACTCGACGGCAAAACCGGAAGCCGCCTCTTCCTTGAAAGCCTCCCTATCCGCGGTCAAGTCTCCCTGGATTTGGGCCGTCGTATCGGTAGCGGAAACAGCTTCTGCCAGGACAGATTCGCGGGCGCGGGCCTCATCTTCATCGATGCGCTTCTTGAGGTCCACCATCCGGTTGCGGATATCCTCATTAAGGGGATCGGCATCCAGCAGGTCGCGATAGATGGCAAGCGCTTTCTTGGGGAACCCCTGGGCTATGTACAGATCCGCGACGGTTCCGGTACTCAGGACATCGCGCGGGCTCGGAACGTCGGCGTTCGCGACGGGCTCTTCATCGAGAAGAACATCCGCGAACGACTCTTCTGCAAGCGGAGGGGGCGGCGCATGTGCCGTAAAAGCTGCCAAATCTTCCTCGTCGACAACTTCGTCTACCAGTTCTTCAATAATCTCGATCTCTTCCAGGAGCGACTCATCTTCCAGATCAATGGCGGCAGCGGCGCCCATCTCGTTAAAAAGATCGTCGGCGCGGTCGGCATTTTCACGGGGCTGTCGGCACATGGCGTCAAGCATGAGCTTGCTTTCCAGATCGCCAGGGCTGAGTGAAAGGATAATCTCCAGGCACCGGCGGGCGAGATCGCTTTCCCCGGCATCAACATAGATCTGGCTGAGGAGTTTTTGGGCCAGAAGATTATCCGGCGTTACCCGTACGACCTTCTCCAGGGCTGCCCTGCTCTCCGTCCGCTCCCCTTTTTCGAAACAGGCGCGGCCGAGAGCCATGTACCCCCCGACATACTCCGGATGCTGCCCGATCCCCGTCCGGGCCGTCATGATGGCGTCGTCCAGTAGCCCTACCTTGCGATACAGCTCAGAAAGAGGCGCAAAGCAGTACGATCCGGGATCTTTGGCCAGGATATCCTCATAGCGCTTGATGTCGGTCCAGAACGATTCGGTTCCGTGTTCCATGGTCATTCCCCCACGCCGCAGATGCCGAATACTTCAGACAGGTTTTCGATCCTGACGATCTCATGGCCGCCTATTCCCCGGTTGAGTACGAAGTCCAGCCCGCGATCCCGAGCCTTCTTATCGCGCAGAAGTACATCCCGGTAGCTGTCTGCATCAAACGACGGGAGTTCGGTCGGCAGCCCCAAGGCCTCCACAAGTGCGCGAATCCGTCGGGTATCTCCGGCCGAAGAGTGCCCCCGGGCCTCTGCCAGGACAGCGGCCCGGACCATGCCAATGGCGACCGCCTCCCCGTGGAGAACGGCAGTGTAGCCCGTCAGCGCCTCCACGGCGTGGCCGAACGTGTGCCCGTAGTTGAGGACCGCCCGAAGTCCGGTCTCGCGTTCATCCTGCTCCACGACCCAGGCCTTCAGCGCACAGCAACGCGTAATGGCACGGACCAACGTCTGCCGGTCTCGCCCGAGAAGAGCGCTCACATTCTGTTCGAGAAACGCGAAGAACTTTCCGTCGAGCACCACGCCATATTTGATGACTTCGGCAAGGCCGCCGAGATACTCACGCTGGGGGAGAGTTGCAAGGGTGTCCACGTCAATGAGAACCGCTCTGGGCTGATGGAACGCGCCGATCAGATTCTTGCCCAGTGGATGGTTGATGCCGGTCTTGCCGCCCACGCTGCTATCCACCTGAGCGAGGAGCGTGGTCGGGACCTGCACGAAGGGAACACCGCGCAGATACGTGGCAGCGGCATAACCGGCCAGGTCTCCAACCACCCCTCCGCCAAGGGCAACAAGAAGAGAGTCCCGCGTCAATCCGCCTTTGATGAGTTCGTCATAGACACTAGTGAGGGTGACAGAAGTTTTATGCTCTTCTCCATCGGGGATATCAATGCGAAGCACGGTAAAACCGGCGGCGGTCAACGAATCAACAACACCGTCCGCATAGAGGGGACCAACGGTGGTATTGGTCACAACGGCCACGCGCCTGCCGGCCACAGCGTCACGACACACGGCGCCGATCGTGCCGATGATCGCCGAGCCGACGCGAATATCGTAGCTCCGTTCACCGAGTTCTACTCTCAGTGTCTCGATGGTCATTGATGCTCCCGGACAAAGGTGGCGATTTCTGTGACCACATCTTCCACGCTTTTGCCGGCAGTGTCAATCCTCAAGTCCGCATCGGCGTAAGCGTTCTCACGAGCTGTCATGAGCGCGGCCAGAGCCTCCGGAGTGTTGTTACTCTTCAACAACGGGCGCTCCCGATCGCCCTTCAGCCGAGACAGGATCACCTCAAGCGAAGCCGTGAGGTTCACCACCAATCCCGCCTCGCGGAGCAACACTCTGTTCCGGGGCGCAATGACCGCCCCACCGCCGGTGGCCACCACCCGGCCGGAAACGCCACCAAGGGAACGAATCGCTTCCGTTTCCAGCTCACGGAATCGTTGTTCCCCATACCGCTCGAATATCTCGTTGATGGAGATGCCGGCCCGCTCCACGATCAACGCATCCAGGTCACTGAAGCGGTAGCCGAGGCGCCTTGCCAGGAGCTTTCCCACCGTGCTCTTGCCGGTTCCCATGAAACCGGTCAGGACCACGTTGCGCCCGTCAGAAGGCACGGACATACTCCAGGTACCCCTCATAGTTGCGCCGTACTTCCCCGAGCGAATCACCGCCGAACTTCTCCAGCATGGCATTGGCCAGTTCAAGGGCCACCACAGCCTCTGCAACCACCGCCGCTGCGGGAACGGCACAGACATCGGAACGCTCCACCGTAGCCTCAAAAGGCTCTTTGGTCTGCATATCAACGGAGCGGAGCGGCCGATAGAGGGTGGGAATCGGCTTCATGGCAGCGCGGATGACGATATCCTCGCCGTTGGTGATACCGCCTTCAATGCCGCCGGCATTATTGCTCTTGCGGTAGAAACCTGAAAGTTCGCCTCGGCTTATTCTTGTGGAGTCATAGTAGATTTCGTCATGGACCTGGGAGCCGGGGCGGCGGGCGGCATCGAAACCGAGCCCGATCTCCACCCCCTTGATGGCCTGAATGCTCATGACCGCCATGGCCAAGCGGGCGTCAAGCTTGCGATCCCACTGCACGTGGCTGCCAAGCCCCACGGGCAGGCCGGAGGCGATTATCTCAACCACTCCACCCACCGTGTCGCCAGCCTCACGTGCGCCATCGATAAAGGCCTTCATCCGCTCTTCAGCCTCGGCATCATAGGTAAAGAGCTCGGACGCGGCGGACAGCTCTTTCATGCGCTCCAGCTGAAGCGACCGGCGCTCGGCGCGTATCCCCCCCACCTCTGAAACAAAACCGTTCACCTCAATGCCGAACGAGGCGAGAAACGCCTTGGCAACAGCGCCAACCGCCACCCTCACCGCAGTCTCGCGGGCGCTGGAACGTTCCAGGATGTTGCGCACGTCCCGGTGATCGTACTTCATGGCCCCCGGCAGATCCGCATGCCCGGGGCGGGAGCGGGTCACGCGAATTTTCTCGTCCCGATGCCGCGCATTGGGGGACATCTTCTCCTGCCAGTTGATCCAATCGCGATTGACGATGCAGAGCGTCACCGGTGATCCGATCGTCTCCCCCCAGCGTACTCCGGAGAGTATCTGGGCCTCATCCCGCTCGATCTTCATCCTGCCGCCGCGGCCGTAGCCGCACTGGCGCCGGGCAAGATCGCAATTAATTGATTCATCGGAAATTTTCAGCCCTGCCGGCAGCCCCTCGATGATTGCCGTAAGTTGAGGGCCGTGGGATTCACCGGCGGTCAGGTAGCGTAGCATGGTCTCCTCGTTGTCACGCAAAAGCCAGGATTACCCTGGCTTTTGTTAAGTAGTATATATTGTATCTTGTTGTATCAGCTCACAATTTTTGGCGTTATGAAAATGAGTAATTCCGTTTTTGTCTTGTTCTTCGTGTTCGACTTGAATAGCCAGCCAAGGACCGGAATATCCATCAGGAATGGTACCCCTCTGTCTTCATCAGTATCGCTGTCTACATAGATACCGCCAATTACGGTGGTTTCACCGTTCTTGACCAACAGTTCGGTGGTTGCCTCCTTCTTGTTAATCGGAGGCGGAGACCCGGTGCCAGCTGAGTTGTTTGAGGCCTTAATCTTCATGGAAACGCTGCCGTCCGCTGTTATGTGAGGCGTTACTTCGAGTGTCAGCGCCGCCTCCACGAACTCGGTTTTGGTTCCTTCGGCTGATGTGGTTTGATACGGTATCGACTGACCTTGCGAAATTTTCGCCGCTTTGTTGTTAAGCGTAACAACCTTGGGCGTCGAGACGATCTTAACAAGGCCTGCAACGGCTGCTGCCGACAACCGCAGATCAACCTGCAAGCTCCCCATTTTGGCAAAGCTGATCCCAACAGCACCGCCGGATGATGTTGCCGCAGGGAAGCCGCTGGCCGGCGGCGGCGTTACGATCCCGCCGAATCCGGCATCAACGCTTCTGATAATATCAGCGCCGGAATCGTTGCTGTGTATGCCCCACTGGACCCCTAGATCACGAGTGAAGGTGGAGGTTGCTTCCACAATGCGCGCTTCGATGAGCACCTGCTTTTCAGGCAGATCAAGGTTCTTGAGCAGGATGCGCATTTCAGCCAGGGCCGGCTCGATATCCTTCACGATTACCCGGTTGGTCCGCGCATCCTGGCTGATGGTCCCCCGCTCGCTCTTGACGGCGTTGAACTGGGACACGATATCCCCCACCGCCGCAAAGTTGATGTCAAAGACCTCTGTCTTCAGCTCCATGCCCCGTTCCTTGGCCCGCTTGAGCGCCTGCTCCTCGTCAGCCAGGGTCTGGATCTTGGATTTGGGACGAATCTGTACGATATTGCCGTCCCGCTGCATCCCCAGCCCCTTGTTCTCCAGAATGACATCAAGGGCCTGGTCCCAGGGAACGTTGACCAGTTTAAGGCTGATGGTGCCGGTAACGTCGTCGCCCACGAGGAAGTTGAGATTGCTGACCTCCGCAATCAGCTGGAATATCTTGCGGATGTCGGCATCGGAAAATTCAAGCGTCACGCGGCGCCCGGTATACGCCTTCTTCGTTCCACCCGACTGGGCGACACCGGCAAGCGGGTCGGTCTCCCTGGAGGGTTCCTTCTGCCGGACAGCGGCCTGATCCATGCCATCCTGAAGCGTGGGGGAGGCAGGCACATCCGCGACCGGGGGCTCAAAACCTTCTGGGTTCCGGACGCTCACCTGCAGCAGGTCCCCATCCCGCCTGACATCGTAGGATGCGGGCTGGCGGAGTTGCACTTGGATCTTTACGTCACTGCGCCCCTTCGTCTTCACCTGGTAGGGGGTAACCTTCTGAACGACACTGGCAAAAGCGCCCGTATCGAGATGACGCTGAAGCTTCTTGGGAAGGATGCAGTTTCTAAGCGTTACGCTGAAGCCGTCGGCGGATTTGACCGGTTTGTCGTTGGCACAGGCGCCGGTGACGGCAACAGTGATACGTGAGGTCCCGTCAAGTACTTTGAACTCAATGGCATCAACCGCGGGTGTTAAGCCCTTTGCCGGCTCGGCGGACTTCACCGCTTCCGGCTGCCGTGCCTGGGATGCCGAGGCGGACGGCTGCGGAGGGGCGGCAGCACGAGGTACGTCAACAACCTTGTCAGCCGGGGCAACAATCAGGCCAGCTGCACCTTTAGTTACATTGAGAGGAGAGAGGGTCCCCCCCGCAGCATCGAGAACAATCCTGACCTTATCGGGATAAGCACCAATGCGGGCCATCCCTACACCGAGGGCATTCAGGGGAATAGCCTTGGAATTGATGCCGAGCCTGGCGTCCGAGATATCCACCACCAGCCGGTCGGGCTTGGCAAGGCGGAAGAACTTGAAGTCCTTGATCTCCCCGCTCGTTTCGATCACCAGGTAACCATTCTGCGCTTCGATGGCCTTGATGACCGGGGGGCCGGTCTGCGGAGCAACAACCGGAGCGATCGGAGCCTGAGGCTCCACGGCAACGGGAGCCGGAGCTACTGCCGGGGCTGCAGCGACTGCTACCGGGGCACCCGTAGAGCTCTCGCCGGCCTGGCCGGCAGCCGGTGCGGCTTCAACGGCAACGGAGGCGGCGGGCGCGACAGGACGAGCCACGGCAAGGACAAGCATTCCTTTGTCACTGGCGTCGATGGTCGCATTCGCCTCGGTGTCGCGTGTGAAATATACCTCCACACGGGTCATGGCCGTGGCACCCTCACCGTACCGCACGGTCTCGATACGCCGGATGGTATCGGAGTTCACGTCCATCGGCGACGCAATGGCGCCCGGTTCGGTGCGGGCCAGATCGATGACCGCCTTGGGCGGATCTGCCGTTTTGTAGAACGTGTAGGCCAGGGGACGGTCGGCCGACAGTACGACACGGGCACCCTCACCTGTTTCCGCCACCTTGATCTCACGCAGGACGCCCCCCTTGGCCTGCTCGACCATGGCGTCGCCCTTCACGCTGGAGTGAACGTCGGCGCATCCGCAGAACACAGCCAGCAGTGACATCAGGACGAGTTTCCGGGAGAATGTCGTCTGGATTCTCATGGGGGACTCCTTACTGTTTCTTCGCCAGAGAAAGCTTGACCGTCCGCTTTCTCACCTTGCCGAAGTCATCGGTATATCGCTCGTTCACTTCCAGATACGAAGGTGCGATTTTGGTAATCACACCGTTATTGGCGCCGATACTCATGCCCTCTTTCACCACGTAGCCCTTGCCAGCCGGATCAACGATGAGCGCCTTGCTTTCCTTGAGGCCGACGATAATGCCCGAAATCCTGAACTGTTCCACGTTGTAGCTCTGGATCGGCAACAGGCCGGCGGACGATCCCCGCACGGCACGGGTTTTCTCGGGAGCCTTGGCCTGAAGGAAGGGCTTGAACGGGTCGCGGCGGTTGGCGAAATCGTACTGAGACAGACCCGCCACAGGGGCAATAGCGGCTGAGGTGGCTCGGCCCTGGACCGGAGGCTGTGCCTTGGGCGCAGGAGATGCCTTTTGAGGAGGTGGTGGAGGGGAAGGCGCCTGCTCCTTCTTTCCGCAGCCGGCCGAGACAAAGGTGAGAGCCACCAAAACGGCAAGAATCGGTATGCTATTTCTTCTTGTCATCCTTGGTCTCTTTCTTTTCGATGAAGCGGAAGGTCGTGGCCAGACAGTTGACCTTGACAGTGGTCTTGCCACCCACGGGCTTGATGTCAGTGAACGATACGTTTGTAATGTTGACGATCCTCGGCAGGTTACCGACGGCGGTAAAGAAATTCGCCACTCCGTAGAACGATCCCGATACAGAGATATCGACCGGCACTTCGGCATAGAAGTCCTTGGGCACTTCACCCTTGGGCCTGAAGAGGAGAAAATCGAGACCGGCTCCTTTGCCTACGCTGGTAATCCCCGTGAGCAGCGAGGGGATCTCCTTCTGGTTGGGCAACTCGGTTAGGGCGTTCTCCAGATCCTTCTGCAGTTGCTGATACTCCTTTTTCAGCTTGGGCAGGTTGTTGGCGATCCGGGTCTTTTCCTGGACCTCGGTCTGGAGTTTTTCAAGCTTTCCGCGCAGTGCCGTAAGCTCCTTCTGGCGGGGGGCATACAGGCCCCAATACAGGGCTGCCCCTTCAACCACAAGAATCGCCGCAAGGAGAGCTAGCTTCTGTTTATTGGGGAGCTTGAGCAGTTTTTCTATTCTCGCGTCCATGGGGAGTCCTTGAGAATTTTTTCCGGGGCCAATGGCCTTACTTTTTCTTTGCCGGCGCGGGCTCTTCTTTTTTCAGAGCCTTTATGACACAGGTGAGCTCGAACCGTTTCGCCTTCACACCGCCGATTTCGGTCTGCTCGGAGACGATCAACTCAACATTTGTGTAGTCTTCAGTTTGTTGGAGATTACGCATAAAGGCGGCGATCAGATCCTCGTCCACTGCGACACCGCCGATACTGACGTTCGGACCGTTCTCAGAATATTTGGTGAGCCAGAGCTTCTCCGGCGTCGCATCACTGAGCGTAGCGAGACGGCGCACGGGGCCGGTCTTTTCCTTGCGCAGCTGGGTAAGCACATTAAGCTTCTTGGTAACATCATCCTTCAGCTTTTTGATATTTTCGAGCTCGCCGATTTTCCCCTTGAGCCGTTGCAACTCGCTTTCCGCACCGGAGATGTCGTTCTTGGTCGCCTTGATCTTTGCCTGGGCGTAGCCGAACAGGCCGACGCCGATACCGAGAACCACCAGCACCGATACGAGCAGAATCGCCATCTGCTGCCTGGCTGTTTCCTTCTTTTTGGACGATCTGACCGGAAGCAGGTTGATCCTTACCATTTGTCACCCACCCTCCTCGTGGCCAGCCCCACGGCAACCGTCACGAGCGGCCCGATCTCCCGAAGGTACTCGGGATCGAACTCTTTCTCGCTGCAGGTGATTTTCGTAAGTGGGTCCAGCATCTCAACCGGAACGCCCAGCTTGTTCTGCACGGTTTCAGCAAGCATGGCGGTCTTGGCTGCGCCTCCACTCAGGTATACCCTGGCGATTCGCCCTTCGCCCGCGGTTGTGTTGTAAAAATCGAGCGAACGGCGCATCTCCACGGCAAGGGTTTCGTTAACGCGGGCGATGACATCCTTCAGCTTGGCCTTGTCGGGGTACTCGCCGGTGATCTTTACCTGCTCGGCTTCTTCGCTGCTCAAGGCGAACTGCTTCTGGATCTCCTCAGTGAAGAGATTTCCGCCCACCTGTACATCCCGGGTAAAGAGGGAGCTCCCTCCCCTGACGATATTGAGGTTCAGAATACTTGCGCCGACATTGATAAGCGCCACAACCTCTTCGGGATCGGTTTCGTAGTTGAGTTCGAAGGCGTTCTGGACGGCAAAGGAATCCACATCGACGATCACGAGTTTGAGACCTGTCTCGGCAAACACATTGACGTAATCGTTGATGATTTCCTTCTTGCTCGCCACGAGAAGGACATTCATGCGGGACGGGTCGTCCTCGTCGGGCTCCAGAATCTGGAAGTCAATGTTCACATCGTTGATATCGAAGGGGATGTACTGCTCCGCTTCCCACTGGATCTGGTCTTCCAGTTCTTCCGGGGTCATGGCCGGGAGCTTGATCTTGCGGATGATGACCGTGTTCCCGGAAATGGAGCACGCCACATCCTTGACCTTGACGGAGAGCCCCTTCATGAGCCCCTTGACCGCCTCGATCACGGATGAACTATCCATGAGAGTGTTATCGACAATGGCCTCGGGAGGCAGGGGCTGGATGCCGATATTGACCAGCTGCCATCCCCCCTTCTGCTCCTTGAGCTGAACGAGCTTCACGGAGCTGGAGCCGATATCGATGCCGACGATTTCTTTCTTTTTGGAGAAAAGCATACGCCCCATCCCGTCCGAGATCAGTCGATAAACACCGCGTCCTTTTCGGACAATGAAAAACCAAGAGCAAGCAGAATCTTTCTCTTGGTTTCCATGCGGCACTCCTCGCCGCGCTCGATTCTCTCTATGGTTGCCGGGGAGACGCCCGCGAGCCGTGCCAGTTCGGCCTTGCTCATGAGCCGTTCTTCCCTGATCTTCTTCACGTTGTTTCGGTATTTCATTGCATTGTCCCGAAAAATTGTATGATTCAACGCGAAATCTACCGGAATTGAATCTAAAGTCAAGTAATTAGTTACACTTGAAACAAATTGAAATCTTTTATGCGAAATTGACATCAATAGTGTATCTATCGGCGGAACAACAGGAAAACTTGAGGATAATTTCACGGTGGTCATGCGTCGCTGCCTCGCTCCGGCATCGGACCCGGGCAAAAGAAAAGCCGGGGCCGACTATCACGGTGGTGATATTTCGGCAACCCGGCTGTCTCGGTGAGACCCTGTAGGCTTTCCGCCCCATCCTCACGGATGGTTTAGTATTATCGATATCGATCAGTATTCGGTTGTGGCGTGCTGCTTGGCAGTTAGCAGCAAAAATGACGCCAGCTTCGTTAGCACAAGATACTTAACGGCGTACGCCGTCATTTCGTGCCGTTACACTCCGCATCGAGCCCTCTCCCTGTCCCAGGTTCGTCACAAGGTCGAATTTTTGGCAGCAGCGGTGACGTAAACCGGCACTGGATCGTCAATAGGCATAGAGCACCGAGATGGCGGCCTTCTCGTTCGGGTTGCTCTCGCGCTCGCCCTCGATTTCCACCGTGTACAGATAAGGGTTAACGGTTCCCGGCCCCTGGATGCCAGAGTCAGAACCTGCCGTAACACCGCCGGTGAAGAGGTTGAGGTTCGAGGTATTGGTGATCCCCTGGCGGGTATCGATGATTTTGGCGTTGACCTTGAATTCTGGTTTATCACCCGTGTCCTTGAGGACAAAAGACATGTCAGGAAAAATCTTGGGATTTTCCGTGCGCTGCTCATCGGCACAACTGGTCCACTGATCCGTGGAGAGAGACAGTTTCTGACGCAAGCAGTCCGACTCGTCGGAGACCTTGAGATCCACGGCGCCAAGGCGTGTTTCAATAGTGGTTATGTCGGTCTGGAAGGAGGCCAAGGTCGGAGAATCGACAGCGGTCCTGACGAGCTCCGGAAGGAGATCCCGCATGGTGAGATCCAACCCGCCGTAGGTGGCTTCAAGGCTGTTCTGGTAGCGTTTCTGGGCCGACGAAAGCCTGGTCCCCTGGGTGACAAGGTAGAGGACCACCATGATAATGACCAGCGACATGAGGGTAAGCATAAGTGCCGTGACCAGCGCCACCCCCCGTTCGTTGCGGAGAAGTCCCATGGAACACCGTCCGTTCATCAGTAGTTTCCCAGGTTCTTGGGAAGGACTATGAAGGAATAGACCTTCCAGCGGTAATTCCGCCAGTTGTTTATGGTGGCGAGGTCGAATTCCCTGCCAAAGGGCGTTGTGCCGATTATATAGCCCACCATCACCTTCTGCTGGGGATAGCTGAAACCCGGGTCCCGCGCCCCCTCATGGGCCAGAACAAATACCTCGATTTCCTTGAGCTGTCGGCGAACATCAGTCAGCTCAGACGGGCTTTCGAGATCGTTCTGATGGAGATCCACGGAACCGTCTCCATTCGTGTCGAGGCCGAAGACCACCTGAAAATCAGCCACACAATCAAGCAGAGGCATCTTGATTAACTCGCCGTCGTCCTGGCGGACAACGGCCTTGTAGAGAACCCCCACCTTGCTGTCGTCGGCACAACGCATGGCGATATTGGCCGGACGCTCCACGAAGAAATCGGCGCGGTTGAACGGCATCCGCACGCTGGAGGCAGTATCCAGCCCGTAGATGAAAAAGAAGGGGGACTTGCTCGCCATGGGGTAGTTATCGGGGGAAAAGTGGCGCAGATGTTTCGTATTTCCGATAGCTGCTGAATAATTGGCAAAAAATTCGCTGCCATTGACAACCAGCTCCCTGCCGGCGGCACTGGGATCATCGGCCTGGAAGCGGGGATTGATGACCACGACGCTGTCCGAGCTGGCAAACTGCGACAACGGGTTATCGGACTGCCAGGGACGCGCACTGCCTGTTCCCATGTGGGACGATTTGCCCGAGGCATCGTTGCGGGCCGCCATGGCGGACTTGACGACCAGGTAGTCAGTGCCGTTCAGCCCGGCGTCGTCGCCGATGCGCAAAGGCCAGGGAACGCCCGAGGGAGCATCGTTATAACCGGCGGCCGTTGCATCCTCGGCCTCTTCGTAGGTGATGGCACTCTGGAACGACCAGGGAAGCGCATAGCCGGCATGCTCGATATCGTAGCGCAGGGTTTCGAGTCCGGCGACCTCCATGATCTGCCCCTCGGCCAGCCGGGACTGCTTGCCCGAATGGGTGAGCAGCGTATTGAAGGCGCTCCCGGCCAAGGCCATGACTCCCACAAAAACGGCCATGACCACGATCAGCTCAACCAGGGAGAATCCCCGGTCGTCCCGCGCCCTTCGAGTAACTGTATTGGATTCGGTCTGCGTCCTCATGTGGGCCCCTACTGTGGATTGCTGATTATCGTCGAGACGCGGTGCTGGTACGTGGTCCCCCGATAATCCCATTCTACCGTCACGACGAGCTCTGTGCTGCGTCCTCCAAGATCGGAGAGGCTTCTCTTCACCGTATACTCCTTTGTGAATGCTCTCAGGTTACGATTGACCTTCAAGGTCGTTTCACCGGTAAGATTATCAAACGTCAGCCGCCGCATGCCATATACGGTTGACTCCCCAACCCGCACCGCTTCGTCCCGCAACGAATTGCGCAGATTGTGCTCCATGGAGACGTTCACCGCCTGGAGCAGCCCCAGCAGGCCCACCAGGATGATGACCGTCGCGACGAGAACCTCTATCAGGGTAAATCCTTTATCACCGGGGCCGGCAGTTCGCACTGGCGCACTCTCCTCCTGGGTTGATCTTTTGTCCCAAATCGATTCGGGTCTGACTGACGATGACACAGTCCACGATCGTTGCGCCGCTGGAGGCAAGGCAGACGGTCCGGGCGGATGACAGCGGCGTAAACCCGCGCGTATCAAAAGTTATGATGTTGTCATGGCTCCAGGTCACGGGGGTTTTGAGTGTTTTTGTCTGGGTTACCGTCCCCGTAGCGTCGAAGGCGCTTGAGTAGTTTCTGATTACATACTGGCTGGACCCAAGGGTTATTTGGTACTGGCGCTTGCTGTGGAGCGCATCCAGCTTGGCAGAGGCGAAGTCTGCGTACATTGTCTTCATCTGGGCTTCCGCATTGTATTTCCGCGACCAATTACCGTAATCGAGGGTACCGATGGCGATAAGTATCCCGATGATCCCGATGATGACAACCAGTTCAACCAGAGAGAAGCCGCCCTGTCTCATATCACTTCTCCCTGATGTGGATGATACGCTTCTGAGGCTTGATGTTGGCATTGGTGACGATGGTCGGCTTGTTGCGCGGCGGCACCCCTTGCCGCTCGGCCGTCTTCCGGTTCAGCCTCTGGGTGAACGAGCTGCCGAGATCGATCTGTTCAAAGCTTCCCGTGGATGACTGGATGATCGCCTCACCGATGAGCTGTGATGGAGCCAGGTAACCGCCGGTGCTGTAGTTGACCCCCCAGAGGGCCAGGTCGCCGCCGAATTTGCAGACATCGGCCGCCGGCTTGAACGAGGTGAAGAAGATGGCGCCGTTGGGGGCCGCCACGGGGTCGGTGATGACCCTTTCGGCTCCGGCGCTGCCACTCGCCTCATCGAGCAGGACGTACCAGCCTGGGGCAGTGCCCATGCCCTGAATGCTGTCGGTCTGGTTCACCAGGTCGGTCGCCAAAACGGTCGGTGTGTTGCAGGTTGTCTTCATCTTGTTGTTCAGGTCATAGCAGGGGTCCTTGATGCCGTACAGTGCCCGTCGGCCCGCAGCGTCGTCCAGATCGCTGCCGGCCTTGTAGTAGTAGCGGCCGGAGCCGAAGAAGAGCCAGTGATTCTTGTGAGTGGTATCCTGCAACTGGGCCACGGCACTCGTCACGGGGCCGATATCATCGACCAGAGTTGCCCACCACCACTGGGCCGGATCGATATTTTCCTTGGTGAAGAGCCTCAGGACGCCTCCCTTGGTCCAGGTTCCGGTCGTGGTATCCTTGCGGACGTAACCGAGATAGACGGCATCGTCGTTATATTTTCCTGTTGTACCTGCACTCCGGTCGGTATCCAGTGTCCCGCCGGAAAGGGAACCGGCAAAGGCATTCTGGATGCCGGTATCGATGGTCCGGAGGAGTGCACCGGTCTTGAGGTCGAGAATGAACAGCTTCAGGGTCTGGGTGGATCGCCCCAGGAACTGATGGGTCTGGGTATTGATGGGACCGGTGGGACCGGAGGCCAGCACCGCGAACCAGCGGCCGTTAGTTTCCCCTCCGATCCGCACGATGGCCGGCCCCACGGTGGAGTAACCGAGGTCGGCAGACGCGAATTCCCACATGAGGGATGGCGAGGTAGGCGTGGTCACGTCCAGGGCGAAGTAGGATGAGTAGCCCACATTGGCGATGGGGGTCTTCACGCAGTCGGTGCTGGCGGAACAGGCATCGGTGGTGTTGCGCGAAGCTCCTCCCAAGCCCATGGCCCCGAGCAAAACCGTGCGCCAACTCGTTTTGTCCAGATCCAGTTCTTTGGTGGTACTATCAGTGCCGGCCTGGTAGACCGTTTGCTTTGTGCAGAGCCAGTATGCTGCGTCAGTGCAGCCAGTCCCCTCGGTCACCTCGATCGATACATCATTAAGGCTCGGGGAGGCATCCACGTAGTAGAGGTGATCGTACTCGGGATCTGCGAGGTATTTCAGGTACGGTAATGCATTGCGCGGGATATAGGTCCACATCTCCTTGCCGAAGTCACTGCCGGTGATGAACGAGGTTACGTCTTTCGTGGTGCCGGCCTTCAGAACGCCCAGGTTGAAGGCGTGAAGCATGCCGTCATTTGCCCCCACATAGCCCATGCCACGGGTCTTGTACTCATTGGAATCCAAGTAGCGCTGATAGCTTGAATCTTTGTAACCAACCGGCGGGGGCAGGTGATAGCCGTTGAGCCGGGCATTGGACTGCAGGCGCGGAGTGGAGGATATGATGTCGCCGAGGCGCCAGACCCCGGTGGAACCGCCGATGGTGACGGTCCGGTTGCGGTAGCCGCTCTGCTCGGTGCCACGGATGTAGTTGATGATCTTATCCTCTTCAGTGGCGTCTGCGGCCTGGAGATTTGCCTTGAACAGATCCTTCCCGGCGGTGGTGAATACCGTGAGCTGGTCCTTGCTGGCGGCATCCCGGTAGCTGGTGTAAATGGTTCTGGGAGACGTGGAGAGATTGCGTGACCAGAGCAGGCTGCCGGCTTTCCAGAGGGCATTTACCTGCTCGGGTTCGATGGTGTTCACATAACTGTCGCCGCTGCCGTTGCCGTCGACGTCAAGGCTGCGGTCGATCTTGGTCTTGTTGTCATTGGTATCGAACCGGAAATCGAGGACATAGTCGGTCTTGAGCTTCAGCCTGAGGTCCTGGTCGGTGTCCTCGCGAATGCTATTGGTGTTGAGGAACGGATCGATGTAGTACCAGAACGCCTGGAGTTCGCCGGTCCAGGCCAATTCCGTCTCCGCAAAGTTCTTGCGGGGGTAGAATATGGCCTGGAGCAGCGTGGCGCCGTTGTTGTCGTTGTTGCTCAGGATGGAGGCGGCCGTACCGGATGAAACGCGGTTAAGAATATCAGTGAGGGCCTTCTGGAGCTGCTGCTCCAGTTTCAGGGGGTTTACCACCAGGAAATAGTTGTCGGGTTCGCCGTCGCCGTCCTTGTCCCATTCACTGGCGAGATCGGGCTTCTTGTTGTTATTGGCATCGATGAACCCGCCCCATTTGGCGGCATACCAGAGAGGACTCTTGAGCGTGCCGGTCGGGTTGCCCGAAATGGTGAACGTCTTCGACCAGTTGAGGGGAAGACCCGCAACGGTGGCGGGGGTGTCGCTGTCCGCAGACGATACGTCGCGATCACGAACGGGGAGATAGACGCCGTCTTCAGTGGTGCCGGAGATGACGAAGCCCATCACTTGGTCGATGCTGCCGGCCGCATAGTCGGAGTTGAGCTTGATCTGGATGTTGGAGCCCAGTGAGCCGCTGCAGGCGCCAAGCCCTTGGTCGATGGCGGATTGGGTACAGACCTCATAGGTGACGATGGCGTCCATATCGTGGTCCGCGCCCTGCTCCACGTCTTCGTAGTTGATACGGTACTTGGCGTAGATGACGTTTTTGTCGTTGTCATACTTGAGAGAGTCGATATAGAAATCCACAATCTGGTTGGAGGGGCAGTACGCCGTTGACGAGCAATTGGAAATGTGCAGGCCGTCTTCGTCCGCCGTGAGGGTGCACTTCTGGGCGCACGAGGCATTGATACCGTGGCTTCCGCTGACCGATTTACCAACCGGCAGGATCGACACGTGACTGTTGCCGGCTTTGATCTTGAGATCGGCCACCGGGGATGACAGGGCAACGACAAAAGTTGAAACGTCCGGCTTGCCGGTCTTCTCCTTCATCAAGGTCAGGCCGTAATAAGCCAGGGCTGCCGAGTAGAACGATCCCCGCTTGGTGGGCTCCTCGGGGCACATGCCGCGTAACAGGCTCAGCTTGGTAACGCTTTTGGAGCTGCAGACAAAATCCGTGGTTGATCCGTTTTCGCCGACAAACCAGCTATCGCCGATGATTCCCTCGGAGGTGCCGATGGTGTCGGCCAGCTTGTTGAGCAGCGACACGCCATCGGCGCCCGCAACGCCGAGGCCGAGTTGGGGCGATGCGGCATCTTCGCTGAAGTATGTACCGTCAGTCTTTTTGAAGGAGCTGCCGGGAATCTGATCCGAGTCGTAACTGGGGTTGATGTCGCTCAGAATCAGCATGAACGGCTTGGCGCACGGGGGATAGATGTCATAAAGCTGATACGTTGTGCTCCCCTTGCTGTACCCCCAACTGGGCTTGGACAGCGAAAGCCCCGAATCCGCAGGCGTCGTATAGGTGAACTCGGTTGTAGGCGCCCCTTTGCCGGCAAAGTAGCGGAGGCTCTCGTACATCATTTCGGCAATGGGGTTGCCCCACATGCGGCATTCCCCCTCGTTCAGGGGCCGGTCGGTGATCCAGCCGCAGGAACCACCGCTTGCGTCCTGGTAGGACTGGTCCGTGTACCGGAAGCCGATGGTCTTGAGCCGGTCCAGGGTGATCATGATGTTGCCCTGGACATTCTCTGAGGTCTGGAAGATGCCGTTGTTGGCGTTGGTCTCGTCCAGGATGCTGCCGATGTTCTTGCGCAGGACGCCGCCGCTCAGGTTCTTGGTATAGGAGTCGGTGAACATGCCGAAATACATGGGGGACTTATAGATGCAAAGTCCCTCGCCCGCGCCGCAGTCACTGTCGCTGGTACAGCTTTTGGCCAGTGTACGGGAACAGACCTTGGCCCCCTCCCCCTCGCCGAACTTCTGCAGAAGCCCCACCGGCTTGAAGGTGCCCGCGTAGTCCTTGCAGTTCGTCTCCCGGCCGCTTGCCAGGTCATCCTTCTTGCCGGTCGGCCGATTGTCGGGCGAGACGGACTTGCAGACTTCCACCTGGACCGTGTAGTCGGTGGGGGCACCGAGGGACGAATCGCAAACGGGGCGTTCCTTGGAAACCCACTCCCAGATCCGGTTCTCCTTATTCCCAAGGAAGCGCAGGATCGGGGTACCACCGTCGGAGAGAGTCGTGCTGCAGAAAAGATGCTGCTTCGGAGTAGTCCCGACTTTTGGTTTGCCGGTCTCAATGAAGGAGCGGTCCTTGAGCGTGCACTCGGCCCCGGCGGGAATGGTCGGAGCCCGCAGCGTGAGGGTTGAGCTGCCGAAAAGCACCCACGGATCGCTCGATTGGGTTTTACTGGGCTTCTTGTACCACACCTTGACGCCGTCCTGGCCAGACTTCTCGGAGTGGCGGGCGATAAGCCGCCAATAACCGGTAGTGTTGAGATTGATGGTGCCTGAGTTCGTCTGACAGTTGCAGGCCGAATTGCAGCCGTAACGGGATGCCACTATGGTGCTGGCGTCGCCGGCAGGGTTGATGATTTCGAGTTCGACGCCATCGTCGCCATCAATGGCAAACATCCAGTTCCCCTTGTCCGACTTGGAAACACTGAATTCCGCCAGTGCCAGATAATTGAACTGATCGCCATGATCCGCAGCGGGGTTGAGAATGGCATCACCAAAGGTGGCGACATAGACCGGGAAGCCGGCAACCAGGTTGGCTGGCTCATATGAACTGATGAGATCGGTGGAATCACTCCCGCACGAGAAGTTGGAGTGGGTATATTTGGCAACGAGGATTTTACCGGTTGTATCCCATTTGATGCTGGACGTAAAGGAACAGGCCGTACCGGTATCTGAGGCGGTGATACCGATCAGGTTGACCGACTTGTCAACGCAGGTATAGCCCGTATCGCAGTCAGAATCGAACTGGCACATATCCGTATAGTTGGTGCCGTTTGAGCAGAGCCTGCCAGTGACTTCCTTGCCCCAGCTGTGGGCATCCTGGGGAACGTAGACACGCTCGAGATAGGTGGCGGTATTGCTGTCAGCCGAGCGCTGGCCGCCGAACAGCACTTTTTTGAGCACATCCATCCGGGACATGGTCAGCCAGTTGAGGATGTTGCCGCTCCACTGGCCCGAGGAGCAGAACTTGTCGGCCGTCGTGGAGACGGGGGTGTACTTGTCGTTGGAGCCTGACCCGCCCGAGTGGGTGTAGCACTTGTAGGGATCGAAATAGCCGTAGTAATCGATGGAATGCTTGTAGGTGGTGTCGAGGCGCCCGTCGTCATCCAGGTCATTGGCGTCGTTGTAGGCCTCGTAATAGAGCTTGTGCTCCCTGCCCACCTCGAACATGACGAGAGGGGGAACGCTTTGGCTCACAAAGGGGGGCTGAATGCAGTAATCGTTCATGGTTGCGGCTGCAGCGCCATCGCCTCCCGCAGCCAACAGAAGAGTCAACAGCGCAGCCAGGCCGGCCGGCCTCGCGCAACCGAGCACAGACGACTGTCTCATCTTTTCCACCTCTCGATGATGATCTCATTTACCAGGTTGCCCATGGCACGCACGGTGACGGAATTGCCGACGCTGATGTAGCTGCGGCTGGCCCGCTCTTCGAAATAGGCGCCATTGCGCTTATCCTGGACAACGATTTTTGCCTTCGGTGCAATGGTGAAAACCTTATCATCGATTTTGATCGTGTCGCCGGAAATGCCCAAAACCGTCCCGTTCATGTACGTATGATGGGTGAGCGCCGTGGTTTCGGATGTCCAGAAGAGCAGCACGACCGCGCAAAGTGTCAACCAGAGCTTCATAATAGTTCCTCCGCCGATGCTTAACGGACTGTCTGCAGTGTTTTAGCAATTTTCACGCCATAATCTCTCAGCAATATCAGTAAAGAAACAATGTGAATTCAATCTGTTTCCCCTGATCCATTCGCAAGAAAAAAGAAAAGCTATGCAACATTTGCATAGCTTTCATGTTCCCGACACACGATTTATGTCACTTCTTTACCCAGCGTGTTCCGTCCCACCGGTGCAGGGTGCAGGAGAAATCCGACGCATTGAAGACCATCGCCATAGCGCTGCCGGACGTGGCGGACTGGATATAGATACTGCCGGCTTTACCGACAAGACCCTCATCGCTGGCGAACCTGTTGTCCTTGAATGCAATGCCGTCATCTGTTTCGGCAAGCTTTGGGACAGGCCCCCGGTCTCCATAACCGAAGCTGAGGCCGCCTCCTTTGCTGGAGAGGCTGAGCTCCCTGACAAACTGCTCATCCCCGGTTTCCCACTTACCATCAGCCCCTTTACCGGAATACAGAGCCGCCCGCCCGTTGGCGGAATCAAACGCAATGGCGCACTCCTTGTCCTGGATGCTCAGCAGTTTGGCATCCTTGAACAGATCCTTGAGTTCCCAGACCGCGGCCTTGAGGCAGTAGTCGGCGTACAGACTGCTGAACGCAGGCACGGCAATGACGCTCAGGACACAGATGATTGCCACCACCACGAGCAGTTCGAGCAGCGTAAAACCTCCCGTCCCCCTGCCCCCCCTCCCTGGGGACAGAATGGTGCAGGTCATCATCCCGCTCATCCCGGTCACCTCCCTGTGACGATAAAAGGGCTCCGCAATAATTGCACAGCCCTTTTGCATTTACAATATTTTATTAAATAATTTTACTTTAATCGATGCCGAATTCCTTGAGCTTGTAGAGCAACGCCCGATGGCTGATTTCCAGCAAACGCGCGGCATGGGTCCTGTTCCCGCCGGTTTTGGCCAGGGCTCTGCGGATGAATTCCCGCTCAAGGCACTCTTCGGCCCGCTTGATGGAAAGGGTATCCTCGGGCAGGTGGAACCCCGCCGCCGATGCGGCCGAGTCTCCCCGCACAACATCGGGCAGGCTTCCGGCATCGAGGATTTCTCCGTCGCTGAGAATGAACGCGCGCTCAATGCAGTTTTCAAGTTCTCGCACATTGCCGGGCCAGCCATAGGCAGCAAGCAGCTTCATGGCCTCCGGCGACACGACCATTCCGGACCGGCCGAAAGACTCACCGTACTTGTGCAGGAAGTGGTTCACGAGTAGAGGGATGTCTTCCAACCGCTCCCTCAGGGGAGGCAGGGTAATGGCGAACACATTGAGGCGGAAAAAAAGGTCCTCGCGAAAACGCCCCTCCGCGGCATCCCGGGCCAGATCCCGAGAGGTGGCGGAAATGATCCGGACATCGACGCGCTGGGCTTTGGATCCGCCCACTCGCCGGACCTCACCCTCCTGCAGTACGCGCAAAAGCTTCACCTGGAGCGCCGGGGGCATTTCACCGATCTCGTCGAGAAAAAGCGTCCCGCCGTTGGCCTCCTCGAAAAGCCCGGCGCGGTCCGACGAGGCATCGGTAAAGGCGCCGCGAACGTGACCGAACAGTTCCGACTCCAGAAGGCTTTCGGGAATTGCGCCGCAGTTGACCGCCACAAAGGGTCCGTCACTGCGGCTGCCGTTATGGTGGATGGCCCGCGCCACCAGCTCCTTGCCGGTTCCCGACTCGCCGAGGATGAGAACGGTGGTCCGCACGTCGCACACCTTGCGGATAAGGTTGAAGATCTCGCGCATGCGCGGGTTACGGCTTACAATGCTGCCGAACGCATACTCTCGCCCCACCACTTCCCGCAACCGGCGGTTTTCATTTTTAAGTCGCTCGCGCTCCTCCGCCTTCCTGAGGACCAGCAGGATCTCGTCGTTTTTAAACGGTTTCGAAACGTAATCGTAGGCCCCTTCCTTCATGCAGGCGATGGCGGCATCCACGGTACCATAGGCGGACATCATGATAACGGTGCCGGGGAGTTCGGCCTTCTGAAAGGTCCGCAGAAACCCGACACCATCCATGATCGGCATCCGGATGTCACAGAGGATAAAGTCGTAGGCAGCAGCGGATGCCTGGGCCAGGGCCGCTTCGCCATCGGCGGCCTCCACCGCCTCGTAGCCCTGCTTGCGGAGCATGGCGCACAGCATGTGCCTCATGTTTTCTTCGTCGTCGACGACCAGTATCCGCTTTTTCATCTCATACCCCTCGCCCATAACCCATTGTATTTCATTTCATTTCGAGACTGGAAGCCATATCTCGAACCGCGATCCTTCGCCCACCGCACTTTCGACCGTCATTCTCCCGCCAAGAGAATCAACTATCCTGGCCGAGATGGATAGCCCCAGTCCGGTCCCCCTGCCCGGCTCCTTGGTGGTAAAAAAGGGGTCGAAGATCCTCTCCAGGTGCTCGGGCGCGATTCCCGACCCGGTGTCGGTCACGGCAATCCGGATACACGGCACCTCGCTCCCGTCCCCGGCAAACGGTGTGCGGAACACACCGCCGAAGTCATCCTTGCGCCGGCCGGCCATAACAGACCAGCGACCGCTGTCTGGAAGCCCTGCCGGCGGCATGAACGCTCCGGTCGATACGGCGACATCCAGGCGGCCACCGTCGGGCATGGCGTCACGGGCATTGATCAGCAGGTTGATCAAAACCTGTTGGAGCTGATGCGGATCGGTCACGGCCACAGCACTCCCCTCGCCAGCCCCGATGTGCACCTGAACCCGTTTGAGGGCTCCCTGCCGGCTTACCATCTCCACAGTTTCAGCCACCAGGGCGACCACGTCAACCTCTTCGGCGGCAAGGGGCACGGGGCGGGCATAATCGAGCAGGTCGTGAACGATCCGGTCGATCCGTTCGGTCTCATGCTGAATTCGACGGAGATAGTCGGCCCTTTCCGGATCAAGGGATTCATCATCCCGCAAGAGTGATACGTACCCCATGATGGCTGCCAGCGGGGTGCCGATCTCGTGGGCCGTCCCAGCGGCCAGCATTCCCACCGACGCCATTTTTTCGGATCTGAGGGTTTCTTCGCGGGCCTCCTTGAGCTCCCGGTTGGCCCGCTCCAGCGAGGTCACGTGGCGCACCGCTTCTTCATCCTTGACCCGCAGGGCGTCCACCATCTGGTTGAATGAATCGGCCAGTTCGGCTATCTCACGGCTCCCCGGAACCGCGGCCTTATGGTGATAGTCGCCGGCGCCGATCCGCTCCGTTGCGGCCAGAAGCTTGCGCATGGGGATGATGATGAAGCGGGAAAGCAGCAGTGACCCCACCGCCAGAAGGAGAAGGAAATCGAGGGCGAAGTAGGCGAGGAACAGGTGACGCGAATGGGCGAGCATCTGCCGCTCCCCCGCCAGGGAAAGGACGAGCCTGGCCGCGCCAACGGTCGCCCCCTCACGGATGATTGGGGCATAGCGAATGAGGACGCCCTCCCCCGCAGGGAGCCAGACCGATTCGGCGCCGTCGCGAAGACAGGCCGCCAGACGCTCGTCAGCGGGTGAACCGGCACCCAGAGCGAACACCGGTGCTCCGTCACCCCGCACAACGGCCAGGGCCGTGAATTCCGGTTCTCCCGCCAGCTGGCGGGCAAGTACGCCGGCCGCCGAAGAACCTATCCCGTCCAGCGACGGGGGAACCAGCGCGGTGAAAGACGCGAGCAGGATACGCGCCTTGTCGCTTTTCTGGCGAAGGAGGTCGCTTTCGGCGGTCTTGAACGAGATCAGGCTCAGGAGAAACCAGGTAAGAACCAGGAGGAACGTAAGGGAAGAGAGGATCAGGAAGCTGAGACTGAAGCGCAGACGCCTCACGGGTGCACCTCGCTACCGGGCGCCGATGCTCAGGTACCAGAGAATGATCGCCTTGCCGAAAAAGATGTAGAGAAGTGCCCCCAGCGCCAGGAACGGGCCGAACGGGATGGCAAGCTTGCTATCTTTTTTCTGGAGCATCATGAGTGTGAGCCCGATGACCGAGCCCACCAGAGAGCTGGCAAAGATGATGAACGGCACCGCCCGCCAGCCGAGAAAGGCCCCCATCATGGCAAGAAGCTTGATGTCACCTCCGCCCATTCCCTCCTTGCCCGTCAGCCGCTCGTAGAGCCAGGCAACCAGCAGGAGGCTCCCTCCCCCCGCCGCGATGCCGATGAGGGAATTGAGCCAGCCGAGCCAGGGCAGAAAGAACGACAGGACAAATCCAAGAACGATTCCCGGGAGGCTGATGACATCGGGGATGATCTGATGGTCGAGGTCAATGAAGGAGATCGCCACCAGGGCGGAGCAGAATACGAAGAGGGCCGCAAAGGTCAGGGTCGGCCCGAACTTGAGGAACAGGGCGAGGCAGAGCAAGCCGTTGATAAGTTCAACCAGGGGATAGCGAGCCGAGATCTTTGCCCTGCAGGCGCGGCATGCTCCGCGCAGGATGAGCCAGCTCAGAATAGGGATGTTGTCCCAGGGACGAATCCGCGTCCCGCAGGAGGTGCAGCGGGAAGGAGGAAACACGACCGACTCACCCGTTGGCAGCCTATAAATGCAGACGTTCAGGAATGAGCCGACCACTGCCCCGAGGACAAAGGAAAAAAGATAGAACACTATCGGTAGCGTCATAAATTAACCGTTAAGACGGCCAGCCCGGCCCTTGTCGCCCTGCTTTCGCCCGCCCGTCAGCACCAGGTTCCGAAACCGAGGTAGGCGCCCGCGGCCCGGCCGAAGACCGGCGCGAACTGCTCCGCCGGCGCGGGGCGGCTGAAGAGGTGTCCCTGCATGTGGGTGCACTGCAGCGCTCGCAGCACTTCCAGTTGCTCCACGGTTTCAACACCTTCGGCAACCACTTTCAGATTGAGCCCCTTTGCCATGGTGATCACCGCGCTGGTAATTGCCTCGTCGTCAGGGTTCGTTGTGATGTCGCGAATGAACGAACGGTCGATCTTCAGGGCATGGATCGGAAACTTTTTCAGATAGTGCAGGGATGAATATCCAGTACCGAAATCATCAATGGCGATATGGATTCCCATTCGCTCCAGCACGCGGAAGGTGGCCAAGGTGCTTTCGGTGCCGTCCATCATGATGCTCTCCGTCACTTCCAGCACGAGCCACCGGGGGGCGAGCCCCGAATCGGAGAGTGCCCGCTCCACCACATCCACCAGATTCCCCTGTTGGAGCTGGCGGGGAGAAATGTTAACCGCCACCTGCATTGGTGGGTAGCCGGCCTTTTGCCACTCCCGGTTCTGGCGGCACGCGGTCCTCAACACCCATTCGCCCAGGGGAACGATGAGCCCCGTTTCTTCCGCGAGGGGGATGAAGCGCGCCGGCGGCACGAGCCCCATGGTGGGGTGCTGCCAGCGGACCAGGGCCTCCATGCACGAGATTTGCCCGTCCTCAACGTTGACCTTGGGCTGATAGTAGAGCACCAGCTCTTCCCGCTCAAGCCCCTTGCGCAGGTTGTTTTCAAGAGAAAGCCGCTCGAATGCCTTGCTGTTCATCTCAGGGGTGTAGAGCTGGCAGTTGTTCCGCCCCTGCTCTTTGGCCCGATACATGGCAAAATCGGCGTTCTTCACCAAGGCGTCGCTCGTGCGGCCATCGTAGGGAAACACGCTGATGCCGATGCTCGTGGTGATGAACAACTCGTGCCCATCAATGACGAAGGGGGTCCGCAGGCTGTCGATAATCTTCTGGGCCACTTTCAGGGCATCTTTCACGTCGGAAATGACCGACAGATTGATGATGAATTCGTCGCCCCCCTGCCGGGCCACGGTGTCGCCGTCGCGGCGACAGACCCCCTTGAGGCGCTTGGCCACCTGCATGAGGAGCTTGTCTCCCACCGCATGCCCGAGGGTATCGTTGATCAGCTTGAACCGGTCCAGATCGAGAAACAACACTGACAGAAGGCGCTTGTTCCGCTGTGCCAGGGCAAGGGACTGGCGGAGCCGGTCGTTGAAGAGCCTGCGGTTGGGCAGTCCGGTAAGCGAGTCATAGTACGCCATCTGCCGGATGGTTTCCTCGGCCTGGCGACGATCAGTGATATCGCGGAACGCCTCGATGATCCCGATGGCTACGCCGTCGCTGCCGAGCAGCGGAGACGTCATAACCTCCACCACGCGCTTGTCCCCGCTCCGGTCGCGATGCTCCTGGGTGGCAATAACCGGACGCTTCGCCGTCCGTACATCGAGCAGGGGGCACTGCATCCCCTCCTCCCTGACGCAGGGGGTATCGCGATGGTGAATAAGTCGATGGCAGGCCTCGTCACTGCCGACGTCGGATATCTGGAAAAAGTCGCGAGCCGCCCGGTTCGTCATGATGACACGGCGATCGAGCCCGACCACCACCATGGGCTCGGCCACACCGTCAACCACGGAATTGAGGAAGACATTGGTTTCGGCCAGCTTCTGCTCGGCCCTGGTGCGCTCATCGTTTTCCTCTTCGAGCATGGCGGCGTGGTGCCGCAGATCGACCATGAGGCGAACGGTGCGCAGTACCATGGATGCGGTATGGGCATACTGCTGAAGAAGCTGCTCGTCGATCTGGTCGAACGGATTGCCAACCCGGAACGCGGACAGACAGGCCGTAACCCTGCCTTCTTCCAGGACGGGGACCAGAACCGCCGCATCCATGTCCATCACCTGCAAGAGTTCGCAGGAGTCAGTGCGGGAGGATATCTGGTCGATCCGCAGGGGAGTACCGCAGGCGGCCACTGATGCGCACAGATTCCCGCTCTTCATGGGGACTGCCAGCCCTTTCACCATGGCATTCCAGCCCCCGGACGCGGCCATGTAGGTCAGGGTACCGGCCTGCATATCGATGGTGGTGAAGACGGCGGTACCGGCCCCCACGATGTCGCAGACACCGTCGCAGAGGGCTGTGTAGAGTTCGTTCGACTCACCAATGGTCAGCAGTCGCCTGATCCAGAGATCCAGCTTGAA
The DNA here is from genome assembly GCF_000007985.2 of Geobacter sulfurreducens PCA. NCBI lineage: Bacteria > Pseudomonadati > Thermodesulfobacteriota > Desulfuromonadia > Geobacterales > Geobacteraceae > Geobacter > Geobacter sulfurreducens. Next base: position 2,241,839 of record NC_002939.5, read on the forward strand.
CAGGCCATCATTATATCGCTTGAGATTCGCCATAGGTCCCGGAAGATTATCCTGACTTTGCTCTGTGGATTACGTGCACTCTGCCGTAACCATAAACATTCATTAAATGCAAAATTCCATCCAAAAACAGACAGACGACAAAGAAAGAAACAAATAATCCGTGACATCGACATGTTTGCAACGGCCATTGGGTAACCGGTACCGCGACCTCCACGAAATTATTGACAACGCATGTCACCATCTTGACCCGCGCCGGCAACTGCCACATGCGGTGAAAAGGCGCCTCATGAAAAACGCCGCCGGTCATCTGCGGACCCGGCGGCGTTATAGCGGAGATTCAGGCCAGTTTTCGTATTTTTTCGAGGCTTGCCAGGAGAACATCCTTCTTCTGCGTCACCTCGGCCAGCTTTTCCCGCTCCTTGGCCACCACGTCCGCCGGCGCCCGCTCCACAAAGGAGGGGTTCTCAAGCTTGCGGCCGAACATCTCGATCTCCTTGTCGAGCTTGCCAATCTCCTTCAGGAGACGCTTCTCTTCCTCCTCAACGTTGACGAGGCCTTTGAGAGGAACCGCGATCTCCACGTCTCCAGCCACCTGGATCGCTGCGTCGGCAGGCCGTTCGAGCTGCTGCCCGATGGCCAGATCGGAAAGGCGAGCGAGACTCATGACGTAGACCTCGTTGCGTTTGAGCAGGTGCAGGCTCTCGGCGGAACCGCAGGAAAGGATGGCGGCTATCTCCCGTGACGGAGCCACATCCATCTCGCCCCGAATGTTCCGGATGCCGCGGATCACCTCCATGACCAGTTCCATCTCTGCCGCACCGTCGGGGAAATCACGCTCGGGCACGGAACGCGGATAGCCGGCCACCATGATGCTCGGCGCGGGACGCGCGCCCGGCAGCGTTTGCCATATCTCTTCGGTAATGAAAGGCATGAAGGGATGCAGCAGCCGCAGGAGGTTTTCCAGCACGAGCCAAAGGACATACCGCGCCGTCTCCTTGCGTGCATCGTCGCCCCGGTAGAGATCGTCCTTTGCCAGCTCAATGTACCAGTCGCAGAATTCGCTCCAGGTGAACCGGTAGAGGGTCCCTGCCGCATCGTTGAAGCGGTATGCCTCCAGCGCCTCGGCGGTTTCGGCGGCGGCAGAGTTGAGCCGGTGCAGGATCCAGCGATCCGCATTGGACAGGTCGAGTGTTGCCGGGTCCACCGTATCGGGCTCGAATCCCTCCAGGTTCATGAGAGCGAACCGGGAGGCGTTCCAGATCTTGTTCACGAAATTCCGGTAGCCGGCAATCCGCTCCTCGGCCAGCTTGATGTCGCGCCCCTGGGCGGCAAAGGCCGCCAGGGTGAACCGGAAGGCGTCGGTGCCGTACTGGTCAATGACCACCAGGGGATCAATGACATTTCCCTTCGACTTGCTCATCTTCTGGCCCTGGGCATCGCGCACCAAGGCATGGATGTACACGTCGCTGAAGGGCACCTCGTTCATAAAGTGGAGCCCCATCATCATCATCCGCGCCACCCAGAAGAAGAGAATGTCGAAACCCGTCACCAGACATGAGGTGGGATAGAACGCCGCAAGTTCCGGCGTCCGGTCAGGCCAGCCCATGGTCGAAAAGGGCCACAGGGCAGAGGAGAACCAGGTGTCGAGTACGTCGGTTTCCTGACGGATCTCGTCGCTGCCGCACGCGGCGCAGACTGTCGGATCAATTTTGGCCACCGTGGTTTCGCCGCAGTGGTCGCAATACCAGGCCGGAATCCGGTGTCCCCACCAGATCTGGCGCGAGATGCACCAGTCCTTGATATTCTCCATCCAGTCGTAATAGGTGTTCTCCCACTGCTGGGGAACGATCCGGGTCCGCCCGTCCTTCACCGCGGCAAGAGCCCGTTCGGCCAGGGGACCGACCTTCACGTACCACTGGAGGGACAGGTACGGCTCCACCACCGTCTTGCAGCGGTAGCAGCCACCGACCGCGTGGGCGTGATCGTCGATCTTCTCCAGAAGTCCCAGCGCTTCCAGGTCTTCCACCACCCTCTTTCTGGCAGCGAAACGCTCCATCCCCTCGTACTGGTGCCCGGCCGAGTTCACCACGGCCGATTCGTCGAATACATTGAGCAGATCCAGGTTGTGACGGCGCCCCACCTCGAAGTCGTTGAAATCGTGGGCAGGGGTGATCTTCACCACGCCGGTACCAAACTCCCGGTCCACGTACCCGTCGGCCACTACCGGGATCTCCCGGTTCACGAGGGGGAGCAGCACCTTTTTGCCGACAAGGTCGGCATAGCGCTCGTCTTCGGGGTGAACCGCCACGGCGGTATCGCCGAGCATGGTTTCGGGACGGGTCGTGGCCACCACCACGAAGCGGCCGGGCTCGCCAACCACGGGATAGCGGATGTGCCAGAGATTCCCCGCCTTGTCCTCGTGCTCCACCTCGATGTCAGACAGGGCCGTGTGGCAGCGGGGACACCAGTTGATGAGACGGTTGTCCCGGTAGATCAGCCCTTCTTCGTAGAGACGGACAAAAACCTCGCGCACGGCGCGGGAAAGCCCTTCGTCCATAGTGAAGCGCTCGCGCCCCCAGTCGCAGGATGCGCCGAGCCGCTTCAACTGGCCGATGATCTGGCCGCCGGACTCGGCCTTCCATTTCCAGACCCGTTCGATGAATGCCTCGCGCCCCAGTTCGTGACGGCTCGTCCCCTCGCCCGCCAACTGGCGTTCCACCACGTTCTGGGTAGCGATGCCCGCATGGTCGGTGCCGGGCATCCAGAGAACCTCGTAGCCGTTCATCCGCTTCCAGCGGCAGAGGATGTCCTGGAGCGTATTGTTCAGGGCGTGCCCCATATGAAGGGCGCCGGTGACGTTGGGCGGCGGGATGACGATGCTGTAGGAGGGCTTGCCGCTGTCCGGGTTTGCCCGGAAATAGCCTTCCTGCTCCCAGGTTTCATACCATTTCCGTTCAACGGCCGTGGGCTCGTAAACCTTTGCCAGCTCTTTTTCTGCCATTCGATTAACCTCTTCTTTTTTCAAAATAAAAATGGGGATGAAGCATCCCCATTTCAGTTTCAGCGGTGTGGACCGGTCCCGTGGGCCGGCCCTGAAGTACGTCCTAGAGTCCTTCCTTGATCTTGCGGATCTCTTCCTTGATGATCGTTTCCGCCAGTTCGGGCACCACTTCCCAAGCGATCCGCTCGATTACTTCGCGGGAGATACGGGAAATGGCGGCAGCCAGTTGTTCTTCGGTGAGGGTGATGGTCCCCGAGCCCGGGGCAACCGGCTCGACAACCGGCGCCACTGACGTGGAAGCAGCCGGAGGGACGGCGGAGACATATTCTTCATCAGGGGCGAACTGCTGTTCCACGACAAACTGCTCCGGTACGGCAGTCCCGCCGAACTCAAAGCCAGCCGCCGGTTCCGCTGCAAAGGCCTCGGCAGCCTGAACACCGGCCGTCGGCTCGGGTTCAAAGGCAAAGGACTCGGGTTCGGCCACCGCGCCGAAGCTTATCGTCTCCTCGACTGTACCGAACGCGGGTTCTTCGGTGAAGGTGAATTCTTCCACAGGCACACCGAACGTGCCTGAATCGGCAGAGGCGGCAGGCGCTGCAGCAAAGGCCGCGGCATCGAACACCTCTCCCATTGCCTCGTCTCCGGGCACCATCTCACCGACTTCAACCTCGCCAGCAACTTCCTCCTCAAGCTCGAAGGCTCCCCACAGATCATCGGCGGGAACGGTCCCTTCAGCTTCGAATGTCACTGCCTGCGCCGCAGCCTCTCCAGCGGGTTCAGCCAGGGGCTCCGACTCGAACACCGGAAACGGCTCGGGTGTGGCCGGCTCGAAGACGGCTGACGGCTCGGGGGAAGAAACGAACGACTCCGGCTCCACCTCGAAGACGGCGGCAGGAATTTCTGCGGCAAAATCCGGTGCAGCGCCTGCGCCCGTTACCGCACGTGAGCCTCCCAGAGCCAGAAGCTCCTTGACTTTGTCGACAAGCTGCTGGGATTCAAAGGGTTTTGAGATAAAGTCGTCCGCGCCGCACTGCCGGGCCCGGTCCTCGTCAAAGGGCTCGAAGGCGCCGGTCATGAGCAGGAGAGGCGTGTTCTTCAGGGCGGGGTCTTGCCGGACGGCGGCGCACACCTCATAGCCATTGGAGCCGGGCATGAGGGCGTCGATAAGCATCACATCGGGTCTGCTTTCACGGGCTTTTTCCAGCGCGGCGTCGCCGTTGTCGACAACGGTCAGCTCAAAATCTTCGTTGGCGAAGATGATTCCCACGACCTTCTGAATGGTGATGCTGTCGTCGGCGAGGAGCAGCCTGTTGCCCATGAATCCTCCTTCAGGGGGAGCGTCGGAAAAGGGGCCCCGGATGGATGGGGAAAAGTGCGGTTAACCCGCGAACAATCGCGGAAACGCTACCATACTGACCTGAGGGTGTCAAGCTATTTACCGGCTCGTAACAGGGCCGTAGGATGCCGTTTCCACCAGCTCCCGAAGGTCCGGAAAGAGCATCCGGAAGGCCAGTGTCGACAGATCGCTCCGCAGCTGGCTGAAGGCCTTCGTATGGCGATGATCAAGGCGGACCGAGAGAAAGATCACGTAAGTATCCGTCCGCGGATCGATCCAGATCGATCCGCCCGAGTAGCCGGTGTGGCCGAACGATTCCTCGGAAAATCCCTCTCCCCGGGGCGATGAAAACGGGGATGCCATGTCCCAGCCGAGCCCCCGCGTCACCTTGCCCCCGCGGGAAAAATAGGGGGCCGTCATCTGGCGCACCGTTCGCTCCTCCAGAACGCGCCGGCCGTTGAGCTCACCTTCGCCGAGGATCATCCGGCAGAAGAGTGCCAAATCGCTCGCCGTACCAAAGAGGCCCGCATGTCCGGCAACGCCTCCCAGGAGACGCGCCAGGGGGTCTTGCACCGTGCCGAAGTGGGGGCCCCCCGAGCCGTCCAGGGTGGCGGCGCACCGCTCAGCAATTGCGGGGCCGGGCAGGAATGCGGTGTCCTTCATGCCCAAGGGGCGGAGAAAGGCATCCGCCGCATAGCGGTCAAGAGTACTGCCGGTAACGCGCCGGACCAGCTCGCCCAGCAGGATGAAGTTGATATCGGCATACCTGAACCGGTTGCCCGGCTCGCCTTTCAACTTCTGGGCGGCCACCCCGCTGATGGCGCTTTGCAGGGGATCGGCAGATGACAGGGAGAAATCGTCGAGACCGGAGGTGTGGGTCAACAGGTGCACCACAAGGACATCGTCCTTGCCGTGTCCTGCAAATTCGGGGAACCAGCGTACCAGGGGATCGACCAAGGAGAGTCGACCCTCCTCCGCCAGCCTCATGACTGCAGGGGTCGTTGCGATGACCTTGGTGAGGGAAGCGATGTCGAAAATAGTGGAAGATGTTACCGGTGGGGAATCGGGCAGGGACGACTGCTTGCCGAAGACGTGCTCGTAGATCGTGCCGTGACGGTTCCCCACGAGCACGATCCCGCCCGCTACCAGACCGTCATGCATGGCCCTTTCCATCAACCGCCCGATGGCTTCTCCGCCCGCCGGCGGTGCATACGGTGAATCACCGGCAAAAACCGTCAGCGAACCGAAAAGTATCAGGGCTATGACAAGTATCTTTCGGGACAACATGGAGACATTCCGTCACTCTGTAACGAACGTGAACCGTGGTGAGCCACTGGAGAGCAGGGTCCTCACCACTAAACAAGCAAGATTCAGGCCTTGGTTATGGGGACAGAAAAAAGGGGAGACACGGTCTCCCCATCAGTGCACCTTGAATTCCACCGCCTTGAGAACCTTCCCGGTCGAATCCACCGCCTCGACGCGCCAGGAGCCAACCGATTCGGCGTCAACGGGTTTTTTGCTCCAGGTACGCCATTTCTCGCCCTTCACCGTAAGCTCCTGCTCGCTGGCCATTGTGCCGTCCTTGTACCAGACATGGCGAATGACCGTTTCCTGGGCGCCGGGGTTGACGATCCGGGTAAAGCAGTAGAGGGCTTTCACCGACCGGTGCGAGATTCGACGTACCGCATCGATGGGGTTGTTGCGGGAGATCTTTGTGGTTACCGCCATTTCGGTGATCTTGAGATCGGCCGCCCGAACGGGCGAGCCAACGATCATGCCGCACGCAACTAGCGCAACGAGCAGGACGACCAGTCTCAGCATCCGCACCACCTCCCTCTCCTGTTTTTGGTGTTGTTCGACACCCCTCTGCTCCTCAGGTACGGTAATCGGCGTTGATCTTGACGTAGTCGTAGGACAGGTCCGAGGTGTAAACCGTTGCCCGTCCGTCGCCCAGATGCAGGTCTACAGTAACGGTGAACTCCTTCTTCCGCAATACCCCGGTACCCCGCGCCTCAGCGTCGCCGCCTGCGAAAACACCACCCTGTACCATCCTGACATCGTCGAAAAACAGCTCGGCACGGTCCGGTTCCACGTCCGCGCCGGAGTAGCCCACCGCCGCGAAAATCCGCCCCCAGTTGGCATCCTGCCCGAAAAAGGCGGTCTTCACCAGGCATGAATTGGCGACGGCCATGGCGGCCCGCTTGGCGTCGGCATCGGAGCGGGCACCCTTCACGGTTACTTCCACAAACTTGGTGGCCCCTTCTCCATCCTTGACGATCAGCTTGGCCAGAGAGAGGAGCACCTCCTCCAAAAGAACAGCAAATTCCGCGGCGCCCTCGCTCCCCTCGGACAGAACCGGGTTGCCGGCTGCTCCGTTGGCCATAATGATGGCGGTATCGTTGGTGGACATGTCGCCGTCCACGGTGATGGCATTGAAAGAGGTATCGTTGGCGCGGCGGAAAACCCGGTCGAGCCACTGGGGGTCCACTGCGGCATCGGTGACGACAAAGGCGAGCATGGTGGCCATGTTCGGCATGATCATGCCGGCGCCCTTGGCGATACCGGCGATGGTGTACCCGACGCCTCCCGCAGTCCCGGTACGCGCCTCCAGTTTCGGGAAGGTGTCGGTTGTCATGATGGCCGCGGCGATCTGATCGAGGGTCGCTGAACCCAGCCCGGCCACGAGGGAAGGAATCCCTCCCCTGATCCGCTCCATGGGGAGCGGCACGCCGATCACGCCGGTAGAGCATACGAGCACCTCGTGCTCAGATGCACCAATCCGTTCGGCCACGAGGCTGGTGGTTTCCCGCGCGTCCTCCATCCCCCGGTCTCCGGTGCAGGCATTGGCGTTGCCGCTGTTGACCACCACCGCGCGGCAGGTGCCGCTCGTGGTTCGCTCCATGTCCAGAAGCACCGGCGCTGCCTTCACCTTGTTGGTGGTGTAAACCGCGGCAACTGCAGCGGGCGCGTCCGAGCAGATGAGGGCCAAGTCCAGACGGCCCGGCTTCTTAATGGCCGCTTCAACGGCCGAGAACCGAAATCCCTTGACATTCATAACTGAAACCTCATGAGAGCGCCACAACCTGAGAACCCGGCGCCTTCCTAAGCTATCTCATTTTCCGCAGCACTTCTTGTACTTCTTGCCGCTACCGCAGGGGCAGGGCTCGTTGCGCCCGGCAAGCTTCTTGGACTTGGACGGCTCCGAGGTTTCATCCTCGTCGACCAGGTTGAAAACCATTTTTTTCCGGGCCTGCTTCTGCTGCTCCTCTTCCATCCGTTCGACATCTTCCTCGTGGGCAATCTGGACCCAGAATATCTTTTCCACGGTCTCGGCGGCGATGCGGGCCATCATGTCCATGAACAGCTGGTAGGCTTCCTTCTTGTACTCCTGCTTCGGATCCTTCTGGCCGTAGCCCCGCAGCCCGATCCCCTCCTTGAGGTGGTCGATGGAGAGGAGATGATCCTTCCACTGGGCATCGATGGTCTGGAGCATGATCACCTTGATGAGGTGGTCCATCAGTTCGTCGCCAAAGGCCGCCACCTTGGCATCAAAGGCCTCGTGGACCTTCTCCTTGAGCAGGGTGCGGAAACTCTCGGGGGAGAGCCGGTCCATGGTCTGGGGCGGTATGTCGATCTGGAAGCCGTAGGTCTTCAGAATCCCTTCGCCGATCGACTGCCAGTCCCATTCATGGGCCGACACCTTTTCTATGGCAAAGGAGGAGATTTCCTCAATGGTATCGTCCATCATCTGGGTGAAGTGACGACGGATGTCCTGGCCGGCCAGGATCTCGCGACGCTGGGTATAGATCACCTCGCGCTGCTTGTTCATGACATCGTCGTACTCGATCAGGTGCTTCCGAATCTCGAAGTTGTGGGCCTCCACCTTCTTCTGGGCATTCTCGATGGCCTTGGTGATCATGCCGTGGGTGATGGCCTCTCCCTCTTCGATCTTGAGGAAGTCCATTATCTTGGAAACCCGCTCTGAGCCGAAGATCCGCAGGAGGTCGTCCTCGAGAGAAAGATAGAAGCGGGATGAGCCCGGATCCCCCTGGCGTCCCGACCGGCCCCGGAGCTGGTTATCGATCCGCCGGGACTCGTGGCGCTCGGTGCCGATGATGTGGAGACCGCCCAGGGCCACCACTTCGTCGTGCTCCCTGGCGCAGAGGGTGCGGTACTCGGCCAGCACCTTTTCGTACTCTTCCTCTGGGGCATCGGGATTGGCCCGACGCCACTGTTTGGCGAGACCTTCGGGGTTACCGCCCAGCAGAATGTCGGTACCGCGGCCCGCCATGTTGGTGGCGATGGTCACCATTCCCTTGCGGCCGGCCTGGGCCACGATCTCGGCCTCCCGCTCGTGCTGCTTGGCGTTGAGCACGTTGTGGGGAATCCCCTGTTTCCTGAGGATCTCCGCCAGTACCTCGGATTTCTCGATGGAGATGGTTCCCACCAGGGTGGGCTGCCCCTTCTCGTGGCACCCCTTGATTTCCTCAATGACGGCGTTGAACTTCTCCCGCTCGGTCTTGTAGATGACGTCCGGGAAGTCCGGGCGCAGCAGGGGACGGTTAGTGGGGATGACCGTCACTTCCAGCTTGTAGATCTTGTGAAACTCCTCGGCTTCCGTGTCGGCGGTGCCGGTCATGCCGGAGAGCTTTTCGTACATGCGGAAATAGTTCTGGAAGGTGATGGTGGCGAGCGTCTGGTTCTCGTTCTCGATCTCCACCCCTTCCTTGGCCTCGATGGCCTGGTGGAGTCCGTCGGACCAGCGGCGGCCCGGCATGAGGCGGCCGGTGAACTCGTCGACGATGATGACCTCGCCGTCCTTGACCACATAGTCCACGTCGCGCCGGAACAGGGCATGGGCCCGGAGCGCCTGGTTCACATGGTGGAGGATCTCCATGTGGCGGGGGTCGTAGAGGTTGTCGATCTTGAGCAGCTTCTCGACCTTGGCGACCCCTTCTTCGGTGAGAGAGGAAGAGCGGGCCTTCTCGTCGACAGTGAAGTCGCCGGTGTAGACCTTGCGCTTGCCCGACAGGGTGTTCGCCTCCACCTCTTTGACCTCCCCCTTTTTCAGGTGGGGGATGATCCGGTCGATGATGTAGTACTTGTCGGTGGAGTCCTCGGTGGGACCGGAGATAATGAGGGGCGTCCGGGCCTCGTCGATGAGGATGGAGTCCACCTCGTCCACGATCGAGAAGAAGAAGGGGCGTTGAACGTAATCCTCCAGGGCGAACTTCATGTTGTCCCGCAGGTAATCGAAGCCGAACTCGTTGTTGGTGCCGTAGGTGATGTCCGCGGCGTAAGCTGCGCGACGTTCGTCATCATCGATGCCGTGGACGATGACCCCCACGGTGAGTCCCAGGAAGCGGTAGAGACGCCCCATCCACTCGGAGTCCCGCCGGGCCAGATAGTCGTTGACCGTGACCACGTGTACCCCGCGGCCGGTGAGGGCGTTCAGGTATGCCGGCAAGGTCGCCACCAGTGTCTTCCCCTCGCCGGTCTTCATCTCGGCGATCTTCCCCTGGTGGAGCACCATGCCGCCGATAAGCTGCACGTCGAAGTGACGCATGCCGAGAGCCCGCTTGCCCCCTTCCCGGCACACGGCGAAGGCCTCGGGCAGCAGGGACTCAAGACTTTCGCCCCGGGCAATCCGCTCCTTGAACTCGAACGTCTTCTCCCTGAGCTGATCGTCGGTCAGGCCCGCCACCTGTGACTCAAGGCCGTTGATCTTCTCCACCACCGGCCACATGCGCTTGAGTTCACGCTCGTTCTTGCTGCCGACGATCTTCTTTATGATGGCTCCAAACATATAAACCGGGTCTCCTGGGAAATCGTGTAATGGTCAAACGCAAGCGGAAACGGTAGCACAACAGCCGGAAATGCTCAATAGAATCCGTACGGCGCAGCGCCAGGCCCATGAAACGGTTGTGTCGCGCGGCACGTTGCGCACAGGGCCCCGAGGGACGGACAAAAGCGGCCAAGGCTGTTCCCTGCGGCCTGGCCGGCCGCGCACCTGGGCACCGGTGTCCGCCCCGCTCCACCGGCTTGACGGGTTCGGTTACGGGTCAGTAGGCGCGGTTGTCGAACATGCGGCGGGTCTTGCGCTCGGATCGGGGGAGCTCGCCGTAGGGGAGGAGATCCACCTCGCAGGAGACCATCAGGGAATGCTTCACACCCGACACGATCGCCTTGCTGAGGAGGGCATCCGCTGTGGGCGCAGCATCTTCGGCCCGCTCCACCCGGATGGTCATGTAGTCGCGACCATCGGCACCCCGGTCCAGAACCACCTGGAATTCACTGCCGAGCCCGTCGATCCGGTCGAGAATCTCATCAATCTGTCCGGGATAGATGTTGACCCCCCGGAAAATCACCACATCGTCGGAACGCCCGAGTATCCGGTCGTGACGGGGAAGAACGCAGCCACAGGGGCAATCGCCCGGCACGAGGCGGGTCAGATCCCGGGAGCGATAGCGGATGAGCGGTCCCCCCTCCTTGCAGAGCGTAGTGAAGACCATCTCCCCCACCTCCCCTGGCTGCACCGGCTGGAGTGTTTCCGGGTCGAGGATTTCAAGGAGATAGTAGTCGGCCCAGTAGTGAATGGAGCCATCTGCGCCCGGCACTCCGCAGGAAAGCCCCGTGCCCGGACCGTACACCTCGGTGAGGCCGGTGATGTCGTGAACCGATTCGGCACCGAGGCATTCGCGGATCTTGGCAAGAATCGCCTCGCTTGAACGTTCGGCACCGAGGATCACCTTGCGCACGGCGATCTTGTCGCGCAGATTGCGCCGCTGGACCTCTTCGGCCAGGAGCAGCCCCATGGAGGCGGTGCAGCAGACCACCGTCGACTGGAGATCCACCAGGAAAGTGGTCTGGATATCGAGGTTTCCCGGCCCCACGGGCACTGCCAGGGCACCGTACCGCTCGCATCCCAGCTGAAAACCCGCTCCGGCGGTCCAGAGGCCATACCCGACGCAGATCTGCACCCGGTCTTCACGGGTGACGCCGGCCATCTCGTAGCAACGGCAAAACATGTCGGCCCAGTCATCCACATCTTTCTGGGTGTAGCAAAGGATTTTCCGCTTCCCTGTTGTCCCCGAGGATGAGTGAATCCGGACGAGCTGCTCATGGGAGGCCGCACGAAGGGGGAAGGGATAGCCGTCACGCAGATCGTCGGCAGAGGTAAAGGGAAGCTTCGCAATATCCGCGAGGCTCGCGATGTCGTCGGGCGTCACGCCCGCCAGTTCGAGCCGGCTGCGGTAAAAGGGCGAGTTGCGCCAGGCGTGGTTCACGGTCCAGCGCAGGCCGTCGAGCTGGAGCCGTTCAAGCTCCGCGGGAGATGAGTAGTGGGCGGGAAAGCGGGTCAGCATAGGGGGATGCAACCTCCATCGGAAAGGATTACCGGAAAATCAAGCCTCCGCCCGCTCCATGCCGAGACGCAGGGCCTTGAGAGATGCGGCCCGGAGCGCCCCCTTTTCACCCAGCCGCCGCTCGATGGTTGCAATCACCTGGTGAGTGGAGCAGAAGAGGCCGGCATCGGTCAGCCGGGCTAGGGCAAAGCCGAGGAGGATCAGGTTCACCGCCTGGGGGGAGCCGATCTCCAGGGCAAGGGCGTCAGCGTCGATTACATGGACCAGGTGCCCCTCAAGTCCGGCCGGGACACGGGAGGCATTGGCCACGATCCACCCGCCGGGGCGGAGGAAGTGCCGGTGGAGCGCAATGTTCTCCTCCTTCATGGCCAGCAGGCCGTCGGCCCTGCCGGGGCGCACGAGGGGACTTGAGAATTCGCCCGCCTTCAGGTGGGAGATGACCACCCCGCCCCGCTGGGCCATGCCGTGGGTTTCGGAGGTCATGACCGGCATGCCGTTGCGGATGGCGGTCTCGGCCAGAATGCGGGTGACGAACAGGATTCCCTGCCCCCCCACCCCGCTGATGATCAGTTGCTCTCCCCCGGTCATTTTCCCACCTCCTCGATGGCCAGCCGCGGACAGACATCGACGCAGACGCCGCACTTGGAACAGACGAGGGTATCGACAACCACCCGCTTCGTTTCTTCGTCGTAGACCAGGGCCGGGCACTCGAACTGGGTGGTGCAGAAGCGGCAGCCGTTGCAGGCATCGCTTACCCGCACCGCCCGCTTCGGCGGCCGTTCGCCGGTGTAGGTCCGGTCAACCACGCAGGGCTGGCGGGCAATGACCACGGCAAGCCCGTCGGTCCGGGCAAAGGCCACCGCTTCTTTCATCAGGGCGGTAAAAGCGGGAAGGTTGCCCGGCTCGCCCGACCGGCAGAAGCGCACGCCGCATGCCTTGACCAGCCCCTCCATATCCACCGTCGCCGTGGGGACCCCTCCGGCGCCCCACCCCAGTGCCGGGGTCGGCTGGTTGCCGGTCATGGCGGTAGTGGCATTGTCCAGAATCACGAGCACGAACCGCGCATCCTGCACCACTGCGTCGATGAGCGGCGGGATTCCCGCGTGGAAGAAGGTGGAGTCGCCGATGGTGGCGACGATGTCGGGCACCTGGCCGGAAAGTTTGTAGGCGTGGTAGAAGCCGGCCGCCTGGGAGACCGCCGCCCCCATGCAGAGGACCGTGTCGACCCCTCCCAGGTTGAGGCCGAGGGTGTAGCAGCCGATGTCGGAAGGATAGATTCCCTTGGGAGCAGCCCGTTTGATGGCATGGAAGCTGGCCCGGTGGGGGCAGCCCGGACAGAGGGTCGGCCGGCGGCCGCCGCCCGTGGGGGGCGCAACGGAGGGTGCGGCGGGAATGCCGGCAAAAGCGGCCACCAGACGCTCCACCAGTTCCGGGGACAGCTCCCCCACCTCGGGAACGAAGCCCGACCGTTTTCCCTTCACCCGGTGACGGTCGGCCAGTTGCAGTTCCATGACCCCGGTGGTCTCCTCCAGTACCAGGATCTCGTCGTAATCGGCCAGAAGCCGCTCCACGAACGCCGTGTGGAGGGGGTAGGGCTGTACCACCTGCCAGAGAGGAATAACGTCCCGGAGTCCCAAGTCCTCGAGCACCTCGCGGGCGTGGGCCGCTGCCACGCCGGAGGCAACCAATGCCTTACCGGAAGAGACCCCCGGATTGAGCAGCCGCGGGGCGGTCGGCTCCCAGGCGGCAATGCCGGCCAGCTTCTCCTCCAACTCCAAGTGAAGCTTGTGACGAAAAACCGGGGTAGCGGCCCAACGGGTCGGATCCTTGACAAACGCGGCCGTCCGTTCGGACGGAGCAACCGGGCCGGGGAGGATGTCCTGGTTGGCGTGGCAGACGCGGGTAGTGGGCCGGAGCATGACCGGCACCCGGAAGGCCTCGGACAGTTCGAAGCCGGCGGCAATGAGCTCCCGGGCCTGGTTGGGGGAATCGGGGTCGAGAACGGGCACCTTGGCGGACATGGCCGTCAGGCGGCTGTCCTGCTCGGTCTGGGACGAGTGGGGCCCCGGGTCGTCGGCGGAGATGACCACGAAACCGCCGGTGACTCCCAGGTAGGCGGCACTCATGAACGGATCGGAGGCAACATTGAGCCCCACTTGCTTCATGGCCGTGGCCGCCCGCAAACCGGACTGGGCGGCGGCGTAGGCAATCTCGAAGGCAACTTTCTCATTAACGGCCCACTCCACATGCATGGGTACGCCGTAACGCTCCCGCCAGAGAGCCACGCCGGAGAGGATCTCCGAGGCGGGCGTGCCGGGATACGAGGCGACGACACTGCATCCGCTCTCCACAAGGCCGTGGGCCATGGCATCATTGCCGAGCAACAGCTTCCGTTCACTCACCGAAAATGGCTCCTTCCGTGGGAAAAATTAATAGATTTTCCGCGGTCGGTCCTTTTTTGTCAATCGATATTCTCGACGAATGGGGCAGTTGCATTGTGAATCGACTTGAATTTTCGGAGATATTTATTTATACAAAAGCAATCCCTCCATACCGCATTAATTAAAATAATGTTCGATATCACGAAACTTCTTCCACACTCAGGAGGTCGCACAATGAAACGCTTCACCCTGTTCATGCTCCTCGCGCTGCTGCCGGCATCGCTCGTCCCCGCAGCCGGCACCGCCCGCGCCCAGTCGACCATCACCCTCACCTACGCCAACTTCCCGCCCGCGGCTACCTTCCCCTGCATCCAGATGGAGCGCTGGGCCAAAGAAGTGGAAAAGCGAACCGGCGGCAAGGTGAAGGTAAAGACCTTTCCCGGCGGCACGCTCCTCAACGCCAAGAACATGTTCGAGGGGGTTACCTCCGGCATCGCCGATATCGGCAACTTCGCCATGAGCTACCAGCCGGGCCGCTTCCCTGTGTCCGAAGCGGTGGACCTTCCCCTGGGCTTCACGAGCGCCAGGGTGGCAAGCCTCGTTCTCTACGACCTGATCGAAAAGTACAAGCCCAGGGAGTTTGAAAAGGTAAAAGTACTGACGGTCTTCACCTGTCCTCCCACCAATTTCATGACCAAGGCGCCGGTACGGCGCCTGGCCGACCTGAAGGGAGTGGAACTCCGCGTGGCTGGCACAAGCGCCGAAGTAGCCAAGCGCCTGGGGGCGGTACCGGTGGCCATGCCACAATCGGAAACCCCCGAAGCGATCCAGAAAGGGATTGTCAAGGGGATGATCTCTTCCCTTGAAATTCTCCAGGATCTCAAGTTCGCCAGCTACACCCCCTACGCGACCATCGCCAACCTGCCGGTGGTTTCCTTTGCGGTGGTCATGAACAAGGCCAAGTGGGATTCGCTCCCCGCCGACGTCAAGAATGCCCTGGACACCCTTTCCCGCGATCAGGCCGCATGGACCGGCGAGTACGCCGACCGCCACGTGCAGGAATCTCTCGCTTGGGCGAAGAAGGGCTACCAGCATCAGGTATTCACCCTGCCGGCCGCCGACCAGAAGCAGATCAACGCACTCCTCTCCCCCATGGTGGACGACTACGTCAAAAAGGTGAGCGCCCAGGGGCTCAACGGCAAGCAGATCGTGACGGACGTGCAGGCATTCCGGAAGAAGTACGAGACGCCGGCGAAGAAAAAGCGGTAGGAATACGGGGGCCTGGGACCGGTAAACGCATTTATGCCTTTTCGGTCCACAGTCCCGGTCCCGGACCAACTACATGGAACGTTTATTCGGCATCCTCTCCAAAGCATTCATGGTCGTCGGCGGTGTGGCGCTCCTGGCGCTCGTACTGCTGGCCACCGGCAACGTGGCGTCCCGAATCGGCCGGGCTCCCTTTGCCGGGACCTACGAGATCGTCTCTTTCCTGGGTGCCATCGTCATTGCCGGTGCCCTGGGGCACACCCAACGCCGCAAGGACCACATCGTGGTCGATATCCTGTCGGAACGTTTCCCGGCGCCGGTCAAGCGGCTGCTCGACGCGGTGAACTATGCCGTCACCTGCGGGCTGTTCGGCATCGCCGCCTGGCAGGTGTGGGTCTGGGGCGACAAGCTCCGCCTGTCGGGAGAGTTATCCGAAACGCTGAAGCTGACCTACTACCCTTTTGTCTACGTGGTGGCTGCCGGCTTCGGCGTTCTGGCCGGGGTGTTGTTCATCGATTGCATGAAAACGGTATTGCGCGGTAAGGAGAGTGAGGAGTGAGCGGTCCCATTGTCGGCGTCTACGGCATCTGTGCCATGTTTTTCATGCTGTTCGTACTGCGGATTCCCGCAGCCTTCACCCTCATGATGGTCGGTTTTCTCGGCATCGCCACGGTCACCACCTGGGACGCGGCCCTGGCCATGCTCGGCAGCGAACTCTGGGGCAGCTTTTCCAACTACGGCCTCACGGTCATTCCCCTGTTCATTCTGGTGGGGGAAATCGTCCATTACGCCGGCTACAACAACAGTCTCTACCACGCTACCTACAAGTGGTTCGGCCACAAGCGCGGCGGCCTTGCCATGACCACGATCCTGGCATCGGCGGCCTTCTCGGCCATCAGCGGCTCCAACACCGCCACCGCCGCCACCATGAGCGCCGTGGCGATTCCGGCCATGAAAGAATACAAGTACCATCCGCTGCTCAACGCCGGCTCCGTGGCTGCCGGCGCGACCCTGGGGGTCCTGATCCCTCCCAGCATCGTACTGGTGGTCTACGGGCTCTACACGGGCCAGTCCATCGGCAAGCTCTTCTTCGGCAATGTCATCCCCAGCGCCATCCTGACGATCCTCATCCTCCTGACCGTAGTCTGGATCTGCCGCCGCCACCCGGACTGGGGCCCCGAGGGGCCCAGAAGCGGCTGGGGGGAGCGGTTTGCCGCCCTGCCCGAGGCCATCGATATCCTGATCCTCTTCGCCATCATCATGTACGCCCTGTTCACCGGCGTGGTGACCGCCACCGAGGCGGCGGCAGTGAGCTGCTTCCTGGCTCTCGTGATCTGCGGTCTGCGCAGAAAGCTCACCTGGAAGAAGCTGACCGGGGCATTAGTGGACACCCTGCGCATCTCCTGCATGGTGTTCATGATCGTGGCCGGCGCGGTCATCTTCGCCAAGTTCCTGACCATCACGCGGCTCCCCTATGAAACCGCCGAGTGGATCAGCTCCCTGGATCTTCCCCGCTGGATGGTCCTCTGGGTCATCCTGGCCTGCTACATCATCGGCGGCTGTATCATGGACGCCCTGGCGTTCCTGCTGGTGTCGCTCCCCATCTTCTACCCGCTGGTGACCCAACTGGGCTACGACCCGATCTGGTTCGGCCAGGTGATCACCATCGTGACCACCATGGGGTCCATCATGCCCCCCATCGGCATCTGCTGCTACGTGGTATCCGGCATGTCGGGCATCCCTCTCGGCACGGTCTTTCGTAGCGGCCTCTACTACATGCCGTCCTACATCGCTTCCATCGCAATCCTCATGGTGTCCCCCTACTGGACGGTGCTCGTGCTGGCCGACCTAGTGAAGTAACGGGTCCGTGACCGCACAGCCGGAAAAATTGTTAAAGTTTTCCGGCTGCTGGGCGATGAGAAAACTCAGAAACCACTGATCAAGGGGAACGCCCATGTCCGCAATCACCTTCGAAGAAATCATGTTCACCATCATGTCCGCCACCCAGGACACCTTCAAAAACTACCTGAGCGTCGACATATTCGCGGGAAAGGTTGAGCGGAAGGTAGATCCCGTCGATTCCGACGTGGTCGGTATCGTCGGTGTTGCGGGCGACAGGGTGGGCTATATCATCCTGGCGGCGGAGAGCACTGCAGCGGTAACGATCGCCAAGGAGCTGCTCATGCTCGACGAACCCGACGAGGAGTCCATCAGAGATGCCATCGGCGAACTGACCAACAACATCGCCGGGGTATTCAAGACCAAGTACCATGAACAATACGGCAATGTGGCCCTTGGGCTCCCCCTCATCGTCTCCGGCATGCTGCGTACCGTTGCCGAGGGCACGTCGCAGGATCAGTCGGGCGGCAGCTCCAGCATGAACGTCCAGTGCAAGGGGGTTACCATTCCCTTCATGAGTCTGGACGGCAAGTTCGCTCTCCGCGTGATGGTGTACATGTAACGGGCCACCCACGCACCAGAACGTCCCCCACGAAAAACAGCCGCGCCGGTCATGCCGGGCGGCTGTTTGTGCTTTTTCCTCGGTATACGGCAAATGGCGCGGCCGGACTTACTCCCCGCTCACGTCCAGGGCGGCAATCCGCAACGACGGCGAGCCCACGGTACCGTAGAAGCGCAGGTCATTCCCCACCGCCTCGACCCCCCTGAACAGCTCCAAGATGTTGCCCGCAATGGCGATCCCCTTCACCGGCCGGGTCACGCGTCCGTCCTCCACCAGGAAGCCCGCTGCGCCCACGGAGAAGTCACCCGAAATGGTATTGGCGGTATGCATCCCCATTACCTCGGTCAGCAGCACTCCCCGCGTGATTCCCGCCAGGAGCGCTTCGGGAGCTTCGGTGCCGTTCTCGATGAAGAGATTGGATACCCCCATGTGCGGCGGCGATTTGATGCCGCTGCGAATGGCGTTTCCGGTAGGGGCGACCCCCTCCTTGCGCGCCCGGAGCGTATCGTAGAGATAGCTGTCGAGCCGCCCGTTTTGCACCAGAACCGTATTCCGCTTGGGCACGCCCTCCGCATCGAAGGGAGCGGTTCCCATGCCGCCGGGCAGGGTACCGTCGTCCCGGATGGTGAGCAGCGGCGCAACGATCATCTCGCCCCGCTTGCCCGCCAGGAGCGACTTGCCCTTTTGAACGCTCTCGGCCAGGAATGCCGGTGCCAGCACTTCGAGGATCTCGGTGGCCACGTAGGTGTCGAGCACCGCGGGGCAGCGCATGGTCGGCACCGTGGCGGCGCCCAGGAGGCCGGTCGCCTTGGCAACTGCGCCGGCAACGATCCGCTCCACCGAAATGCCGTCGAAGCGGGATGAGAAATCGAAATCCCACCCCATCTGGGACTGACCGTTTTCCTCGGCAACGGCCGTCACGCTGGCCGACACCGATGTTCCCCGGTAGCGGCAGCTGACGCCCCGGGAATTGACCACCATAGTCTCCACCATGGAATCACCATAGGTGGCTTTCCGCACCTTCCGCACCCGCGGATCGGCCGCCAGGGTAAGCCGCTCAAGGTCGAGTGCGACGGCAATCTTTGCCTCTTCGGCCACGGCAGCAAGCCCGTCGTCGAACAGCCCCGGAACATCGGGATATACCGCCGGCGGGTCGGGGAAACCGTGGTCCGCGTCCGGGGTCTGGCTTTCGGCACCCACAAGGGCGTTGTCCACCATGCGCGCCAAGTCCTCCGGTGCCATGCTTGTGGAAAAGGAGAACCCCATGCCGCCGTTCTTCAGCACGCGCACGCTCACCCCCAGCGGGGCGGAACACTTGAAGGTATCGACCTTTTGTTCCTTCACCTCGATAGAAAGAATGTGCGACGATGCGGCGGTTATCTCCCATCCGTCCAGGGAACGGTTGGCGAGTATTTCTTGAACGGCGCTGATCATGCCGGCGGTATCCATGGAAACCTCTCAGAGATCAAGAATCATCGCGATTTCATCGCAGTCGGGGAACTTGACGCACTTGATGCAGTCGGTCCAGACCTTGTGGGGCAACTCCGACTTGTCCACGATCCTCATACCGAACTTGCCGAAGAAATCGGGCTTGTAGGTGAGGCAGAATACGCGCTTGAGCCCCAATTGCCTAGCCTCGTCGATACAGGCCTGCACGAGCATGGTACCGATCCCCTTGCGCCCCGCATCCTCGGACACGGCCACGGACCGGATCTCTGCCAGGTCTTCCCACATGATATGGAGGGCGGCGGCGCCGAGCACCACACCGTTTTCCTCCCAGACGTAAAAATCGCGGATCGCCTCATACAGCTCCGACAGTGAGCGGGAGAGCATATCGCCCCGGCTGGCGAAGTGGGTGAGAAGCTTCTGTATATCCTTGACGTCGGCAATCTGGGCCTTGCGGAGCATGGCGCGGTATCTCCTTGCGTGATGGAATGAAGATGGAAAACGGATCAGTACTTACGTCGGTCGACGACAAAGCAGCTCTTGTGGGATTGCTTGGCAAGGGTCTTGAGCTCTGCCGCCACCTCGGCCACCTTGGCGTAGTGGCCGATTTTGGGAGAGTCCGTGGGAACGATGGCGATGGCGACCCCCATGAGGGGGACCTTCTCCTCGTTCCCCTTGCGGTCGTGGGCCAGGAAAAAGCCATTACGCTTTTCCTCCTCGTTGAAGAGTTCCGAAACCACGGCAGTGAAATTGGCGATGATCCGCCCGGCAACCACCTCGGCCTGGTCGAAGGGGACGATAAAGACGAAATCGTCCCCGCCGATGTGTCCCGCGAAGCCGTCGCCTGCGTCCTTCACGGCGTTGGACATGATGCGGCCGAGCATCCTCAGGACCTCGTCGCCGTGGGCGAAACCGTAGACATCGTTATACTGCTTGAAGTGGTTGATGTCCACATAGCAGACCGCCATGGGCTTGCCCACCGTCTGCTCGATGGCGCGCTGAATGGAGGTGTTGCCCGGCAGCCTGGTGAGAGGATTGTTGTCGAAAACCCGCCGCAGCCGCCGCAGCGACAGAACGATGCGGGTAAAAAGCTCCCGGAAATTCAGGGGGAAGGTAACGAAATCATCCAGGGGATACTCATCCCAGTCGAAAAACTCTGCCGCCGGCTCCGGCATCATGCCGATGACCGGAATGGTGCTGAAGAAAAAGTCGTCCTTGAGGCTCCTGATAATGCCCAGGAACGCCTCGTCGGGCGAGGAGAGATCCATGAGGATCACGTCGGGGGGATCCGAGTAGATGAATCCCATGACGCTGGAGGGGGTCGTCAGGGTCACCACCTGATACCCTTTACTCTGGAGGCGGAGCTCGATATTGCCGTCCCCCCGCTTTTCATTGGCAACGATGGCTATTCTCAGGTCAGATCTCATCGACGGCCTGTATCTCCAGACTGAAGTTCTTCGTTTCGATCAGCCGGTCCTCCAGCTCTTCCACAATGGCAACCAGGTCGCCCTCGGTCATGCCCAGCCTCTGCCACGCCTCGGGCTGGATCTGGGGGACATACTCGTCGCCGCTGAAACCGAAGCCGCTGGCCTTCACGAGCACATCGGCCAGATGGACCACGGCGGTCTTGACCTGGTGGGTCGATGAGCGTGCCACGTCGTGGTGACAGGCCACGGGCTCGCTCAGCTTGTCCGGCAGGTACCAGCTCCGCACGAGCCACTCCCCCACCTCCGCGTGATCGGTTCCCAGCAGCTCCCGCTCCGCGTCCAGCATGGCCAGTCCCTTCCTCTCCATGAGCATGGCGACACGGGCGTAGTCCTCGGGGCATTTCTCCTTGATGATCACCTTGCCGATGTCGTGCAGAAGCGCTGCCGTGGAGATTTCCTCCACCTCGGGGAGCTTCAGGCGGCGGGCAATGATGTTCGCAGCCACGCCGGCGCCGAGGGAGTGCTCCCAAAGCCCAACGATGGTCTTCTCCATGATTTCGAAGATGGAGGAGCTAAGCGCCAGACTCTTGATGACATTCACGCCCAGGAGGATCAGGGCGTTGGAAATGGTGGAAACCCGGTAGAACCCGTAGGAGGGGGAGTTCACCAGACGCAGCACCCGCGCCGACAGGATCTGGTCAGAGGAGACGAGTTGCGCCATTTCCTGAATGGTCGACTTGCGGTTTTCCGACAGGGCCTGGAGCCGTGTCACGATGCCGGGAAGCGTCGGGAGCGTGCTCGTGTCACGGATGATCTCGAAAATCTCGGTCCGCTTATCGTTCACCGCCACCCTCCACGGAGCGGACGATGCCCGCCTGGAACAGTTCCTTGAGCCGCTGCATGAGCGGATTCCCCTCCACTTTGCTGAAACGCCGGTCCAGATCGGCCAGCATGTCGTCGAGGGACTTTTCACCTTCGAGCTCAACCGGCCTGCCCTCAACGGTGAGAGTCTTCACCCCGAGATTACGCAGCCGCTCCAACAGGGCCGCTGTGATAACGGTTCCCTTGCCGCAGATCGGTGGACCCTGTGGGTTGTCAGCCCGCTTCACCTCCCGGGCCAAAACCATGTCCGGCGCGGCGAGGGCTATGGGAATGGTTTGCATCTGCCTAGCTCCTCATGAAAATTACATATCCGCATAAGTGTACCAGATAACGGTGCCGGCGCGAGTGTCAGCCCCCGACAGCAGCCCTGCGGGCGCCCTCGATCATCTCCCGGGCATGATCGAGGGTGGTGCCGGTGATGGTCACTCCGCCGAGCATTCGTGCCATTTCCGCGACCCGGTCCTCCCCTTCGAGAGGGGTGACCGCCGTGGCGGTCCGTCCGCCTTCAACCCGCTTTTCCACCTTGTAGTGCCGATCGGCAAAGGCGGCAACCTGGGGGTGATGGGTGATGCAGAGGACCTGCTGGGCACGGCTTACCCGCTTGAGCTTCTCCCCCACCAGGGCCGATGTGGCGCCGCCAATGCCGGTATCCACCTCGTCGAAAATGAGGGTCGGCACGTCGCTCTCGGGGTGGACCTGCTTGAGGGCCAGCATGAGTCGCGAAAGCTCCCCACCGGAGGCAATCCGCGCCAGGGGTTTCGGTTCTTCCCCCGGATTCGGGGAAAACAGGAAGGTTACGCTGTCGAGCCCCGTCTGGCGCGGTTCGGGCAGTTCCTCGAACGCCACGTCGAACAGGGCGTGCTTCATTGCAAGCTCGTGGATCTCCCGCTCCATGGCGGCCTTGAGCCGCTTTGCCGCTTCGTGCCGCTTTGCCGAGAGACCATGCCCCGTTTCCCTCACCCGGCCGGCCAGGGTTTCCAGCTCCCGGTCGAGATCGCTGCGGGTCCGGTCGCGGTTGAGAAGCAGTTCCATCTCCCGGGCCGCTTCCTCGCCATAGGCGATGATCTCTTCCACGGTGGGGGCGTATTTCTTCTTCAGGCGCCGGATCAGATCGAGCCGCTCGTCCACCGCCTCCAGTCGGGCCGGGTCGGCCTCGATGCGCGCACCGTAGCCCCGCAGGGTCAGGGCCGCATCCTCCAGTTGAGCCGCCGCCGATTCCACAACGTCCAACAGCGGGGCCAGTGAGGCATCAACCCCGGATATTTCGGCAACCCTACCCTTCACTCGGGCAAGCAGGTGCAGAACCGAAGACTCGTCGCCGTACAGGGCTTCATAGGCCTCTTCGCTCCCCCGGCTGAGCCGCTCGGCATTGACGAGCAGTTCCCGCTCCCCGGCCAGGGCCTCTTCCTCGCCCGGCGCCAGGGCTGCGGCGTGGATCTCCTCCACCTGGAAGCTCAAGAGGTCCAGGCGCCGGGCAGCCTCCCGCTCACCCTCGTCCAGCTCCCTGAGCCGGGCTTCGGTCTCCCGGTACCGGTCGAAGATGGCCGCATAGTCGGCCCGCAGGGAATCGAGGCCGGCGAAGCCGTCCAGCAGCCTCAGGTGGTTCTCGGGCCGCAGCAGGGTCTGGGACTCGTGCTGGCCGTAAATATTGACGAGTTCGCGGGAGATATCCGACAGCATTGCCAGGGTGGAGAGACCGCCGCCGATGAAGACCCGATTGCGTCCCGACCGTGACACGACCCGCTTCACCAGCAGCTCGCCGTCGCAATCGAGTCCCATCGCCGCCAGCCGCTGCCCGAGTGGCGCATCGGTCGGCAGGGAAAAAAGAGCTTCTACCGTTGCCTCTTCCTCGCCGGTCCGGACCAGCTCAGCCGAGGCGCGCCCCCCCATAATAAGGTTCACGGCATCGATGATGATCGATTTGCCCGCGCCGGTCTCGCCCGTAAGGACGGTGAGCCCCCGGTCGAAGGAAACATGAAGGGAATCGATGATGGCGAGGTTCCTGATGGAGAGATCGGTCAGCACTACCGCTCCCCCCACTTGAGCTTGGTCCGGAGTACCTCGAAGTAGTTGCGGCTGCGGGACATGACGAGCCGGGTCCTGTGGGCCGCCCGGCGCACATGCACCGCGTCGCCGCATTTCAGCTCCATCCCCACCTGGCCGTCCAGCGTCAGGTAGACATCCTCGTCCTTGGAGCGGAGCCAGACGGTTACTCCTGAACTCGACTCGAGCACGATGGGACGGTTGGTGAGGGTGTGGGGACAGATGGGGGTGATCGTGATGCACTCCAGTGACGGATGAACGATGGGTCCGTTGGCCGAAAGGCTGTAGCCGGTGGAACCCGTGGGAGTTGAAATAATGAGGCCGTCGGCCTTGTAGGTGGTGAGCCGGATGCCGCTCACCTCCGTCTCCATGTCGATGATCCTGGCAAGGGCTCCCTTGTTGATGACCACATCGTTCAGAACCCGGTGGGAACAGATCTCCTCGCCGTTACGCTCTACGGACACGGTAAGCATCATCCGCTCGGTCACCTGAAAATCGCCCGAGAGACAGGATTCCAGCACCGGATAGAGCTCGTCCAGGGTGATCTCGGTCAGAAAGCCGAGACTGCCCAGGTTGACGCCGAGAATGGGAATCTGGCGGGACCCGATGAGCCGCGCCGCGGAAATGAGGGTCCCGTCGCCGCCGAGGACCACCGCCATATCGGCCAGCACGGGAATGTCCTCGGGGACGATGCCCTGCCGCCCCCCCAAGTGGCGCGCCAAATGGGCCTCCACCAGCGGAATCAGTCCCCGCGCCTCCAGCCAGGCGATCAGCTCGCTCGCCACGCCCTGGCAGCGGGGATCGTGAACCTTGGCGAAGATAGCGATTTTTTTCATTCGTGCGGCCTTCCGGATATGGTATAAACTTGAATTTTACTAACACAGATCAGGTGGCATGTCCAATGGAAATTCGGCCGTTTAGCGCCTGGACCTGCCTATGCTATCCGCTTGTTTTCCCAATTGAAAGGTGCCCCCATGATGGACGAGACGCTTCCCCCCTCCGAGCAGTCCGCCGAACTCGACACCCTGATGCTCATCATCAAGTCTTTTCTGGAACACCTGGAGTACACCCTCGGCAAGGACAAATACTCAGCGACACGGCATGACATCTTCAACGCCTTGGCCTATGCGGTCCGCGACCGGATGGTGGAGCGATGGCTCGACACCCAGCAGGCCTACTACAATCAGGACCCCAAGAGGATCTACTATCTCTCAATGGAATTCCTCATGGGGCGGACCCTGGAGAACAGCCTCGTAAACCTGGGGCTGCTGGACGATTTCCGTGACGCCATGAACTCCCTCGGCTTCGATCTGGATGTCCTCATCGACCAGGAACAGGACGCAGGGCTCGGCAACGGCGGCCTGGGCCGACTCGCTGCCTGCTTCCTCGACTCCATGGCCACTATGGGGATTCCGGGCTACGGTTACGGCATCCGCTACGAGTACGGCATCTTCCGCCAGAATATCGTGGACGGGGCCCAGGTGGAATACCCGGACAACTGGCTCCGCTACCGCAATCCCTGGGAGCTGGACCGGCAGGAGCACCTTCACCCGGTCAAGTTCTACGGCCGGGTTGTAGAACGCAAGAACGCTGAAGGGAACACCGTCTTCGCCTGGATCGACACCGAGGATGTCATGGCCATGGCCTACGACACCCCGATCCCCGGTTTCGGCACTAACTCAGTGAACACCATGCGGCTGTGGACGGCCAAGTCCTCGCGGGACTTCGACCTGACCTTCTTTAACGAGGGGAACTACATCCGGGCCGTTGAAAAGAAGATGCTGTCCGAGAACATATCGAAGGTGCTCTATCCGGCAGACCACATCCCCGAGGGCAAGGAACTCCGTTTCAAGCAGGAGTATTTTCTCGCCTCGGCCACCATCCAGGATGTGATCTACCGTTTCCGCAAGAATCACAGCGACCTGCGCCTGATCCCCGACAAGGTGGCCATCCAGTTGAACGACACCCACCCCTCCCTGGCCATTCCCGAGATGATGCGGCTGCTCATGGACCGGGAACGGCTCGACTGGGATACCGCGTGGGACATCACCACCCGGACCTTTGCCTACACCAACCACACCATCCTCCCCGAAGCCCTGGAAAAGTGGCCGGTCTGGTTCCTGGAGCAGATTCTCCCCCGCCACCTCCAGATCATCTACGAAATCAACGACCGGTTCCTGGCTCAGGTCCGCCAACACTTCCCGGGTGACACGGGCCGTCTGGAGCGGATGTCGCTGGTGGAGGAGCACTGGGAGCGCAAAATCCGCATGGCGCATCTGGCCATTGTCGGCAGTCACTCGGTGAACGGCGTGGCGGCGCTCCACACTGAAATCCTCAAGGAAAAGGTATTTACCGACTTTTTCGAGATGTGGCCCGAGCGGTTCAACAACAAAACCAACGGCATCACCCAGCGCCGCTGGCTGAAAAGCGCCAACCCGGGGCAGGCGGGACTAATCAGCCGCGCGATCGGCGACGGCTGGATCACCGATCTGGACCAGTTGCGCAAACTCGCTGACCTTGCGAAAGACCGGGATTTCATTCATGCCTGGCAGCGGGTGAAGCAGGAGAACAAAAAGCGGCTGGCCGACTACATATTCCGGAACAATGAACTCCAGGTGAACGTAGACTCCCTCTTCGACTGTCAGGTCAAGCGGATCCACGAATACAAGCGGCAATTGCTGAACGTGCTCCACGTCATCACGCTCTACAACAGGATCAAGGCAGCCCCCGCGGGAGACTTCGTCCCCCGCACCGTCATTTTCAGCGGCAAGGCGGCACCGGCCTACGCCCTGGCCAAGCTCATCATCCGGTTGATCAATGCGGTCGGCGACGTGGTCAACAATGACCCGGACGTGGGAGACCGTCTCAAGGTGGTGTTCCTGGCCAACTACAGCGTGTCGCTGGCGGAGAAGATATTCCCTGCCTCGGACCTTTCGGAACAGATTTCCACTGCCGGCACCGAGGCGTCGGGCACCGGCAACATGAAGTTCGCCCTGAACGGGGCTCTCACCATCGGGACTCTGGACGGGGCCAACATCGAAATCATGGAGGAAGTTGGGCGCGAAAACATCTTCATCTTCGGCATGACCGCCGGTGAAGTCGATGAACTGCGCCGGCGGGGCTACGACCCGAGGGATTACTACCACCGGATTCCCGAGCTCAAACGGGTGCTGGACCAGATTGCCGAAGGCTTCTTCTCGCCGGCCACGCCGGACCTCTTCCGCCCCGTCGTCGATGCCCTTCTCAACCAGGGCGACAACTACATGCTGCTGGCCGATTATGCCTCCTACGTGGCCTGCCAGGAAGAGGTGAGCCGGCTCTACCTGGACCCGGACGAGTGGGCCCGCAGGGCGATCCTCAACTGTGCCGGCATGGGCAAGTTTTCCAGCGATCGGACCATCGCCGAGTACGCCCGCGACATCTGGGGCGTGGAGCAGATGGAAGTCCGGCCCGTTCTCGAGTTCCGCAAGCATGACGGCCCGGCGTAAGAGCGGCGGTCAGCGCACAACCGGCCACGATCACGACATGGACCTCTTTGATGCACCCGCTGCAGCAGAAGCCCTGAGGAATGCTCCCCTCGCCGAACGGATGCGTCCCCGCACCCTAGACGAGTACGTGGGACAGGAGCACTTGCTGGGCGAAGGGAAACTCCTGCGCCGACTGATCGAGTCGGACACTCTCACCTCCCTCATCTTCTGGGGCCCTCCGGGCTCGGGCAAAACAACCCTCGCCCGGGTCATCGCCAATGCAACAAAATCTCACTTCATCTTCTTTTCCGCCATCCTCTCGGGAATCAAGGAAATCCGCGAGATAGTAAAGGAAGCGGAGGAGGAAAAAAAGTACCGGGGCCGCAACACCATCCTCTTTGTGGATGAGATCCACCGATTCAACAAAAGCCAGCAGGATGCGTTCCTCCCCTACGTGGAACGGGGAACCTTCACCATCATCGGCGCCACCACCGAGAATCCCTCCTTCGAGGTGGTGGCGCCACTCCTCTCCCGCTGCAAGGTGCTCGTGCTCAATCCCCTTTCGCAGGAAAATGTGGAGCAGATCCTGCGGAGTGCCCTGGCCGATCCTGAACGCGGCCTCGGCGCGAGCGGCCTTGCCGCGGACGACGATGCCCTTGCCTTCATGGCAGAGCAGTCGGGCGGCGACGGCAGGGTCGCTCTGAACACCCTGGAAACGGCAGCCCGTCTGGTAAAAAACGGCCGGATCGACCTGGAGTCCGTCCGCGAGGCGATTCAGAAAAAGCCGCTGCTCTATGACAAGGGGGGCGAAGAGCACTACAATGTGATCTCCGCGTTCATCAAGTCCATGCGCGGCAGCGATCCGGACGGCGCCCTCTACTGGCTCGCCCGCATGATCGAGGCCGGCGAGGACCCTCTCTTCATCCTGCGGCGGATGGTGATCCTGGCCAGCGAAGACATCGGCAACGCCGACCCCCGGGCGCTCCAGGTAGCCGTGGCGGCACTCCAGGGGTTTCAGCTCGTGGGCATGCCCGAGGGACGGATCATCATTGCCCAGGCCGCCACCTATCTGGCCACCGCGCCCAAGTCAAACGCCTCCTACGCCGGCATTGACGCGGCCCTGGCTGAAGTCAGGAAGAGCGGAGCCCTGCCGGTGCCGCTTCACATCCGTAATGCGCCCACACGGCTCATGAAGGACCTGGGCTACCATAAGGGGTACAAATATGCCCATGACTATGAGGCAGGCTACACGCCCCAGAACTATCTGCCGGAACGGCTTGAAGGAAAACGATTTTATGCCCCGCGGGGGCACGGCTACGAGAAGACCATAAAAGAACGCATGGACTACATCCGCACACTGAAGGAGAACGACAGCGAATGAAAAAAATCGGCATACTCACCAGCGGCGGCGACTGCTCGGGCATGAACGCCGCTATCCGGGCCGCGGTGCGCACGGCTATCCGCATGAATATCGAAGTGGTCGGTTTCCGCAAGGGCTACCTTGGGCTCATGAAGGGGGATGCCATCCCCCTGGACACCAAGGCGGTCTCGGGCATTCTCCACCGGGGGGGCACCTTTCTCCAGTCGGCTCGCTCCCCCGAGTTCAAAACACCGGAAGGACAGCGCACGGCCCTGAACAACCTGAAGGCCCTCGGCGTCGAGGGAATGGTTGTAATGGGCGGCGACGGGTCGCTCACCGGTGCCCTGGCCTTGAACCGTCTGGGATTGCCGGTGGTAGGCATTCCCGCCAGCATCGACAACGACATCCCGTTCACCGATATGGCACTGGGGGTTGACACGGCCCTCAACAACATCATCTACGCCGTTGACTGTATCAAGGACACGGCCAGCTCTCACGCGCGGGCCTTTGTCATCGAGGTTATGGGGCGCCATTCGGGCTACCTTGCCAGCATCTCCGCCATCGCCACCGGCGCCGAGTACGCACTGGTCCCCGAACGGGAATACGATCTGGCCGAGATCTGTCAGCAGTTGCGGGCACGCTACGAGGAAGGGCGCGACAATGCCATCATCATTCTGGCGGAGGGGGCCGGTCATGGCCATGAAATCGCCAACAGCATCAAGGACGCCATCGGCTTCGAGACGCGGGTGACGGTGCTGGGTCACTACCAGCGCGGAGGCGCGCCGACGGTATTTGACCGGCTGTTGGCGAGCCGCTTGGGAAAGAAATCAGTTGAGCTGCTGGTGACAGGCACGTGGGGAGTGATGGTGGGACTGTCCTGCAATGCAATCCTCGCCACCCCCCTGGAGGATGTCATCAAGGGTGAGAAGCGTCCTCAGGACGAGGTGCTGCGCTTGGCCGAGGTGCTGGGCGTATGAGGGGGGGCGGTGCCGGGCGGCCCGGTCACCCGAGAAGGTCTATGATCTCGCGGTGGTGCTCCATCCGGTACGCGGCGGGGAGCGGGGCCTTGTAGGCCACGAAGGGGACGCCGGCAGCCTCGGCCGACAACCGGTCCACCTCGGAATCACCCACGAACAGGGCCTCCCGTGGGCCGATGCCGAAGTGTTCGAGCACCTTCAGCAGGGGTTCCGGGTGGGGTTTTGGGTTCGTCACCCGTGACGCGGTCATGACAATGCTGAAATAGGAGTCGAGACTGAACAACCGGAGCACCATGTCCATGGAGGTCGACCGGTTGGTGCAGACACCGAGCCCCACCCTCCCCTTCAGGGTGTCGAGGGCCTCGCGGAATCCCTCCTCCATGATCATGAGCGGGACCAGTTCCCGGTAGTCGATGGCGCCGGCACACCGGACCGCCTCCTCCCAGTCGCCGGGTGACGGGAAGAAATGGGCCAGCACCTCCCGATTGGCGTACGTGTGGAGGATGCGCATCTGCTCCTCGTTATCCCTGCTGAGCCGGGGGCGGCCCATCATCTCCATGATCCGCTGGTAAAACGCGAGGTTCGCCTCGAATGAGTCGAACATGACCCCGTCACAATCGTAGATTACCGCCTTGATGGCCCCGCCGTTACTGCTCACCGCCATTCCTCGCCTTTTCGAGATACTCTTCCCACTCCAGGGGGAGGAGGTATTTCTTCCGGTTATTGCATTCCTTGCAGGCCGGTACCACGTTTCCCCTGCTGCTTTTGCCGCCGCGCACGATGGGAACCACGTGGTCCATGGTCAACTCTTCGGGCGGGAAATCCCCCCCGCACCAGTGGCACGTACGGCGGCTGATGACTGTCTGCCACCAGCGGCTCCGGCGCAGTTCTCGGGCTTTGTCCTTCTCCCGCCGGATCTCCTGGTCCGTCACTTCCACTACGAAATAGGTCATGGCTCCCTGCCACACGCTACCGGCGTTCGTTCCGGTACGCATCGATGGCACGGCGCGCCAGGGCATCGCACCGCTCGTTCTCCGGGTGTCCGTTGTGGCCTCGTACCCAGACCCACCTGACCTGATGCTTCCCGGTCAGCTCCCTGAGCCGCTCCCAGAGATCACGGTTCAGGACCGGTTCCTTCTTGCTGTTCACCCATCCCCGACGCACCCAACCGGAAAGCCATTCAGTCATCCCCTTCACCAGATATTGGGAATCGGTGGTGATCGTCACGGCACAGGGACGGCTGAGGGCTTCCAGCGCCCTGATGGCAGCGGTAAGCTCCATCCGGTTGTTGGTTGTATCGCCATCGGCGCCCGAAAGCTCCTTTTCCGCGCTGCCGTAACGCAGGATCGCGCCGTATCCCCCCACTCCGGGGTTACCACTACAGGCGCCGTCGCAGAACACCTCAACTTCTGCCGACATAGGCATCCTCCCCCTTGAGCAAGTCGGCAATGGCAGCCATTACCCGATCCACGATCAGTTGGTGGGTTTCCTTGCAGTCATCTCGGGCAAAAAGATCGTCCAGTTCCAGAGGGGCACCGAACACAACCATGCCCTCCTGCCCCAAGCCGGGAAACTTCCATCGGTTGAGGCCGATGAGTGCCGTGGGAATAACGGTGACCCGGGTGTCGTAGATAATCTTCCCGACCCCGCGGTTCCCCTTGCCGAGCACGCCGTCTTTGTGGCGGGTTCCTTCGGGAAAGAGCATAACCTTTTCGGTCCGGAGCAGATCGTTTATGGTCTTGCCGGCACGGACGTCCCTGCCCCGCTTGACCGGGAAGGCACCCCACGAGCTGTAGAGAAAACGCTGGAAGGGCTTGGCAAAGAGCTCCTCCTTGGCAGGAGCCCAGACCATTCGGAATGGATGGTAACGCAGAATCGCCCAGGGGAGAAAGATGGTCTCGTAGGCCGAGATATGGTTGGATGCGATAAGGGCTCCGCCGTCCCGGGGGATATGTTCCACCCCCTTGACGCGGAACCTGTTGATGAGCGATGCGTAGCTGCCGACGACGAATGCGGAAAACGTCACCCAGAACCGACGAAGAAACGATACCTTCAAATGAGCCTCTCTGTACAGATGTTGTTATCTTATAGCATGGTTCCGGAAATAACGGCAACGGTAATGCTGTTCGTCACGGGAGCGCCGGATCCGATGCCGTGCCGAAAAAGAACGAGGGAGGCATGTCGTGCCCCCCTCTTCTCGTCATCTCTCCACGAAGGATCCGGATCAGAACGAACCGTCGATCACGGCCGCTACCATCAGAGCATCTCGCCCAGATATGTCCGGATGTCGTGGCCGTCAATCCTGCCGTTGCCGTTACTATCCGGAAGGATGGAACCGGCTTCCCCCCTTCTGAGTATCTGCATGAAGTCGCCGGGCGTCACCACACCATTACCGTTTGCGTCAAAGGCATCCATAATCGATTGGGCACTGAAGCCGATGACCGCGCCCGCGGGAACATCGGAACTCCTGCGATACACTGTCACGGTGAAGGACTGGTATGCCTTCAGCCCCTTGGCGTCGGACACTTCGACCTTGACCGGATAGGTACCCGTATCCTTCGGAGTCCACTGGATGAGTCCGGTCGAGGAACTGATGCTCATCCCCGAAGGGCGTGTCACCAGCTTGTAGGTAACGGTATCGCCGTTGGGGTCCGTTGTGTTTACGTCGTACCGATAGATCTTATTGCGAATCGCCGCTGTGGCCGGGGCAGAAGTGACGACCGGCGGCAGGTTGACGACTGCAGGGATCACTGTCCAAGCAAAGACGGTACTCGTCGAGGCGGACCCGTCACTTACGGTCACGGTCACGGTAAAGGGCCCAGCTGCCGCTGCTCCGGCAGCAGTGGTGCCGCTGATGAGCCCGGTGGACTCGTTGATGCTGAGACCGGCGGGAAGGCCCGTGGCACTGTAGAAGATCTTGTCGCCGTTGCTGTCGCTGGCTCTGATCTGGAGATTAACCGGTTTCTCTTCCCATGACGTCTGATTGCCGGGATTCGTAACTGTTGGAGCGCTGTTGCTGGTTATGACCCGCAGCGTATAGCTCTGGGTTGCCTTCAGTCCCTTCGCATCCGCCACCTCTACCGTTACCGTGTAGCTGCCAGTATCTTGGGGCGTCCACGAAATGAGGCCAGTGGAAGAACTGATGGTCATACGCGAGGGGCGTTGGATGAGCCGGTAAGTCAGCGCATCGTTATTGGGATCAACGGCGTTGACGTCGTAGCGGTACGCCTTCTCCTTTTCCGCGATCAGGATCGGGGAGGAAATGATCACCGGCGGCTCGTTGACGACCTGACTGTTCACGGTCCAACTGAATGTTGTACTTGACGTCGTCATGCCGTCTCCCACGGTGACAACGACATTGTACGCCCCGGCGACGGTGGCGGTGCCACTGATGAGACCCGAACCGGAGTTGATGGCAAGGCCGGAGGGAAGGTCCGAGGCACTGTAAATGAGGCTGTCGCCGCAATTCTGGTCAGTGGCCTGGATCTGCAGACTCACGCCATTGTTCAGGGGACTGCTCTGGTTGGCAGGCTTGATCACTATCGGCGCGACGTTGGTTTTGGTTACCACCCATGAGAACATGGTACTGCCGCTGAGGTTACCCGGGTCCTTGGCCATTATGGTCACAGGGTAGGTACCGGCGCTGCAATAAGGTATGTTACCGCTGATCAGGCCGGTTTTGCTGTTCATGGTGAGGCCCGGCGGCAGGCCGGCGGCACTGTAGGTGAGGCCGTCTCCGTTGACATCGGTGGCCTGGATTTGGAGGCTGACGCTGCCATTCTCGGGACTGGCCTGATCGGCGGGCTTGGTTACCACCGGAGCAGTCGGCGGTATGATGACCATCCAGGTAAAGGTCGTTCTGGTCGTAGCCGTTCCATCGGTCACGGAAACGGTTATCGTGTAGGTTCCCACAGTGGTGGGGATGCCGCTGATGAGACCTGTAGCACTGTTGATGCTGAGACCTGTCGGCAGCCCAGAGGCACTGTAGGTGAGGGCATCGCCATCTGCGTCGATCGCCTGGATCTGGAGGTTGACCATTACGTCCTTGTCGCTGGTCTGGTCCGCAGGCTTTATAACGGCTGGAGGCTGCTGAGGCGCCATAGTGACGGTGATGCTCACGCTCCTGGTGGCCGTGGTGTAGTTGACGGCATCGGCGGGCGTGAAGGTGGCCGTCAGGGTGACCGGGCCCGCAGTGGAGAGAACGGTGCCGGCTGCGGGATTGTAGCTGAAGCTGCCTGCTACGTCGGCAGTGGCGTTGAGCTGGTTCGACCCGAGGACCGTGCCCGCATAGACCGCTGCCGGCTCGGCCCAACTGATGGCGGGAACGGCACGGGCGATTGCGAGTGTTCCCGTGGCGCTGCCGCTGTAGTTGGCATCGGTGACCGTGGCGACGACGGGGTAGCTCCCGGCGGCTGTCGGCGCGCTGCTGCCCCCGGCATAGGTGAGGTTGATGCCGAGGCCAGGCGGGATCGTGCTGGCGGCAACGGCCTTTGGCGTGCCGTCATAGGTGGCGCTCAGGCCGGTGAGCGATACGGAGGCAACGGCCTTGTCAACCGTCAGGCTGACGGTGGCGCTGGCGCTGGTGTATGCGTTCGGGTCGCTCGGGGTGAAAACCACCGACAGGGTCCGGGTCCCGGCGTTGAGGACAGTGCCGGCGGCAGGGGTGTACACGAAGGTGCCGGGCACGCTCGCCGTGGCGTTGAGCTGGGTGCCGCCGAGAGCTGTCCCGTAGGTGATGGCACCAGGAGTCGCCCAACTGATGCTCGGGGTCTGCTTGACATAGGCCGTCACGGTCCAGGTAAAACTTGCGCTTCCTTTGGCGTTGGAGGGGTCGGTGGCGGTGACGGTGACGGTGTAGGGGCTGCCGGCGGCGGCGCTGTAGTCAATGGTTCCGGTAATGGCACCCGTAGAAGCGTTGATGGCAAGGCCCGCAGGCAGGCCCGTGGCACTGTAGGTAAGAGCGTCACCATCAGGGTCGGTGCCGGCGACGGTAAGGTTGACGACCGTCCCCTCAACATTCGTGCGGTTCGCCGGAGCGATGACACCCGGCGCACGGTTCACGTCGGTCACGGTCCAGGAAAAACTCACGCTGCTGCTGGTTATCCCATCACCAACCATAACTCTTACAGAGTAGATGCCGGCAGCCGTGTAACCCAGGGTGCCGGTGATGACTCCGGAAGATGAATTGATGCTAAGCCCCGGAGGAAGTCCCGTGGCACTGTAGGCAAGGGTGTTGTTGTCCGCATCGGACGCCTTGATATGGAGATTGACCGCCGTCCCCTCGGGGGTAGACTGGTCAGCCGGCATTGTTACCACCGGAGCCCTGTTCGTGTCGGTCACCAGCAGCGTGTAGGTCTGAGTGGCAAAGAGGCCAGCCGGATCGCTCACCTTTACCGTCACAGTATAGCTGCCGGCATCGGTATAACCAGGATTCCAAGAGATGAGCCCGGCCGGCGAGATCGTCATGCCCGGGGGGGATGCTGTCAGACTGTAGGTAAGAGCGTCGCCGTCCGGGTCGCTGGCGGAGACGGCGTATCCGTACGCGGCACCCTCGCTTACCGAGGTGACGGCAGTTGACGTGATGCCCGGCGCACGATTGAGCTTCGTTACCGTTACCGTAAAGGTCTGGGTGGCGGAGAGCGCCCCGTCGCTTACCGTTACGACAACCGTATGTGCGCCGGCCTGGGATGCGAGAGGAGTCCAGGAGATGGTGCCGTTCGCGGCAATCGACATGCCCGAGGGCGCAGTGGTGAGTGCATAGGTGAGGGAGTCGCCGTTGGGAT
Organism: Geobacter sulfurreducens PCA; assembly: GCF_000007985.2. NCBI lineage: Bacteria > Pseudomonadati > Thermodesulfobacteriota > Desulfuromonadia > Geobacterales > Geobacteraceae > Geobacter > Geobacter sulfurreducens. The sequence goes on from NC_002939.5 coordinate 2,277,033, forward strand.
CGCTCGCCACCACCTGATAACTGTACAGGGCTCCTTCCGTGGCGCTCGTCACCGGCGAGGAAGCGATCAACGGAGCTTGGTTGACCTTGCCGTCAGTGACCGTAATGGTGAAGCTCTGGGTTGTCCTGTTGAACTTCGTATCAGTCACCGCCACGATGACATCCCAGTTGGCCGGTGTCGAGCTTGAGGGTGTCCAGGTGAGGGTGCCGGTGGTCATGCCCATTGCCATGCCGGTGGGAAGCGTTTTGCCCGTGGGCGCGCTGATGCTGTAGTAGAGCGTGTCCCCGTCCGGGTCCGTGGCGGAGACGGTGTAAGAGTAGAGTTGCCCCACAACGGCGGCTGTCACGGGACTCGATGCAATGACCGGCGGCCTGTTGGCCGGAGCCACGGCGACCGAGAAGCTCTGGGTAGCGGCGAGCTGACCGTCGCTCACCCGCACGGTTACCGGGAAGGTTCCGGTCTGGCTGTTCGTGGGGGTCCACTGGACAAGGCCGGCCGAGCTGATTGACATGCCCGACGGCGCGGCGTCAAAGGAGTAGGTCAGTACCGTGCCGGCATCGGCGTCGGAGGCGCGCACCTGGTACGTGTAAAGGGCGGACGCGGACGCAACGGTTGCGGGCACTGAGGAAATCTGCGGCGGATGGTTGCAGAGCGCGATCGTATCCTGCACATAGCGGGGATAGGTTTCATCGCTCAATCCCATGGTCAGGTTGTTGGCCGTGTTTGCCGCGATGTCACGGGGCGAATTGTACAGGACCGTTGCCTGGAACGTCTGCTGCCCGGCGCCTTTGGCGAGCAGGGGCAAACTCCAGACAATCTCCCGCGTGTCCGCCTTGTACTCTCCCCCGTTGGTTGCGGAGACAAAGTCAATGCCGGCGGGTAGCTTGTCTGAAATCAGAAGGTTGTGTAGATCGATGGTATTGACCGTGTTGTCGTAGGTATAGGTGTAGGTGAGCGGCTGAGCGTATGCCGCGCACTGGCCGGGATGGGTCTTGGCAAGGAACAGGGGCTTCGAGGGGTACGCCTCGTCGGCAATCTCGAAGGAGACGGAGCCGTTCGCGGGGATCGCCAGGTCCCACTGGATCGCAAACTGAACGTCCGCATTGGTATTGGTGTACGGGCCGCCGAAATTATCGAGATTGTAAGGAGTGGAGCCATTGGCGAGGAGGCCGATGAACTGAGTCATGTCGACGCCGTATCTGCTGGGCGAAAGGGTTGACGACTGAACCACGCTGTAGCCGTTGCCGTTCTTGTCGCTGGTACTCGTGAAGCCGGACTGGAAGGCCCTTTTCCCCACGATGGCCACGTTGTCGTTACTGAAGGGAAGACTCAGGTCGTAATCGGAGTAGGCATAGAAATGGAAGTCAAGAGGGGAACCTCTAAGGTTCTTGATCGTGATGACTCGTTTCAGGGTGGACCTTTTGCTCCCCGTCGCGCCACCCGTAAGGCGATAGGCAACTTCAACGGAATAGGTGCCGTCCAGGGAGGTATAGACAAGGGCAAGCGCCGCAGGGTCCGCCTGGTTCGCCGGACGCGTGACGGTGAACATGCCTTCGGCGTCAACGTCATTGGATATCAGCGGATACTCGGGCCCGGAGGTCCCGACACGGCAGTAGAAGCCCAACTGGCTCACTATCTGCTTGCCGTCGATCGTCCAGCCGTATACGCCGTAGGTGGAGGCATCTTCGAAATTCACCGTGGAATTCCGGCTGGACAGAGTCCAATCGGCAGCCTCCACGACACCGGAGGCAATGCCGAGCCCCACCAGCACAGCCACCGCGACCGCCCTGCACAAACTTGCTAGAGTTTTCATTTCCACACGCTCCTCGTACTTGCAGTTCCCGACTGAAAAGGCTCCGTCATAGCGTCATTGAATACGAATATCTATTGTTGCTGCGCGCTTCAGCTCTTCAACGATTTCCTCGACCTTCTTGCGTTGGTAATCCTTTGCCAGATACTGCTCGATGAAATCCCGCATCTCTTCGAAGGTCCTGACCGTTTCGGGATGCCGTTCCATCACCCTGATAATGTGAAACCCATGGTGCGTCTTGACGATTCCGCTCGTCTCACCCGGTTTGAGGGAAAAGGCGACCTGGTCGAACTCGCGCGGCATGAAGCCCCGCTGAATCTCTCCCAGATCTCCGCCCTTGGCGGCACTGGCGCAATCGGAGCTCTCGCTGGCAAGAACGGCAAAATCGGCGCCGGCGCCAATCCGGTCGCGAATGCCCTCGATCTTTTTCCGGGCCTCCGCCTGAGTCTCCGGGGAAGCCTCTTTTTCGACCTTCACCAGGATATGCCGGACAGCGATTGTCTCAGGCTTTTTAAAACCGGACTTGTTCTTTTCGTAATAGGCCCTGAGATCCGTTTCGGGAACCTTGATCGCATCGATGCCGCGCGAGGCCAGATAGGCGTCCACAAGGACGTCGCGGCGAGCGGTGTCGTTAAGTCTGTCCTCGGACGGTGCCACCACGCTCCCGCCCCGGGATACGCTCGAACCGATGGCTTCCCGGCGGGCCTGAATCTTTTTGGACAGATCGGCAGGATTCAGCTTTTCGCCCGCCTGGGCCAGCAACTCCATCGCAATAAGCTTATCGAGCTCCTGGCGCTCGACTCTCTTCTTCTGCTCGTCGGTAACCTTACGCCCGGCTCCCCTCCGTCGACTCAAGGCAAATTCGACGAAATGATCGAGTTCGTCCCGGAAGATGACGGCGCCGTTCACAACAGCCGCAGCGGCTCTGCCGGAGGGAGCGACGGCCGTTTCGGCGCCGGGCGCGGACGGAACGCTTCCCAGCAAGCACAGAATGGTAATAATGAGGTTGCGTACTGTCTTCATCGTGCCCGCCCGACTCACAGCTGCTCCGGAACGGCCGTCACCCGCGCCGATGTTCCCGGTTTGCCGTGGGGGATCAGCACCAGCCTGACAGTGCCGGATGCCGTGTAGCTGAACGATACCGCCCCTTCAGTCCCACGCCGGAAGCGGATAAAGCTCACAAGAGGCCCGTCGGCGCTCCCGACGCGGACTTCAAGCGCCTGCAACGTCGCTCCCGTAATGTCCAGCCGGTAGGTCGAGTTCGCCAGATCAAGGGCTGCAGCAGATGCACACCGTTTCCCCCGCGGCGTGGTGACCACCGTCTCGATGTTCGGCGGCGACAGAACGGCCTTGGCTACGTCAACGAGGCCGTAACCATAGTAGATGTCCCTGCCCATTTCACCCAGGTCCCGGGCGGCTGCCGCAAGTCGTTGCCTGACCTCGTCGGCAACGGAGCGGTTACCGTTGGTGTCGGTGGTGCCGGCCGAGATGAGAAGCGCCGCCGCACCGGTGACATGGGGTGCGGCCTGCGATGTGCCGAAGTTGATGCGGTAGCCGCCGCCGATCGCCGTGGAATAGATATTGTGCCCCGGTGCGGCCAATTCGACCTGGGGACCGTAACTGGAAAACGTTCCAAGCGTGTCGTCCTGGTAGGTGGCGGAAACCGCCACGACCGAATCGAAAGCGGCGGGATAGAGTACGGCCCCCGGCGAGAAATTGCCGGCCGAAGCCACCAGCACGATTCCCGATCGATAGGCCAGATCGCAGACATCCTTGAGCGCCTGGGAGAACTCCATGCTGCCGAAGCTCATGTTGACGACCTGCATCCGGTTCTCGATGGCCCACTCGATGCCGGCGATAATGTCGCTCAACTCTCCGCCGAGGCCGCCGTTAAGCACCTTGACCGCATAGAGCTCCGCTGCGGGCGCGACGCCGACCACACCGGTACCGTTGTTGCGGGCGGCGATGATCCCGGCCACGTGGGTGCCATGGCTGAGGGAGTATGCGTCGTCCATGGGATCGTTGTTGTCTGCTACAAAGTTGTACCCCCCCTTGTAGTTGTCCTTCAAATCGGGATGCGTGTAATCAATGCCCGTATCGAGCACTGCCACCCGGACCCCCGCGCCGGTGATGCCGGCCGCCGCAACCTGGTCGGCACCGATGTGCTGCGCGCCCCACGCTGCGGCATACTCCTCCGGCGAAGCCGCGGCCGGTTCAATGGACGAAAGCACGAAGTCCGTCTCCACGTAGGCAACGTCGGGATCTTTCTTCAGGCGCTCGATCTCTTCTTCGGACAGGGTTGCCGATATGGCGTTTACCGCAGAGTGCGTCCTCTTGACGCGACCGCCGTGCCGATAGACCTTCTCTTTGTGGCGAACGTCCCTTTTTTCCACCGTGGAGCGAAATCCTACAATGACCTTCCTGTCGGCGGCAAAAGCGTCACCCAGAGGAGGCAGCAGGATAAAAAGAGCCGTAACGGCGAGCAGATACCTCATGGTGCACGTATCCCTTCACGTTCGACGATGGTGAATCACATCGCGAATGCATGTAAATGATGTCTGGGGAGGAGATGGAGGGCAGGGGAACGAATCCCCTGCCCCGTTGGTCGGAAAGGTATTACCGTTTGACTTTCTTCGGAGCCGCCAGGATTTTGCCGGAGAGCGGACCGTTGATGGTTTTTACGGTCACGTAGCCGTTGGTTGCAAAGTCCGGGCTGGTGGCAACCACCTTGGTGTCGCTCCAGGAAATGACGTTTGCCTGGGTGGTTCCGGCGTACACACCGATACCGGCGTCGTACTCGGAGCTCGGTGCCGGTCCGAAACCGGTGCCGGTAATGGTAAGGGTCTTGCCAGTCGCAAGGGTGGCGGAGGCAATGATCCGCGCCGGCGCGACGGTCAGCTTGGCAAGGTTGCTGACCTTGTTGGCCTTGGTGATGCGGAGCTCGTAGACGCCTTCAACGAGGGCGGGTACGGACACCTTGATCTCGCTTTCGGTGACCGAGAAGGGAGTGAGTGTCAGGCTCGTGCTGCCGCTGACGAGCGCAACAGTGGGCTGATAGGTGGTCACGCCGTCGGGTCCGACGTTGACGAAGCTGGAGCCGACGATGGTCAGGACGGCTTCCTTGCCCGCGGTGACCGTGTAGCTGCTCTGGCCGTTGATGGCGGGCACGGTGGCATTGGTGTAGGGCGAGGAATTACCGAACCAGGACCAGTGGCAGCCCTGGCAGTCCCAGTTGTTGCCGATGTGGCCCCAGCCCAGATCCTCCAGCCCCGGCTTGACCGTGCCGAGGTTGGCGGCATTGGGGCTGTCCTTCTGGATATTGTGGAGCGAGTTCACGCCGTGGCAGACCTCGCACTGGCGGATCGGTACATTGGAGGACGTATTGTGGCAGAGGTTGCAGTCGGTGATGCCGGTGCCGTGGTGAGTATCCTGGTTGCTGAAGATCGGGCGGACCGTATTGGTCTTCGGATCGATGGCGTTGGGTGCGGCCTGGTGGCATGCTTCGCAGCCCTGAACGATAACAACATTGCCATCCGTAGCGGTTACAGACCTGCCGCTCGGCATCGGAGTGACGGAGCTTGCGCTGTAGGTCGGAATGTAGTGGCCGTCAAGCGGGTTGTCGATGAAGTTGCCGTGGCAGTACTTGCAGTCCTTGGCAACAGCGGCGGGAGAGGTGTGGTGCGGAGTCTGGGTGTGGCAGTTGAAACAGTTTCTGAAATCCTGGAAGGTAAAACCGCCCGAGCCGTCGGGAACCATGACGTGGCAACCGGTGGCAAGGGTCGGGGGGACAGTGCCGGAGGTATTGATGCAGCTTGCCGGCGGCGTAACCGTGTTGATCAGGGCGTGATGCTGCTGGACGAGCACCGTGTCGCTGACGTGACACTCGAGACAGTCGGCTTTGGTCAGGTTGGGAAACTTGGTATCGTAGATCCCCAGGAACTGGTTTACCGGCGGGGGCGGAACAGCTGCACCCACCATTGCTGCGCCGGTTAAGACAACGGCTGCGAGCGATGCGCCAATCAGTACCTTTTTCTTCATTCCTTTCTGCTCCTTTCTTGTGAAGACTCCATTATGAAACATTACATTCAAAGCGATTGACGTATTCCTTCCTCCTTGCCACCTCCTTTCGGCATGTCATGTCCCCTCACTCTGGCAAATTCAATGCATGGTTCTGCGACTAAAAGGCGCTGCATCGGACAACCGCAGCAGGACGCATACACATTGACCGGTAGACCCGCATGTCTCTGCGTCCGGCGATGCGCAGGCCGGAATGGTCTTCGGGCAGATTTTTCAGATGGTACCTGGCTGTGTTCAGGGGGCGAGCAGGGCCGGGATATCGCATCACATATATCATTAAGTAGGATAAACACAACTGTGTACTGTAGCTATTCAGAGCTTTTTGTCAACATACTTTTAAAGGCCATTTTAACGTTCAGCAACAAATTAGCAACACACATACTTGCAATCCCGCCAGACAAGAATTTGACGTTCTCTTCCGCCAAGCTCGCCTGATACGCTATTTTACTGCATATAACTAGCAGCGACAGACGAGCAGCACCTATCTGACCGGATCAAGTTGGTCAATTTTACGTCAATTGACTGTCGTCACCGTGAAATAGCCAGACCCTTAAAGGCGGCACTTGCGACTGAGTCATTACCAAACTTACATGAAACAATGAAAACACATCATGTTACATTTAATTAATATATTCAACTACTACCAACAACCATATCCTCTAATGTTAACACTATCTCAAAATTGCAAGCGTCGAGCCGAAATTTTTGATCCAATGGAAGGCATATGGTGTCATCCCAGGCGATTTGATGAGTCACAACAGGGTCAGTCCGAATCTCATGCGCAATTTCCCTAACTTCAGTTTGAAAATTGCACCTGATATTTTTTTTGCGATCTCAGCTGCCTGATTCTCGAAAATCAGTCCAACTACCGATCATGAATACATAATTTCGTTTTATCCACGATTCGCCCGTAAATTCAGAGTATTAGGACTACCCTTCGTATCCTCGCTGTTAGTCGTTCGAGCGAGACAGCATAATGGCGGTGTACGCTTCGAGGCCACCTGCAGGCGTAAACTATTGTTTTAGTGATATTTATATGTATTTTACCTCTTGTTTGCCCATCTAATCTCTTCTATAGTTTAGTAAAAGAAAGCAACGCAAAGGAGAAAAGAGCCATGAAATGCCCTATCTGCAACGATCACACGGGAATCGCCATTGATATGCACTCTGACGGCTATGCCGATAATCTGCTGGAATGCACCACCTGTGGTGCGATCTGGATTCAGGAATTTGAAGGGATTGTTCTGCTCAACAAGAAGGTTGCGTAAGGCGGGCCGCCTTCTCCTAGAACATGAAGCGTCGCATGCTGATGTTAAGGAGAATGCCAATGCCCGTCATTGACGTGATCATGGATGTGCCGCCGTAGGAAAACAGAGGCAATGGCACCCCGACCACGGGGAAGAGTCCGATTACCATACCGATGTTGATGATGATGTGCCAGAAAAGCATTGCCGTGACGCCCACAGCCACGAGGCTTCCGAAACGGTCGTTGCAGCGCCGTGCAATCTGGAGCCCCCACAGGGTGAGCACCGCGTAAAGCAGCAGAACAACAAGACTCCCCACAAATCCCCATTCCTCGGCAAAAACGGAAAATGCGAAGTCCGTGTGCTGTTCCGGCAGGAAGCGGAGCTGGCTCTGGGTCCCCTGGAGAAATCCCTTGCCGAACAGGCCGCCCGATCCCACGGCAATCTTGCTCTGGATGATGTGGTACCCCGTGCCGAGCGGGTCCCTCTCAGGATCCAGAAAATTGAGAACCCTGTTTTTCTGATAATCCCTGAGATAGTAATGCCAGCCAAGCCAGACGGCCGGTACGGTGGCAATGCATACGGCAGCCAGCGCGGAAAGACGGATGCCGACAAACGCGAGCATGGATCCGGCAATGAGGATGACAAGTATCGCCGTGCCGAGATCGGGCTGCTTCATGATGAGAATGGCGGGCGCACCGATCATGAGGGCGGGGAAGGCCAGCTCCCGCAGCCCCAGGCCGCCTGACACCGGAATATTGGCCAGGATGCGGGCCATGGTGATGATCCCTATGATTTTCATGGGTTCAGATGGCTGAACACTGATAAATCCCAGGTGAAGCCATCGGGTGGCTCCCATTGAAGTCTTGCCGAAAGCCAGCACCACGAGCAGGAGAAGGAACAGGATGCCGTAGAACCAGTAGGCAACATCCTCCAGCAGGTGGTAGTCGATGCTGCAGACCAGCAGCATGATGGCGAGGCCGACCAAAACCCAGGACATCTGCTTGAGATAGTAAGGTGTGCCCGACAGAACGTACGACGATGAGGCGCTGTAGATATTCACAACTCCTACCGCACAGATAAGCAGCACGAGTCCCAGCAGCATCCAGTCGAAGTTGGTGATGAGTCGTCGGTCGATCATTGTCTATTCCTGATCCTCGCGGGGCTGCGCCCCTTCGTCGGATGTCGCGTTTTCCCCGGAGCCGTCGTCCCCGGCGGCAGTTCCCTTCCCGGCTTTGACCGGTCGGCGGATGACCCCCTTCCCTTCGAAGTAGGCGCGCAGAATGCTGCCGGCAATGGGTGCCGCCGCCGAGCCTCCGTGCTCGCCGTGTTCGATCACCACCGCAACAGCAACTTCGGGGTGCTCATAGGGGGCGTAGGCCACGAACAGGGCGTGATCGCGATACTGATAGGGGATAAACCCGCGCGTATCTCTCAGCTTGACGACCTGAGAAGTCCCTGTCTTGCCGGCGACCCGGACATCAGGAATCCGTGACATGCCGCCGGTACCACCCGACTCGTTCACGACAGCCCACAGTCCTTCCTTGACCGACTTGAAACTGCGCGGCGAAATATCGGCCCGGGTGATGATCTCCGGCTGAAACTCCCTGAGGACCTTGCCGTCGCGGTCAATGATCCGCTTTACCAGCCGGGGCCGGTACACGATACCGTCCGTGGCAATGGCAGCGGTCATTGATGCCAGCTGGATGGGGGTCATGAGGACGTAGCCCTGGCCGATGGCCGCACTCAGCGTATCTCCCTGGAACCACCTGGTTTTGTGCCGCTGAAGCTTCCAGGCGGAGGTGGGGATGAGCCCACCCTTTTCATTGTCCAGGCCGACCCCCATGGGCGCACCGAGGGCAAACTTTTGGGCATAGGCGGAAAGCCGGTCAATGCCGAGCTTCTCGCCGAGCACATAGAAGTAGACGTCGCACGACTCGCGAAGGGCTCGCCTCAGATCGACCGCTCCGTGCCCCTTCTTGTCCCAGCAGCGAAACGTGGTATTCCCTAGCGCATAAGAACCCTTGCAGGTTACCGTAGTGTGGTCGTCGATGATCCCCTCTTCAAGCCCTGCCAGAGCGGTGATGATCTTGTAGGTCGATCCCGGCGGATACTGCCCCTTCAAGGCCTTGTTCTCCAGGGGATGGCGCTTGTCTTCCAGGTATTGTTTCCAGATTTCGGGGGGCATCCTGCCGGCGAACAGAGCCGGATCGAATTCGGGATTGCTGACGAATGCCAGAATTTCGCCGGTGTTCACTTCCATGACCACCGCAGCTCCCGCCTGGTCGCCAAAAGCCTGCTCCGCCCGCTTCTGAAGTTGCGCGTCGATGGTCAGGACCAGGCTCGACCCCATGGTGGGGGGCGTCTCGGCAATTGTCCTGAGGATCCGCCCCCGGGCGTCTACCTCGATCTGCCGTCCACCGTCGTGGCCGTGGAGCACCTCTTCCCAGCTGCGCTCAATCCCGCTCTTGCCCAGGTAATCGCCTGAATTGTAGCCGACAAAGGCCGGGTTTTTCAGCTCTTCGTCCGAGATTTCACCGATGTAGCCCAGCAGGTGAGCCGCCAGTGTACCGTTCTCATACTGACGTACCGGCTTCATCTCGACCTCGATGCCGGGGAGCCAGAGCCGTTTCTCTTCCAGAAGCTCCAGTTGGTCACGGGTGATCCCCGATGCGAGAACGATGGGATAGTAGCGGGCACGTCCCTTCCCTTTCTCCCACTTTTTGACGAGTTCATCCCTGTCGGCACCAAGGAGGGTAACCAGTTGATCGACCAGCCAATCGCGATCGCGGACTTCCTGGGGAATGACGGCAACGCTGAAGGAAGGCCGGTTGCTCACCAGGACCGCTCCGTTACGGTCGAATATGGTCCCGCGGGACGCCGCGACGGGCACGAGGCGCAGCCGGTTGTTTTCGGAAAGGCTCTGAAAATCCTCAGCCTTGATAATCTGGAGGTACCAGAGCCGCGTGACGAGGATGAAGAAAAACACCCCCACCGCGATAAGCAGCACGACCAGCTGTCGCTTCGGCTCCTGCGTATCGCGTATGAAGCGCTGACCGTTCATCGAATGTCCCCCAACCGTGCAAGGGGGGTGAAGGTGAAGACGATGGAGGCGACAAGGGCATTCACGAGGCTCTGGGGAACCAGGCCTTCGAGCAGCGAAGCATAGATGCCGTGGGAAGAAGAAAACAGAAGCAGCAGGAGCAGGCTGAACAGGCCGCTGACCATGGTTGCCGAGAAGGTGCCGAGGATCATGAGTGAACGGCGGTCAGTGTAGAGGCGCCCGGCCACGAGGCTGAACAGCAGGAAAATGACCAAGTAGGAAAAGGCGTTGAGCCCCAGGTAGAGCCCGCTGAACGAATCGTGCAGAAGACCGAGGACAAAAGCGAGCACTCCCCAGCCGAGCTCCTCGCGCAACCCCATGAACACTACGAACAGAATAAGCAGGTTCGGTTTAAAGGGATCGGCGATGTGCGTCGGAATCACGGACACTTGCAGGATGATCGCGGCAAAGACGAGAATGGCGTACCAGATGAGCTTAATCATTGTTCCGGGGAATCAGCACGAGTACTTCCTCGAGCCGGGCAATATTGACGGCGGGGCGGATGTTGATGTTCTGAAAGATTCCGTACTCCCCCTTCTTTACCATGGTGACCTCACCGATAACCAGCCCTTTGGGGAAAATCCCTCCCATGCCGGAACTGACCACCACGTCGCCGACTTTCACATCCTCTTCCCGCAGGGAAAACTCGAGGCTGCAGAGTCCTCCCCCCTGCCCCTTGACCACCCCCCGAGCGCGGGAGCGCTGCACCACGGCGGCTATGCCGCTGGCATGGTCCGTGAGCAGCAGTACCCGGGAACTGCCCGCGGCAACCTTGACCAACTGGCCGACCACACCGCTGGCGGCAACCACCGGCATCCCTTCCGCGAGACCATCCACGGCGCCCCGGTTGATGACCAGCGTCTTGAACCAGGGAGAGTTGTCTTCTCCGATGACCTGGGCGGCCACCGAGGGGAGTCCGACCGTTCCCTTCAAGCCGAGAAGTTGCCGCAAGCGGCCGTTTTCATGAATTGCCTCGCGGTGTTCCATGATCCGGCCGTTCAGGATCTTGACCGACTCACGCAACTCCTTATTCTCGCGGCGCACATCGACTAGGTCAATGTAATCGCCCCAGACGCTTCCCATAAAGGTGCTGACCCGTGAGCCCAGATTGTAAACGGGTGCAAACAGGTCGATGATCACCCGCTCGAACAGGTTGGCCTGCTCCTTCTGGCGCAGGTTCAGGGAGTAGAAGGTGAGTGCGGCCAGCAGGGCCACGGCCGCCACGATATAGACTCGATATTTTCTGATCAGCTCCAGCATTCAATGCTCGCAGCGCACGTCAACTCCGTGACGGGTACAAACGCGCAAGGGAGGCAATGCCCCCCTGCGGTCAGCGTAAATCCGGCCTATTGTGTCGGAATGGTCAATCCAGGATGAAGGGGGACCCGGCCACGTCCTCGTGGCGGATCTCATCTACCGGTGAGGATTTTCCCTCTCCGGCATACAGCCTGTTGGGCGCGTTGAAGACAATGCCGTCAACACCGCCGACATTCTTGTAGGCATGGACGACGCCCGGCGGCACGATAACGGACATTGGCGCGTCGATCCCCGCGAACAGGGTCTGCTTCACGCCGTGGGTCGGCGAGTCGGGCCGGGAGTCCCAGAGATAGACTTTGAAATTGGACGGACCGATAAAGCAAAACCAGTCGGTCTGGTCCACGTGCTCGTGAGGCCCCCGGGCAATGCCCGGCCGGGTCATGGAAACGTAGGCCATGACCGGCATGGTCGCGGGATCGGTTTCGTCGCTGCGGAACAGTTCGGCGAGCCAGCCCCGCTCGTCCAGGAACTTGCCAAGGGGCTTCACCACCACGTCGTGGATCTTGCCGCGGGTGAACTCGGGACTAACGCTCATGAACAACACCTCCGCACAGTTCGGTTTCATTGTAGATACGGGCCAGGTAGTCCCGGTAGGACGACTTGGGGGTCTCGGCGATAACCTCGGCCATCCGGCGGCAGTCGATGAATCCCATACGCAGGGCGATCTCCTCCAGGCAGGCGATCTTCAACCCCTGGCGTGCCTCGAGGGTACCGATGAAATGTGATGCCTCCAGCAGGCTCTGGTGGGTTCCGGTATCGAGCCAGGCAATACCGCGCCCGAGTCTTTCCACCATGAGTTCGCCCCGCCGCAGGTAATCAAGGTTCACGTCGGTAATCTCCAGCTCACCCCGGGGAGACGGCGCCAGGTTGCGGGCGACGTCCACAACCCTGCCGTCGTAGAGATAGAGGCCGGGGACGGCATAGTTGCTTTTGGGCTGGGCAGGCTTCTCCTCGATGCCGATGGCCTTGCCGTTGCCGTCGAACTGGACGACGCCGTAGCGTTCGGGGTCGTTCACGTAGTACCCGAAGATCCAGGCTCCCGTCGTGAAATCCTGCACCAGACGGTCGAGCCCCATCTTGCCGTAAAAAATGTTGTCTCCCAGGATCAGGCAGACCGGGTCACCGGCGATGAACTCCTCGCCCACCAGGAACGCCTGGGCGATTCCCTTGGGTTCGGGCTGCACTTTGTAGGTAAGGGTTATCCCCCACCGGGAGCCGTCGCCCAGGAGCGCCTGGAAGCGGGGGGTATCGTGGGGGGTAGAAATGATCAGGATGTCCTTGATCCCCGCCATCATGAGCGTGGCAAGGGGATAGTAGATCATCGGCTTGTCGTAGACCGGCTGGAGCTGCTTGCTGGCGACGAGCGTGAGAGGATACAGACGGCTGCCGGCTCCGCCGGCAAGTATGATTCCCTTGGAAATGGCCATGGACTCTCCTGAACTTCAGTGCCCTCGACACCGAAAACATCTCTTTAAATCAGTAGTTATAGCACAGCGGGCAAAACAGCGTCAAACGCTATCTCCCTCCAGCTCAATAACCCGGCGGGTGGCGGCAAGGATGTCGGCACAGACCAGGACCCCGGCGGGGACCCGGGGACACTCGTCATCACCGTACCCGGTGAGGACGAGCAGAGAGGTACAGCCCGCAGCCAACCCCGCTTCCACGTCGGACATCTTGTCGCCTATCAGGTACGAACGGGCCAGATCAATGTCCATGTCCCGAGCGGCGCCGGTAAGCATCCCCGGCAGGGGCTTGCGGCAGGAGCACTCGATGCGGTAGGGACCCACGCCGTGGTGGGGATGGTGGGGACAAAGGTAGTAGGCGTCGACGAAGGCACCATCCTTGGCCAGTTCGGCATCCATGAAGCGATGGAGCCGGTGCACCGCCTCCTCGTCGTAGTATCCGCGGGCAACCCCCGACTGGTTGGTCACCACCACCACGAGAAAACCGGCTCCGTTGAGGAGCCGGATCGCCTCGGGGGCTCCGGGGACGAACTCGAATTCATGGGCTTGGTGGACATAGCCCTTTTCAACATTGATGGTGCCGTCACGGTCGAGAAAAACAGCGCGTCTGCCACCCGTCACCGGTCACTCCTCGCCGTAGGCCTTCAGAATCTTCTCGATGATGTTCGTCGTGGAGCGACCGTCCACGAAGGCCACCAGTTCCACCCGCCCTCCGTAGGATTCGACCACCTCGCGCCCCACTACCCCGTCGAGGGTGTAGTCGCCTCCCTTGACCAGCACCGCCGGTCTGAGGGTCTCGATCAGGTTGAGCGGAGTGTCTTCATCGAAAACGACCACGTAATCGATGCAATCCAGGGCAGCAAGGATGTGGGCCCGTTCCTCCTGGCCGATGAGCGGGCGCTTTTCACCCTTGAGCCGCCGGATGGAGGCATCGCTGTTGAGACCCAGGACCAGCAGGTCGCCGAAGCTGCGGGCCTTCTGGAGATATTTGACGTGCCCCACGTGCAGAAGGTCGAAACAGCCGTTGGTGAACACCACCCGCTTGCCCTGCGCCTTTTCCGCCGCGATGATGCCGGCGAGGACATCCAGGTTCTTGACCTTGGCGTCCCCCTCGCCGTGCTGGAATCCCAGCGATCCGACAATCTCGGCAGGAGATACCGTGGACGTGCCCACCTTCCCCACCGCCACGCCGGCCGCCACATTGGCCAGCCGGGCCCCGTCGGCGAAACCGACCCCGCCGGCCAGGGCCATGCCGAGCACGGCCAGCACGGTATCGCCGGCGCCGGTCACGTCGAATACCTCGCGGGCATAGGTGGGAATATGCACCACCTGGCCGCCCCGCAGGAAGAGCGACATCCCCTCCTCGCTCCGGGTGATGACCAGAGCGGTCAGATCGGCCGTCTCCAGCAGCCGCTCGCCGGCCCGGCAGAGGCTCTCATCGTCGCGGATGGCGATGCCGGAGGCCGCTTCCGCCTCCTTCCGGTTGGGGGTCAAAACCGTGGCACCCCGGTATTTCGCGTAGTCGCTCCCCTTTGGATCAACCACGACGGGGATTTCGCGCTTGCGGGCAAAAGCGATCACCTCGGCCAGGAGCGTCGGGGTCAGGACCCCCTTCAGATAGTCCGACACGAGGATCACGTTGAAGCGGTCGCCGTGGGCGTTCAGGTAGTCGACGATGCGCCGCTCGTTGTCCGGGCCGATCTCGTCCCGGGATTCCCGGTCAATCCGGACGATCTGCTGGTTTGAGGCGAGGACGCGGGTCTTTCGGCTGGTAGTGCGCGACGGGTCCTCCACGATGCCGGTCACGTCGATCCCCTTGCCGGAAAAGGCATGGAGGAGAATGGTGCCGTTCTCGTCCCCCCCCACCACGCTCGCCACGCTCACCCGGCAGCCGAGGGCCACCAGGTTGTTGGCCACGTTGCCGGCGCCGCCGATCCGGATCTCCTCCCGGGTCACGTCCACCACCTGAACCGGCGCCTCCGGGGAAATCCGCTCGGCCTTGCCCCACAGGTACTGGTCGAGCATCAGGTCGCCGATCACCAGGGCGTTGATCGCCCCGGCATGGGCAAAAAGAGATTCGACGTTCTTGCGCTCCATGGCTCCCCTACCCCCGTATCCGGTCCAGGATGCCCGCCGCCAGAAGCGGGATCATGATCTCGTGGTGGCCGGTGATGGTGTATCCCCGTCCCTTGCCCGACGTGGGACGCTTCACCACGTTCTGCAGGGGCCGGTAATGCTGCTGCATATCGAAATTGGCGGTTGAGAAGTGATCCACGTGGTGCCCCAGATTCTGGGCGATGGAAAGGGCCTTGAGGAATACCTCGGGCAGGAGCACCGCGCTTCCCACGTTCAGATAGACGCCGCCGTCGCCCAGGTCGGCCACCACGGAGGTAAGCAGCCGGAAGTCCCTGAAGGTGGCCTCGCCGATGACCGCGCCGTCCGCCTCGGGGTGCTGGTGGATGATGTCGGTGCCGACCGCCACGTGGACCGTCACCGGGATATCGTGCTCCACGCAGGTGGCCAGGAGGCTCGACGCGCGGTGGGGATTATTGTTCTCGACAATGAACCGTCCCACGGACTCGCCATAGCCCAGGCCCCGGGCGACACCCTCCCTGAGGGCCCGGTTGATGTGGCTACCGGTCTCCTCCGCCATGCCGAAGGTACCGCAGTGGAGAACCGCCCCCACATCCTCGCTCGTCTCGCCAATGAGCGACAACTCGTAGTCATGGATGGACCCGGCGCCGTTCAGGGCAACCGCCGTGACGACATCGGCCTCCACCAGTGCCTTCAGGACCGGCTGAAGACCGCACTTGATGACGTGGGCCCCCATGGCCAGGATAACCGGCTTCCCCTTTTCTCGGGCGGAGACCACGGCGCCGATGACTCCCGTGAGGGCCTCTGCGCCCAACTGGTTCGGCAGGGACCGGAGCAGATCCGCAACGCTCATCCCCGACGTGACCGATCCGGCAAAATCGCGCCGGATGCTCACCTTGTTCTTCCGTTCGGCAAGGGGATAGGTGGTGACTCCGGAAAGGTCCACGGGACGGTATTTCATGGGAACAGCCTCTTTTCGACCAAGTCGCAGACGATGTGAATAATGGTTATGTGCCCCTCCTGGATGCGGGGGGTATCGGCACTCGGCACGGTGAGATCCAGGTCCACGATATCGCGGATGGAACCACCGTCCCGGCCCAGGAGTCCGATGGTACGACAGCCGCGCTCACGGGCCAGGAGCAGGGCTTCCTGAACGTTGCGGGAGTTGCCGCTGGTGGAAATACCCACCACCACATCCCCTTCGTCGGCCAGGGCTTCCACCTGGCGGCGGAATATGGCGTCGAACCCATAGTCGTTGCCGATGGCGGTGAGAATGGAGGTATCGGTGGTAAGCGCCACGGCCGGCAGTCCCCGGCGCTCGAGCTTGAAGCGCCCGACGATCTCCGCCGCGAAATGCTGGGCATCGGCAGCCGAGCCGCCGTTCCCCATGACGAGGAGCTTGCGCCCCCCTGCCAGAGAATCGGCAAGGAGCTCCGCGAACGATGCGATGCGGCCTGCCAGTTCCCGTTCGAGCGCCTCCAGGACCTGTCGGCCGGCGCGCAGTTGTGCCGTAATGTCGTCTATCACTGGGCCACCTCCTTCCGCTCATCCCCCTGGCGGGTTCCGTCGGAAATTGCTACTGTAACGCAATCGGCCGGGGCTGTCACCGGATTTTGCTCCCCTTCGCGCCGGTAGAGCTCCTCTTCCCGGGCATCGACCTCCCCCTCGAGCCACGCGAATGGACGAAAGAACATTTCCCCGGGCAGATCAATGCCGTCGATCCCTGCCACCCAGACGAGGTCGTTCTCCTCGGCCGCACAGCGGTCCGCGATCCTGCGGAGGGCGGAGGGGGCGAAAAAGCGCGGCAGTTCCTCCACGACGATGCTGCGGTGCAGGGAACCGAGCCCTGCGGCAGAAACCGCCCGCCTGAGTTTACAACCGATCGCCACGGTGAAGCGATGGCCCATGCGGGCCGCTCGCAGCAGCACGCCGAATCGGGCGCGCACGACCTCCGGGTCCGCCTCGGCAGGGAAATAGACGAGGAACGAAGCCTCGCGGCCCCAACGGGCATCCACCGTTGCCACGCTGGCACTGACCAGCTCCCGGCGGCGCGTGGGCGAGCCGAGCAGCACCTCATCCCGAAAGGCCACCGGCACGCCTTCGGCTGCCAGGGTCAGGCACCCTCCGGCCAGGGCCCGGCGGGAGTAGTCCCTGAGACACAAGAGATCGCCGTCCAGTTCTTCGTCAAAGCCGCCCATGCGCTCGAACAGGGAACGACGGATCAGCATCGCCGCAAAGGAGCCGTGGGAGACCTCGGTTACCGTCACATCAGGCTTCCCCCTGCCGCGGCGCGACGTGGCGGCATCCAACACCAGAAGGGGAACTGCGAGACCAATCTCGGACCGTGCCCTCGCCAGTTCCACCAGTGGCTCGAGCCAGCCGGGCGCCACAACTGTGGTATTACGCACGATCACGACGAAGGGGGCTTCGGCCCGGGACAGGCCACGGTTCACCGCCGGAACAAAGCCGCTGGTGATATCGTTCCTCAGGAGCAGGGCCCGCTCGCCGAGCCGCTCGGCGAACTCTTCGAGGAGTCGTTCGGTTTCCCGGTCGCTGCCATTGTCGATGAGGATGAGGCGAGCTTCCTGAGTGGACTCCACGAGTGACACGAGACAGTTGCGTGTCTCAACGGGACGGTTCCAGACGGGAACGAGTATGTCGACGGAGAAGGATGCCATCGGAATGCTGCCGTGTGACTGGATAGAGGGGATGACGGCACGGCCGCACATCGGGTGAGGTGCGGCCGTGCAAACAATGTGTATGCGTCCGGGGGGACGGCGTCCGGTCAGGAGCTGACGGCGACCCGGCGGAGCAGGTTCAGCTCGTCGAGAACCTTGCCGGAACCGAGAACGACGCAGGAGAGAGGGTCGTCGGCGATGAAGACCGGCAGCCCCGTCTCTTCGCGCAGGAGCATGTCCAGGTTACGCAGAAGGGCACCGCCGCCGGCCAGGAAGATTCCCCGGTCCACGATATCGGCGGCAAGCTCGGGGGGGGTCCGCTCAAGGCAGATCTTGACGGCGTCCACGATGGCATTGACCGGCTCGGACAGGGCCTCACGAATCTCGTCCGAATTGATCTCAGTGGTCTTGGGAATGCCGGACACCAGGTCCCGCCCCTTGACCTCCATGGTCCGCATCTCGCCGGCGGCATAGGCTTCGCCGATCTCGATCTTGATGATCTCGGCCATGCGGTCGCCGATGAGGAGATTGTACTTGCGCTTGATGTACTGGACAATGGCCTCGTCCATCTTGTCGCCGCCGACCCGTACCGACTTGGTGAGCACGATGCCTGCCAGCGAGATGACCGCCACCTCGGTGGTGCCGCCGCCGATATCGACGATCATGTTGCCGCTCGCCTCGGTAATGGGAAGGCCTGCGCCGATGGCTGCCGCCATGGGCTCCTCGATCAGATAGACTTCACGGGCGCCGGCCGACTCGGCCGACTCCTTGACGGCCCGCTTCTCCACCTGGGTGATCCCCGAGGGAACGCAGATGACGATCCGGGGACGAACCAGGGTCTTGCGGTTGTGAACCTTATGGATGAAGTAGCGGAGCATCTCCTCGGTGATGTCGAAATCGGCGATGACGCCGTCCTTCATGGGGCGGATGGCGGTGATGTTGCCCGGCGTGCGGCCGAGCATCTTCTTGGCTTCCATCCCCACCGCCAGCACCTTCTGCTGGCCCATATTGGTCTTCTGCACCGCCACGACGGACGGCTCACGCACCACGATCCCCTTCCCCTTCAGGTAAACGAGGGTGTTGGCGGTGCCGAGGTCGATTGCCAGGTCATTGGAAAACAAGCCGAAAAGGCTGTCGAATATCTTGAGCATGGACTCTGAATCCTTTCACGCATGCAAAGGGGGAATGACGTTTTTGAAGCGCTGAATCGTAGCAGAAACCCATCCAGCGTGCAAGGGGGAAAAGCGCCGGATAGTGTAATCATGTTGCGTTCCCATAGGTACTTATAGTAGTATTCGGACCCGTCGTTTCCACGGCGCATCCGAATCCATCCGGCACAAAGGAGTCCCCGCCAATGCTCGGCATCATGAGGAAGTACAAGCAGTCCCCCGTCATCAAGGTGGTCTTCGGCGTCATCGTTCTCTCCTTCATCGGAACCATCTTCCTGGTCTGGGGCAAGGGAGAAGGCAAGCTGACTCCTTCCAGCTACGCCGTCAAGGTCGACAGGACCAAAATCAGCTACGAGGAATTTCAGCGGACCTACTACCGGCTGCGCGACATTTATGTCCAGCTCTACGGTCCCGCCCTCACCCCCGACCTGGAAAAACAGCTCAACGTCAAGAAGCAGGCCCTCGACACCCTCGTCGAAGGTGCGCTCGTTCGCAACGCCGCCCGGGATATGGGAATCAAGGTCAGCAAGGATGATGTTCAGCAGGCCATCGCCGCCATGCCCTCGTTCCAGGTGAACGGAGCCTTCAGCTTCAACCAGTACGTACAGGTCCTCAAAGCCAACAGGATTGCGCCCAAGGAGTTCGAAGAGGGGCAGAAGGATGAGCTGATGATCAAGAAGGCCCAGGACCAGATCAAATCCCGGGCCACGGTGAGCGACGACGAGGCGCGCGAGCTTTTCCGCAAGCGCAACGACCGGCTCGCGATTTCCTATGTATCCTACTCCCCCGACGACGTGAAGGCGGAGATCAAGCTCACCGACCAGGAGCTTACCGACTTTCTCGCCAAGAACCAGAACGACTTCAAGACCCCCGAGAAGATCAGCATCACCTACGTGATGGTCGATCCCCTGAAGGTGGGTGGCCTTGAGGTGAGTGAGGCCGATATCCAGGCCTGGTACCAGAAGAACATCGACCGCTACCAGGGACCTGCAGGCATCCTTCCGCTGGCCGAGGTCAAGGAGAAGGTCCGGGAGGACGCCCGGCGCTTCAAGGCCGGTCAGCACGCTTACGAACTGGCCGCCGCCGCTATCAACAAGAACAAGGCAACCGGCGACATCGGCGCCGTGGCCCGGGCCCTGGGCGCCAAGACGGAAGAGACCGCCCTGTTCACGGCCCAGCAGCCCGCACCCGCCCTGGCCGGCGAAACAGAGCTGATCCGCCGGGCCTTCATCCTCAAGGAGGGCGAACTGGGTGGCCCTGTGGAAACGAAAAAGGGAATCTACCTGATCAAGATCAAGGAGCGCAAACCCGCCGAAGTGCCGCCGCTGGCCCAGATTCGCGCCCAGGTCGAAGAGAAGGCCAAGACAGCGAAGGCAGTGGATCTGGCGAAGAAGAAAGCCGAAGAGGCCCAGGCAAAGCTGGCCAAAGGCGATTCGACCGGCCTCACGCTCCGGGATTCCGGCCCCTTCGCCTTCGACGCCAAGGGGAACATCCCCACGGTGGGCGCCTCGCCGGAGCTCATGGAAGCAGCCTTCAAACTCACCACCGCGGCGCCGGCACCCAAGGAGCCGATCCGGGTAGGCGCCCGCTGGATTGCCTTCCGCCTCAAGGAACGCACCGAGCTGAACGCCGCCAACTTTGCGGCGCAAAAGGAAAAGATCAAGCAGGAGATCCTGCCGCGCAAGCAGGACGACGAATATCGCAAATGGATCGAAGAGCTTCGGAGCAAGGCGAAGATCGAGATCAACCCCGCCCTCAAGGACATTTGACCATTAACAAGAGGAGATTCAAGCCATGGCAGAACTGGTGCTCAAGACCGATTTCCCCGACCTGAAACTTGCCGGCCGCGGCAAGGTACGCGACATTTACGATCTGGGCGACGCGCTGCTCATCGTCACCACCGACCGGATCTCGGCCTTCGACGTCATCATGAACGAGGCGATTCCCGACAAGGGGTACGTCCTCACCCAGATATCCTCTTTCTGGTTCCGCCAGATGGAGGACATCATCCCCAACCACATCATCTCCACCGACGTGAAGGACTTCCCGGCCGAGTGCCAGAAGTATGCGGCCCAGCTCGAAGGCCGTTCCATGCTGGTCAAGAAGGCCAAGCCCCTGCCGGTGGAATGCATCGTGCGCGGCTACATCTCCGGCTCCGGCTGGAAGGACTACAAGGCCACCGGCGCCATCTGCGGCATCACGCTCCCGGCCGGCCTCGTGGAATCCGACAAGCTGGAGGAGCCCATCTTCACCCCCTCCACCAAGGCGGAACTGGGTGAGCATGACGAGAACATCTCCTTCGACAAGTGCGTGGAGCTGATCGGGCGTGAACTGGCCGAAAAGATCCGCGACGTCACCATCGCCATCTACAAGCGGGCCCGGGACATCGCCGACACCAAAGGAATCATCATCGCCGACACCAAGTTCGAGTACGGCATCTACAACGGCGAACTGATCATCATCGACGAGTGCATGACCCCGGACTCCTCGCGCTTCTGGCCCAAGGACAGCTACAAGCCGGGCGGCGCCCAGCCCTCCTTTGACAAGCAGTTCCTGCGGGACTACCTGGAGACCCTCGACTGGGGCAAAACCGCGCCGGCGCCGCCCCTGCCCGAGGAAATCGTCCGCAAGACCGGCGAGAAGTACATGGAAGCCCTGGTCCGTCTCACCGGAAAAGGCAAGTAACCCGTCCTCTTCCACCAGATCAAAAGCACGAAACCCCGGCCGCTACGGTCGGGGTTTCGTGCTTTCCGGCTCGGGATGTAAGGGGACGAAGAGTCAGCCGGCGGCCGGGGCCGAACCGGCCAGCGATTCCAGGACGGCCTCCAGGGTCTCTCCCCCCGTTGTCAGGTAGAGGGTGCCGTCGGTAACGGTCAGCTCCCAGGAGATGTTCCGTTCCAGCCCGGCTGCAAGTTGGGCGACCACGGCATGATCGATCCCCAGAACGCTCAGGTTCGGGACCCCGGTCAGCCGTGCCAGGTGCTGATCGTCCCAACGGAACCTGGCGGGGCCGCAGGCCAGGAGAACGACCCGCTCCGCATGGCGACACGCTTTCAGCAGCCGCTCCGGGTCAGGCGTACCAACCTCGACCCAGAGCGTCACCCGGCCATCGGGCCCCTTGCACCACAGGTCGGGCTCGTCTCCCGCGCAGATCCCCTTGGTGAAGGTCAGCTCAGGCTCGTACCAGAGGGCAAAGGCAAGCAGCCTCAAGACGACCCGCTCCGCCGTCTCGGACGGATGCCGGGCAAGGGTGGTCTGTAGGGTCTCGTAGATGCCGCGGTCCACGTGCGAAAGCTGGACGACGGCGCGATGGACTGTGGATGGCAGGGCCATGCGGGATGCTCCTTGCGGGCAGGGAATGTCAGCAGGCCGCCAGGTGCAGCTGCTGCGATTTTTCGAGATAGTAGCCGTAATTCCCTTCGTAGATCCGCATTTCACCATGATCGATCTCGAACACCCGGTCCACCAGCAGCCGGAGGAAGTGGCGGTCATGGCTCACCAGCACCACGGTTCCGGTAAAGTTCTGCAGCGCGTCCAGCAGAATCTCCCGCGAACGGATATCCAGGTGGTTGGTCGGCTCGTCCAGCACCAGGAAATTGAGGGGCCGGGCCAGGAGCGTGGCCAGCACCACCCGGCTTTTCTCGCCGCCGGAGAGATTCTCGATGCGCTTGTCCACCGCATCGCCCGAGAAGAGAAAGGCCCCCAGCAGGTTGCGGATCACGCCGATGGTCGCCAGGGGCATGGCGTCCTGCACGGTCTCGAATACGGTCTTTTTCGGATCGAGCAGTTCCATGGCGTGCTGGCTGAAGTAGCCCAGGGACACATTGGCGCCCAGGGCCACGCTGCCGTCGGTGGGCTCGGTCCGGCCGGCCAGGACCTTGAGGAAGGTGGACTTGCCGGCGCCATTGACCCCAACCACGGCGATCTTGTTCTGGCGGCGGATCACGCCGGACACGCCGCTGAAGACTGATTTTTCGCCGCCTCCCGGCAGGCTCCAGCTCTTGGCGAGCCCGTTGAACACGGCCACGTCGTCGCCGCTGCGAGGGGGGTCGTTGAACTCGAACCGGATCACCCGTTCCTCGGGAGGAATCTCGATCCGATCTATCTTTTCGAGCTTCTTCACCCGTGACTGGACCTGGGCCGCATGGGATGCCCGGGCCGCGAAGCGGGCAATGAACTCCTCTTCCTTGGCCAGCATCTCCTGCTGCCGCTTGTGGCTGGCCAGCAGCTGCTCGCGGCGGATGTCCCGCTCCCGCTCGTAGAAATCGTAATTGCCGCCGTAGGTGGTGACGGTCTTATCGGCCACTTCGATAATGCGTGTCACGATCCGGTTCATGAAGTCCCGGTCGTGGCTCGTCATGAGCAGTGCGCCCGTGAACTCTCCGGCCAGCCACTCTTCGAGCCAGATAATCGACTCCACGTCCAGGTGGTTGGTGGGCTCGTCCAGGAGCAGCACATCGGGTTGCAGGGTCAGAATGCCGGCCAGGGCAATGCGCATCTTCCAGCCGCCGCTGAAGGACTCCACCGGATGGTCGTAACGGTCCGGGCCGATGCCGAGCCCGGTCAGAATCGTCCGCGCCCGGGTGTCCAGGTCGTAACCGCCCCGGTGCTCGAACTCCTCCATGGCGGTGCCGTACCGCTCCAGCAGGGCCGCCATGGCATCATCGTCCATGGGCTCGGCCATGGCCGCCTCCATCTCCTTCAGCTCCGCCGCCAGGCGCACGGTCTCGGCCGAGACCGCCATGACCTCCTCCAGAGCCGTGCGGCCGGCCATTTCCCCCACGTCCTGCGAAAAATAGCCGATGGAGGTCCGCTTGGCGCAGGTGATCTCGCCGGCGTCCACCTCCTCCTCGCCGGTGATGATCCGGAAGATGGTCGTCTTGCCGGCGCCGTTGGGGCCCACCAGGCCGGTGCGGCTGCCGGGAAGGATCTGGAAGCTGGCGTCGCGGAACAGAAGCTGGTTGCCGTGTTGTTTGGTGATGTTCGAAAGATGGATCATTGCCGCTCCTGCCGGAAAAGTGAACTGCTTCACCTATCACGACCGGCACGGGGTGACAACTGTTTTTTGAGGTGCGGCGGGACGCATGGAGCGGCGATCCGGTCGCGGACAGCCGCTCCGTGCCGGTTTATTGCCCGTCGGGTGCGTTGCAGCGTTTACCGGGACGGCTGCACGGTGACAGGCTCTGGCACAGGCTCCTCGTGAGCGGTGGTATGCACCCTGACCGGGGCAGTTTCGGAGATTCAACCGTGGCCACGGTCTTCACTCACACAATCGCTCAGCAGCAAATTTCTTTTATTGAGAGCTCCCACGAAGCAATCCACAAGTGCGGGATCAAGTGCATTTCCCTTCATTGAGAGGAGGATTTCAACTCCTTTTTGCAAACTATAGGCTCGACGATAGGGCCTTTCAGTCGTCAGCGCATCATAAACATCGGCAACGGCGACGATCCGTGCCGCCACGGGAATCGCCTCTCCGGCGAGCCGATGGGGATAGCCTTCTCCGTCAAAGCGTTCATGGTGATAAAGCACGATATTCACGACTGCCGTAGGCAGCTGTGCCTGTCTGGCCATTTCAGCACCCATTACAGGATGCTTCTTTATGGTGTCGAACTCGCGTGCCGCCACAGGACCGCCGAAGTTGAGAATAGCCTCGGGCACCCCGATCTTGCCGCAGTCGTGAAGCCAACTGCCATAACGGAGGTCCTTGCGCATCTGCGGCGAAAGCCGCAGTTCATCGGCAATCATCAGGGCGTAGGAGGCAACCCTGCCGCAGTGGCCCCGGGTGTAGGGATCCTTCAACTCGATGGTCTGGGCAAGGCCCTGAATAACCGTCTCGTCCTCACGGGCAAGGGTGGATAGTGTCAGATAGCGGTGTATTGACTGCTCCACCATCGTCACCAGCTCATCGTTATCCCACGGTTTGACCACGAACCGGTACACCTCGCCGCGGTTGATCGCCTCAAGGGCGGAGGGGAGGTCGGTATAGGACGTCATCAGGATATTGACCGTCTTGGGGGCAATGTTTTTCAGCCGGCTGAAAAACTCCACGCCCCGCATACCGGGCATCATGTTGTCTGCCACGACCACTGCAATCTCGTGCCGTTCAAAGAGCGACAGGGCCTCGACCGCACTCCCGGCCCGCAACACGTCCATTCCCGTGTCGGCAAAAAGCCGTACCAGAGATTTAAGGATATGCTCTTCATCATCAACAAACAGGATACTAACACTCATGTACACCCCTCCATTCGGAAACCAGCCCCCCACCCTCATCCTCTCCCATTGCCAGAGTTCGGAGTCGGAACCAGTCACAGCGATAGTATTTCACGACAACCTCATCAATGGGCTCACCCCCAGACGGCAGCAATCGCGCCGGGGGCCGAACGCGATCGGAGACATCCCGATTTGAAATCAACCCTTTTCATAACGTATCGGATAATCGCGCATAATCCTGTGCGCGGAACCATCGGGAAATTCCTGACAAGGCCTTCCGAAACCCCTGACTGCCTATCGCATTCCCCGAAAAAAATCCCCGATACCGTCCGAAGGCGGTATCGGGGATTCGCGGAGAGTGGGTGGTATAGTAGAAGCGCCGGGCAATAAAATCAGCAGGTCCCCGAAATCTCCCCGCCGCTGCGCAGGGCCCGCCGCGGCAGTCGGGCTGCCATGGCATAGCCTGCACATTTGTTTGAACACCGTGCGGACACGCTGGCACGACACGACAAAAAAGGGACCGGATTCGCAATCCGGTCCCTGAGCGGTAGCAATAGGCATCTGCCCTCTCCCCCTTCGCACCGCAACGGCGCCGCGTGCAGAGGGGCGACAGGCTATCCGGCCATGACGCCCTGCATCCCGTACCCCCGCCCGGACGCCCTGCCGGCGCCGCATCCGGTCACCTGCCGGTAGTATGCATCGTGGCGCGGGGAGGAGAGGATGGTGCGGATTGTGCCGTCGACCCGCTGACGCGAGACGTAGAGCTGATAGACGTATCCCGACATCTTCGTGTCGCCGATGATGATGTAGCCGTTGATCATGCCGTCCTTCAGGTAGACCCGGCGCCAGACGTCGCCCCGCTGCCAGGTGACCGGCTCGCCCGTGAAGCTGCCCGCCGAGACGATGGGAAAGTCGATGTGCTTCTTGAGCACGTTCGTATTGACCGAGCCGGCGTAGCTGCCGTCGCCGTTCAACAGGTGCCGTGCGGCGGTGCGGGCCTGGCGCATGGCGTTGGGATAGGTGGCATAAACCCCGGCCTCGCCGGTGACCGCATGGGGGGTGACGGCCACGTCCCCGGCTGCGTAGATGCCCGCTTCCGCCAGCATCTGCCGGTCCGACGGCACCCCCTTGTCGTCGCCGCGCAGGGGCTCCGAGTTGGGGGAGACTCCGATTGCCACGATCAGCAGCTTCGTCTCCCTGGCGGTGCCGTCGGAGAAACGGACCGCTGAGAGCTCTCCCCCCGTGGTCACGATGTCGGCCACCGTGGTCCTGAGCCGGATGTCCATCCCGGTCTTTTCCACCAGTTTCGCGGTGGCGAACTGCCCCCCCTCTTCGTCCGTCATCTGGGACAGGACCCGGGTGTTGCGGTGGACCAGGGTGATGGCGAGCCCGCGGTGCCACAGGGCCAGGGCCGCGTCCACCCCGATGAAGCCGCCGCCGAACACGACCGCCTCGCCCACGTTGTGCTCGCGGATGTAGCGGTCGATGGCAACCATGTCCGACAGAGTCTTGAAACCGAAGACGCCCCGGGTGTCGAGCCAGTCGGGCCGGGGATACCAGCTGCGGGCGCCAGCGGCGTAGAAGAGGCGGTCGTACTGTTCGCTCCGTCCCGATGCGGTCCGCACCAGCCGCCGCTCCGCATCCACCTCCACCACCGGGTCGGCCAGGCGCGGCGTCACGCGGTAGCGGCCGTAGAAGTCGCTCCCCTTCCAGTAGACGGTCTCCAGCGGCTCACCGGCCAGGTAGAAGGGGATGACGCAGGGGGAATAGGGAGCAAATTCCTCGTCACCGCACATGACGATCTCGCCCGCGAATCCGTCGAGCCTGAGCCGCTCGACGAACTCGGCGGCCGCCATTCCCGTCCCCACGGTTACCACCTTCATCACTCACCTCCGCGGCGCCGGGCAAACTCTTTCCGGCGCATCTCCCGCAGCAGTTCGAGGCCGGGCGGCAGTCCTTCCCTGCCAAGGAGGTAGTGCCGCAAGCTTTTGGCGGCCCGTTCGGCGCGGACGGCCCCGTACTCGGCAAAGACGAGGGCGCCGGAATGGCAGGCCTCGACACAGGCTGGAGTCCCCCCTTCCCTGACCCGTGGGGTGCACAGGTCGCACTTGTGGGCCACGTCCCGGCCGTAGTCGGAGCGGTGGGTGGCCTTGAAGGAAATGGCATCGAAGGGGCAGACCATGGCGCACATCGCGCAGGCCTTGCAGCGCGCCGGGTCCAGGATGACCGCGCCGTTTTCCGGGTCCCGGCCCAGGGCGCCCGAGGGGCAGGCATCGAGGCACTCGGCCGGGTCGCAGTGCCGGCAGGAGAGCGGAAATGCCTCCTCGTCGATGCCGAGCACCCGGACATTCACTTCGGTCCGGTCGTCGCCGAGGGCGGCCAGGAGGGAGCCGCCGGGATGGTGCCGCACGGCGCACGCGGTTTCGCAGGCCTTGCAGGCGAGGCACTTTTTGTAATCGACGAATATCCGTTTCATTGCAGGGTCTCCCTCGTCAATGGGCATGGTGATGGTGGCGGGCATGGTCGCGGGGAGAGGCGCAGGGGCACGGCGGGGAGCAGAGCACTGATGCCAGGCGGGTCACTGCCGCCGCGTAGCCGCTGTGGCGGTCGGCCATGATCCGTGCCACGTGGGGGTCCAGAGTCTGCAGGAGCGGTTCCGCCGGCAGTTGTACCACCCTGTCGAAGATATCCGGCAGGCTCTGCCCGGTCTCCCGCTGGAATCGCTCCAGCCGGAGGTCGTCGCCGGTGACCCGGTTCACGGCCAGGTGGACCAGCCCGATGCCGGACTCGCGGGCCAGGGCGGCGGACTGGAGGGCGACGCTCAGGGCGTTGAAGGAGGAATCCGCCACTACCACGCACTGGCCGAACCCCTTGGCAAGGGATCGGCCGAAGTGCTCCATCCCCGCCTGGGTGTCGAGCAGGATCGCCTCGTTCATCCGCAGGGCCAGGTGCCGGATCGTGGCGTCGAGGAGCACGTTCTCGGCGCAGAGGCAACCGCCCCCCGCCTGTTTCACGGTCCCCATCACCAGCAGGCTCAGGTTCTCGGCCACCTTCAGCCCGAGCCGGCTCACCACATCATCCACGTCGGGGTTGAGCTTGAAGAGCGCGCCCCACCCGTTCCGGCCGGGCCTGATCCCGGTCTTCTCCTCGATGTAATCGGCGTGCCGGTTCAGGGGCACGATGCCGGCCGCCTCCTCGTACGGGACGCCGAGGGCGTTGGGCAGGTTCATCTGGGGGTCCTCATCCACGGCGAGGACATGGGTTCCGGCCCCGGCCAGGACCGTGGCGAGGCACGAGGTGAGGGTGGTTTTCCCCACCCCCCCCTTTCCGGTAATCACGACGCGCATTCCGGGCGACTGCGGCTGGCACATGACGACTCCCCTCCCTGTCAGATCCCGAGGGCGGCGCGCCGCTCCATGATGATCTGCTCCATCCGGTCGGCCGTGGCCTTCGGGTCTTCCTCCACGAAGAACCACCCGCCCAGGACATCCTTGGCGTCGCTGGTGAGGATCTTCGTTACCTGCGGTCCGCCCAGGATGGGCGGCAGCGGCCACAGGTGCACGGGAATGCCCGAGCCGACGAAATAGGTGCCGATGGCGACCGCCTTCTCCGTGGTCCATTCGGGCGCGGACCCGACCAGGGGCAGATCGGAAATGTCCACCTGCAGGTGATCCGCCAGGGCCCCGGCCAGGTTGAGCATCCGCGAGCAGTCGACGCACGAGCCCATGTGGAGGACCGGTGGAATCCCCAGCTGGCCGCATACCGCCTGGAGCCCCGGTCCGGCCAGCTCGCGGGCGGGCAGGTCCATGAGCCCCGACTTTGCCGCGGCAATGGCCCAGCAGCCGGTGCCGATCACGAGGATGTCGCGCTTGATCAGCTCCTCGGTCAGGGTGCGGTGGAAGAAATCCTGCTGCACCTTCACGTTGTTGCAGCCGACGATGCCGGCGACCCCCTTGATGGTCCCCGTGACAATCAGGTCGATCAGGGGCTGGGGCGTTCCGCCGAGCGCCTTGAGGATCTCCTCCACGGTGAAGCCGACAATGGCGGTGCTGGTGTGCTGCGGGATGTAGACACGGGCCTTGTTGCGGTTCGGGAAGGCGTCGATGGCGGTCTTGATGATGCGGGTGGCGATGGCGTCGGCCTCGTGCTCTTCGAACTGGATGTGGAGCGCGCCGGGGATCTTGGCCTGTTCGCTCGTGGTGACGAACTTGGTGTGGAAGCAGGAGGCGAGATCGGCCAGGGCCGGGTAGATGCACTGCACGTCCACCACCATGGCGTCGACGGCACCGGTCATGATGGCCAGCTCGCTGTGGGACTCGTTCCCCGCCATGCCGACCCCCTGGCGCAGCAGCACCTCGTTGCCGGTGCAGCAGAGCCCCACCACGTTGACCCGCTTGGCCCCCACGGCCTCGGCCGCGGCGCGACATTCGGGGGACTGGGCCATCTCCACCACCTTGGCCGACAGGATGGGCTCGTGGCCGTGGACCACCACGTTGACGCTCTCCGCCTCCAGCACGCCGAGATTGGCCTTCACCGGCCTGATGATGGGCGAGCCGAGCAGGATGTCCTGCAGCTCGGTGGCGATCAGGGAGCCCCCCCAGCCGTCGGAAAGGGAGCAGCGGACAGATTGGGCCACCAGGGAAAGGGGATCGTGGTCGCAGCCGAAGTGGGTGCGGTGCAGGATGTCAACGGCCTCCCGGTCGATGGCCCGCGGCAGGAGCCCGGTCTTCGCGCCCGTGGTGCGGTAGAGGGTCTCCTCCAGCTCCCGCAGGCGCTGGAACCGCTTCTTGGGCATGTACTTCTCCATGAAGACGATGGGCTCTTCCCCCTGGTTGCCGAAACAGTCGATGGCCACCGCTGCCACGTCGCCGGCTATCTCGGCGGTCGACCGGCCGGCCGTGGGGATGCCCAGGCGCTCCGCAACCGCCGTGAGCTTGTCCGGGTCGGCAATGTGGTAGTCGGTGTTGCTGCCGTTGGCCACCGCCTTGAGGAGCAGCGCCACCTTCCGGCCGTGATCGGAGTGGGAGGAGGAACCAACCGCGGCCATCCGGGCCAAGTTGCGCGCCACCATCGTATCGGCGGTGGCCCCGCAGACCCCGCGGGTGGGGCCGTCGCCGAAGGGGTCGATCCGGCACGGTCCCATGGAGCAGATCCGGCAGCAGGTGCCGAGCTGGCCGTAGCTGCATTGGGGCTGCTGCTGTTCGTAACGCTCCCAGATGGTTGCGTATCCTTCGCGGTCGGCGATACGCAGCATCTCCTTCGCGGCCGGATCGATACTGCGGCTGTCATGACCGTTGCGTGCCTGGTCCATATGCTCCTCCCTCGCGTTGTGCAGGTGTGGTTTTCCTACCTGTAGCCGAAGTGACCATGAAATGCCAGCCGACACTTGCGGAAGGTGTCTGGGACTTGTGAACGGTGGGAAACGGGGAGTGAACCGCCGGCGCTACTTCAGGCCGAGATCCGTCAGGAAGCGCTGCATCTTGTCGCGGCTCACCGGGAGGCGGACTTCGCCCCCACCCGCCGCGACGGTGCACTCGCTGCTTTCCCGGTGGACTTTCCTGACCTTGGCGAGGTTGACCAGGTAGCTGCGGTGGATGCGGTAGAAGATGTCCTCGGAGAGCCGTTTTTCCATGGCCCCCAGGGACAGGTCGCTGTGGAATTCGCCCGCTTCGGTATAGATGAGGGAGTAGATATTGTCCGCCTTCAGGTAGACGATCTCCTCAGGCCTGAGCAGGTGGATGTCGCCGCGGGAAGTGACCGGCACCCGCGTGAGCTTTCGCTCGGCAACGATGAAGGGGGTGATGTCGTAAAACAGGGCGCAGATCTTTTCGCTGGCGGGGTCCCGCTCCGCCACGGTGATCAGCTTGACGAGGAGGTAGCGGTCGTGCCCCTCGCTGGTGATGAACTTGAGGGAAAGAGGGATGTGCCGCTGCGCCTGGCGGGCCAGCCGCAGGGTCTCCTTCACCTTTTCCCGCGCCGCCTCGTCGTGGATATCCAGGAGATCCCCCGCAAAGATGCGCTCACGGGGGATATGCCCGAAAATCATGAACACCATGCTGCTGACGGAGGAAATGGTCAGGTCGTCGTTGAAGATCACGACCCCCGGTTCCATCTGTTCGATCATGGAGAGGATGCGGTTCATGGCGATGCTGCTCCTCGACGGCTGCAGGGTTCCGAGAGGTATATCATCGGCCGCGGGGTCGAGTCAATTCCTCCCCGCGCGGCGTGGCCCCGCCCAAGGCCGACCGGGGCGGCTCCGCAACGATAGAATTCACTAATAGGATTTGTCTGATAAAATGATAACTTCACAATCGACACAGAAAAACACCACGGCACCATCCGGGCGTGACGGAGGATTCTGCTGCCGAGTGACAACCGAAAGGCAAAATCGCCGACGAAGTGAACCACTCCACTATCCCAGGACCATGAAAGGAGCCGATGCATGAGTGCTGACAACGAGAGCAGAACAGGCAGGCGGGCAGCCGGAGGCGGCACGTCGAACCGCCAGTGGTGGCCGAACCAGTTGAACCTTCACATCCTCCACCAGCACTCCGCCCTGAGCAACCCCATGGGCGGGGATTTCAACTACGCGGACGAATTCAGGAAGCTCGACCTGGCCGCCGTGAAGAAGGACCTCCATGCGCTGATGACCGACTCCCAGGAGTGGTGGCCGGCCGACTGGGGCCACTACGGGGGGCTCTTCATCCGGATGGCGTGGCACAGCGCGGGAACCTACCGCATGGGCGACGGCCGGGGCGGGGCAGGCTCCGGCTCCCAGCGCCTGGCCCCCCTCAACAGCTGGCCGGACAACGTCAACCTCGACAAGGCGCGGCGCCTGCTCTGGCCCATCAAGCAGAAATACGGCAGGAAGATCTCCTGGGCCGACCTGATGATCCTGGCCGGCAACTGCGCCCTGGAGTCCATGGGGTTCAGGATCTTCGGCTTCGGCGGCGGCCGCGTGGATGTCTGGGAGCCGGAAGAGGACATCTACTGGGGCAGCGAGGACACCTGGCTCGGCGACAAGCGCTACTCCGGCGACCGGGACCTCGAAAATCCCCTGGCCGCCGTGCAGATGGGCCTGATCTACGTGAACCCGGAGGGGCCCAACGGCGAGCCCGACCCGGTCGCGTCCGGCCGCGACGTCCGCGAGACCTTCGCCCGCATGGCCATGAACGACGAAGAGACCGTCGCCCTTGTCGCGGGCGGCCACACCTTCGGCAAGTGCCATGGCGCCGGCCCGGCGACCCATGTGGGCCCCGAACCGGAAGCCGCGCCCCTCGAAGATCAGGGGCTCGGCTGGAAGAGCACCTTCCGCAGCGGCAAGGGGGGCGACGCCATCGGCAGCGGCCTGGAAGGCGCCTGGAAGCCGAATCCGACCACCTGGGACATGGGCTACCTGAAGGTGCTGTTCAAGTACGAGTGGGAACTGGTCAAGAGCCCGGCCGGCGCCAATCAGTGGCTGGCCAAGGACGTGGCCGACGAGGACATGGTGGTCGACGCGCACGACCCGTCGAAAAAGCGGCGGCCCATGATGACCACGGCTGACCTCTCCCTGCGCTTCGACCCGATCTACGAGCCCATTGCCCGGCGCTACCTGGCGAACCCCGAGGAATTCGCGGACGCCTTTGCCCGGGCCTGGTTCAAGCTGACCCACCGCGACATGGGGCCCCGCTCGCGCTACCTCGGCCCGGACGTGCCCGCGGAAGAACTCATCTGGCAGGACCCGGTCCCGGCGGTCACTCACCAGCTGATCGACCGACAGGACATCGCCGCCCTCAAGGGCACGATCCTGGCGTCCGGCCTGTCCATCGCCGACCTGGTCGCCACGGCCTGGGCCTCGGCATCCACCTTCCGCGGCTCGGACAAGCGCGGCGGAGCCAACGGCGCGCGCATTCGCCTCGCCCCCCAGAAGGATTGGGCGGTCAACCAGCCGGCCCGGCTCGCGACCGTGCTCCAGGCCCTCGAAGGAATCCGGCAGGAGTTCAACAACGCTCAGTCGGGCGGCAAGCAGGTCTCGCTGGCCGACCTGATCGTGCTGGGCGGCTGCGCGGCGGTCGAACAGGCCGCGAAGAAAGCCGGCCACGATGTGACCGTCCCCTTCACCCCGGGCCGCGCCGATGCGTCCCAGGAGCACACCGATGCCGCGTCCTTCACCGTCCTGGAGCCAGTGGCGGACGGGTTCCGCAACTACCAGAAAGCCAAATATGCCGTAACCGCCGAGGAACTGCTGATCGACCGGGCCCAGCTACTGACCCTGACCGCCCCCGAGATGACCGTGCTCATTGGCGGCATGCGCGTCCTGAACGCCAATTACGGCCAGTCCAAGCACGGCGTCTTTACCAGGCAGCCGGAAACGCTCACCAATGACTTCTTCGTGAACCTGCTCGACATGGGCACCGTGTGGCAGCCCACCGCGGCAGACAAGGACCTGTTCGAGGGCCGCGACCGCGTGAGCGGGGAACTCAAATGGACCGGCACCCGGGTCGATCTCATCTTCGGCTCGAACTCCCAGCTCCGGGCCGTGGCGGAGGTCTACGGCTGCGCGGACTCCCAGGAGAAGTTTCTGAATGACTTTGTGGCCGCGTGGAACAAAGTGATGAACCTCGACCGCTTCGACCTGGCCTGACCCTGACAACGCAAAGGGGACGCAGTTGATCGGCGCATCAACTGCGTCCCCTTGAATCAATGTAGTCAACCCATTCGGCATCGGCCGACGGCCGTGTCACCCCGGTAAGTAGAGAAGTTTTAGGCCAACAGGACTACCGTCCCAGAACAACCAAAGGAAATTAAAGGCAAATAAATTTATCACTGTCTTTCCCGGCTTTCTCACAGGGCGAAAAACCGCTCAGACCATTCAATTAAGACGTTAGGCGTCAAATTGCGAGGTAGTGCATTGCGAGAGTTCCGCTTTGCGGTCGGTTCAAAGGACGGTCTGCGTTCAACCGTGTGGAAGTGCTGGGTCCAGGGGGCCGAGGCCTACATTACTGGACGGCTGTTCGGCAACGAGATGAAGATCTCGCTGCATTCTTCTGGGGAGTGTCAATGGTCCTGCACGGACATATGGGTCCGACGAGACCCAAGCCGCAGAAACGCCGATCGGCATATCGCCAAGTGGCATGTGACCTACCCACAAGACAACAACGCGATATTAGCCTTTCGCGTCGCAGTTCCTGTATCAGAGCTTCGTTCGGAGCCTATTACATCGAGCCAGAAAAAGGCATTCTGGATAGGGAACGCACCGGTCGGATCGACTGTTGAATTTTGCTTCTATTTCACTCGACAACTTGATTACCCGCCACCCACTGATGGCAACCCTGCGCTTCGGCACATTGCATCCCTCAAGTTGCGCGACGGGCGCTGGTTAGTCGTCTTTGTTTGGTTGCGGTCTCTTTCAGCTAGTGACATTGCCGCCGCTCGAGATGCGGCGGTAGCGCAAGCACGCGCAGATGGAATACAAGTTTGTGCAGAACACCGCCTAGCACTGTTTGCCTTGCCGACTGCCGAAACATCGGCGGCAGTGCTCGAAGTCTGTGCGACTGCTACCTAACCTTTCGGTTGACTCCATCCCCACCCTATCCTCTCAACCGCCACAACTCCTACCCATCAGAAACCACGGCACGCCAGAACCAACAAACAGCCGACATCAGAGACTATCATGCTCGGTACGCGTGATGATCTCGTCCTGCAGTTCCCGCGACAGGTCGCAGAAGTAGTCGCTGTAGCCCGCCACGCGCACGATCAGGTCGCGGTGGGCATCGGGGTCGGCCTGGGCGGCGCGGAGCGTGTCGGCGCGCACGACGTTGAACTGGACGTGGTGCCCGTCCATGCGGAAATAGCTCCGCACGAGGCTGGCCATTGTGCTGATCCCCTGCTCCCCTTCCACGAGGGAGGGGGCAAACTTCATGTTGAGCAGGGTGCCGCCGGTTCTGATGTGGTCCATCTTGCCGGCCGATTTGATGACCGCGGTCGGCCCGGAGCGATCCGCCCCCTGGACCGGGGAGATACCCTCCGAGAGCGGGGTGCCGGCCCGGCGCCCGTCCGGGGTTGCGCCGGTGACCGAGCCGAAGTAGACGTGACAGGTGGTGGGGAGCATCTCGATCCGGTACTGCCCACCCTTGCTGTTGGGCCGGCCATCGACGGTCCTGAAGAAGCTCTCGAAGACCCGGCGCATAAGGTCGTCGGCGTAGTCGTCGTCGTTGCCGTATTTGCTGGTCCTGTTGAGCAGGCGCTGGCGTAGCGGCTCCTGCCCCGCAAAATCGGCGTCAAGTGCGGCCACCAGGTCCGGCAGCGCAATGTGGCCGGAGTCGTAGACCAGCGCCTTGATGGCGGACAGTGAGTCGGTGATGCTGCCGATCCCCACGCCCTGGATGAAGGTGTTGTTGTAGCGCGCCCCGCCGGCGTTGTAGTCCCTGCCGGTTGCGATGCAGTCGTCGATCAGCACCGACAGGAACGGCGCCGGCATGAGGCGGCAGTAGATTTGTTCGATCAGCTGGTTGCCCGCCATCTTGATCTCGATGAAATGCCGCAGCTGCGCCTCGAAGGCGGCGTAGAGGTCGTCGAAGGAGGCAAAACCGGAGGGATCGCCGCTGGCCGGGCCCAGCTGCCTGCCGGTGCGAGGGTCGACGCCGTTGTGCAGGGCCAGTTCCAGGAGCTTCACCAGGTTGAAGTAGCCGGTCAGGATGTAGGCCTCTTTGCCGAACGCCCCCACCTCGACGCAGCCGCTGCAGCCGCCGGCCCGGGCGTCCACCAGGCTCTTGCCCTGGCGCAACTGCTCCTCCACCACGCTGTCGGCGTTGAAGATGGAAGGAAAGCCGTACCCGTTCCTGATGACACGCAGGGCATGGCTCAGGAAGGCGTCGGGAGACTTGCGGGAGAGCTGGATGTTGCTGCTGGGCTGGAGCAGGTGCATCTCGTCGATGATGTCGAGCAGGAGGTGGGACACCTCGTTGGAGCCGTCGGAACCGTCGGGCAGCAGACCGCCCAGGTTGATGTTGGCGAAATCGGTGTAGGTGCCGCTCTCGGCGGCGGTGACTCCCACCTTGGGGGGGGCCGGGTGGTTGTTGAACTTGACGAAGAAGCATTCCAGCAGCTCCCGCGCCGCATCCCGCGACAGGGAGCCGTGGGCCAGACCCTGCTCGTAGAACGGCAGCAGGTGCTGGTCCAGGTGGCCGGGGCTCATGGCGTCCCACCCGTTCAGCTCGGTGATGATTGCCAGGTGGCAGAACCAGTAGGCCTGGAGCGCTTCGTGGAAGTCGCGCGGCGCATGGGCCGGCACATGGCGGCAGACCTCGGCGATGCGCTCAAGTTCCCGCTTCCGGTGCGGATCCGTCTCCCGCGCCGCCATCTCGTCGGCCAGGCCGGCATGCCGCTCGGCAAAGAGGATGGCCGCGTCGCAGGAAATGGCCATGGCCCTGAGCTGCTCGCGCTTCTCCCAGGCCGCGCCGTCCTGCACGAAGTCGAGCCGCCCGATCTCCCGGGCAATGTCGGCCTTGAAATCCAGCAGGCCGCGCCGGAAGGGCTTCTCGTCCAGGACCGTGTGACCCGGGGCGCGCTGTTCCATGAATTCGGTGAAGATGCCTGCGGCGTACGCCTCGTGCCATTCCGGGGCCAGTTCGCCGAACATCTTGTCCCGCAGGGAGCGCCCCCGCCAGTAGGGGATCACCGTTTCCTCGTAGGCGGCGAGGCACTCGGCGGAAACGGCATAGCTCGTCAGGGGACGCGAATCGAGAATACGCAGGTCTTCCAGGCTGTGACAGGTCAGTTCGGGATAGGTGGGGACCGCCTTGGGTTCAGGACCCCGCTCGCCCACGACCAGTTCGCCCTCCCCGATCCAGATGGTCTTATGACGGCAGATATGGAGGAACGACAGGGCGCGCATCACCGGCACCGAGTATTTCCCCTCGTTTTCCCGGTAAAATTCGGTCAGCAGCAGCGCCCGTTCGGCGGAAATGGCGGGGCGTGCCTCCAGGCTCCTGCGGCGCAGTTCCCGTGTGCGCTCGGTCATATCTCTATCCTCCTATGATGGTGGTCAGTCCTGCGGCGCGGAATATCCGCACCAGTTCTTCCATCCGCTCCCTGCTGGGGGTAGCGATTGCGTCATCAGCCCCTGCCCTGCCCAGCTGGCGGAGTTTGCCGTGCCAGGTGCGGTGATAGGGGAGCAGGTTCACCTGGCGCACCCCCGGCGTTCGTGCCGCCAGGGCGGCGGTGGCTTCCAGGTTGGCGCGGTCGTCGTTGACGCCGGGAATGATCGGGATGCGGATCCAGATGGTATCGTGCACCGCGCCGAGCGCCGCCAGGTTGTCCAGTACCATCCGGTTGTCCAGCCCAACCACGGCCCGGTGCCGTTCGGCATCCATCAGCTTCAGGTCGTAGAGGATCAGGTCGGCGGCAGTGGCGACCTCCAGGAACTGATCCCGCGGGGCAAATCCGCCGGTATCAACCGCCGTCCGGATGCCCCGCTCCCGGCAGCCGGCCAGGAGCGCCTTGAGGAAACCGGGCTGGCACAGGGGCTCGCCGCCGGAAAAGGTTGCGCCGCCGCCCGACTCCTCGTAGAAGATCCGGTCCTTCAGCAGCGCGGCAAGCACGTCGGCCACGGTCATCTCGGTGCCGGCCAGGCGACGCGCGCCGGTGGGACAGGCATCCGCGCACCGGCCGCAGATCAGGCAGGCCGCCTCGCGCCCCTGCCCGCGGCCCGCGGTCCCGTGCGGGCAGGCCCGGGCACATTCGCCGCAGGAGAGGCAGCGCCCTTCCACCAGGGTCATCTCCGGGGCCGGCGCCTGGCTTTCCGGGTTGTGGCACCACCAGCAACTGGCCGGGCACCCCTTCAGAAACACGGTCGTGCGGATACCGGGGCCATCGGAGATGGAATATTTCTGGATATTGAAGACAATGCCCCGATCGATCATCGAGTATCCTTGGCCGGACAGATGCGGCTACGCTCCCCGGTTCGGGGCGAACTTGAAGGATTACACGGCCGGGAGAGACGCAGAAAGCTGAATGATAGCCGAATTATCATTTTATTTCAGCAGGTAACCGTGCCATACGCACAAAGGGTTATGACATCAAGCCATAACCCTTTGGATTCATGGATACTCTTAAGAGGAGAAGTGCTGCGGTGCTCCCCTTTGACCGGCCCCCCTGCCCGCTCATCGCGGATGCCCCTGCACTCCCGTCATTGGCACTGTCCGCCGATGAACCGCCCTAGTGCGAAGAGGGAAACGACCAGTGAAGATGCGCCAGTTCCCACCGCCCATCTCGAAGCTGCCATCCTTGCGTTTCGGTTCCCCGGATACCGAAAAACCGCCCCTGCCTCTTGCCTTTGATAGAGAAGTTCCGGGTAATGATGGCCATCCGTTCTGACTCCATAACCCGAATATCACTGTACGTGGCGGCCAGCTCCTGAAACGACGACAACTCCGGCCCCAGGTGGTTTGTCAGCACATCATCCCTGCCGCGGTTCTGCGTGCCTTGTTCATACATCACGATATCGGGAGCAAACAATTGCTTCAGGGCATCGACATTTCTCGACTGGAAGGCGTGATCGAACTCGCCAAGCGCTTTACGCAACGCCTCTGAGAGGCGTTCTATAGAATTTGAGGCGACTCCTTCTTTTGACGAATCGTTAGCACTTGCTTGCTTATCATAACCATACACGGTGCCGTTCAACGAGATTTCGGCCACAATACACCCGAGCAGCATCATAGTTGTCAGTGATACTATTGACTTAGCCCTGATACTCATAACATTCATACACGCACCTCCCCTAATGTGTTTACCAGCTCTGAATTGACAATTTATACCATGGAGCACATCCGCACGGTGAAATAACCGATAACCCCCCACATTACGTGCAGTTGTATGCGCTCAACCGCAGCTTGCCCCCACTGCCGTTACGGAACAACTCCTGCACCAGCGGCAACAGAGACAGATATCCAATTTTCAGCGCTTAAGATGCGGGATTGACGGAACGAGGACGCGGAACACATCTTCCGGTGTTTCGGTAGGGATTTCGTTTTCCCCCGGAAAAGCAAATCCCCGATACCGTATGGATACAGTACCGGGGACAGTTTCGCGAACAACCTCGTAACCATCTGAGATCGTTAGATCTTTTTGGAGCGGGAAACGGGATTCGAAGCCACAGAAAACAGAAGCTGATCAACACAGGGTATTTATAATATTTATACAATATTAGCTACTTGCAACTCACTTTTCGGTTGATTTTCGTTTGCAAACATTCAACTGAAGACACTATCTCACAAACATTTGGTCAAAGTTTGGTCAAAGGTTTTAACACAACCTATTCTCCGCTCTAACTGGCCATAGCGCATGTGGCTTCGTATCGCGCAATTATCCTGACAAGCAAAGCCGCCTCTCAAGATAAGTTCAACGCCTTCGCAGCAGCAGTCTGGGGGTCAGAGAAAAACACAGGGTCAACCTTTTCCACGATCTCCCCGGATACTTCTAGGAAGTTGCGCTTGTTCTCAAGAGGAATGAGTGCCCGCTTTGCGCCGTTTTCCATTGCGATCTGAAGCGGTTCCGACAGAGAAGAGACCCCCTTTATGTTCCCTTGGATACTCAGGTCACCAAGGATCACCATTCCCGGGGCAACCTGGGTTTTCTTTATGGCCGATATGATGGCTATGATGAAGGCAATACCGGCTTCGCAACCTACCCGGTTGGTAAGAAGATCGATGGCTTCGACATGGAAGTCCGTTGTATCGAAAATACTCGCTATCCCCATCGGAACCTTGTGTCCCTGAAGGAATCCGAAAGCGCGAGTAATGGATTCCTTCATCGTTGACTCCACGCCACCGGCAAGCTTCAATTTGCCGGTGCCGGCTGAGACACCCACTTCGATCCGATAGAGACCTACCTTGCCATCAGCATTGACGGATGCCGCATAAACGGAGCCGGGTGCCAGCGGGTCAGTGGATATCAGGGCACGGCCACCTTCCTCGGGGACGCCGATGTAGCGTTCCTCCGTGCTCTCGTTGTCACGGTATGAGAAGGATGTCTGGTGGTACTCGAAGGAGCCCATCTTCTTGAGTTGTTCCTTCACCCGCCGCCGGCCCTCCATGGCGATGTCGACGGTCTCGGCCAGTTCGTCTTTAGTGAACTCACCATGAGGATAGAGCAGCTTGACGAGGCCAGACACCGTCTTGCGTACGGCCTTCACATCCCGGGCGTTCAGGTGGGCGCCGAACGAGAAATATCGGTCGCTGACTTCAGTAAAGTTATGCCGGCGCAGTTCCCGCAGGGCCTCGGCAAGGTAGTCCACGACGAAGCCGTAATGCTGGGTGAAATACTCGATCCGCATCTTGGGGATTTCCCAGCCGGGGATGTAATAGTGAATCCGGTCCAGGAACGCCATGTCTTCCCTGACAATCTCCGGCAAAGGGATGAAGAGGTGTGAGGACTTCACCATCGTCTCCACAGGCTGGTTGGTGTTCC
The DNA here is from genome assembly GCF_000007985.2 of Geobacter sulfurreducens PCA. Classification (NCBI taxonomy): domain Bacteria; kingdom Pseudomonadati; phylum Thermodesulfobacteriota; class Desulfuromonadia; order Geobacterales; family Geobacteraceae; genus Geobacter; species Geobacter sulfurreducens. Next base: position 2,317,648 of record NC_002939.5, read on the forward strand.
CGAACAGCGCAATGGATGCCATGCCGGAGAGCGACTCCTTGCCACGGGCGAACGACCCGGACTCGCAGTACGTCTTCATCGTGGTTACGACTTCCTTGGGCATCTTCTCCAGATCGGCCACCTCATCAAAAGCCACCGCATCCCACAATCCCACAAGCCCCATCTTATTGGTGGATATGTTGAAGAACAGGTTTGCCACGGTCGTCGGGCCGGTCATCAGAATGGCGTAGGGGCTCAACTCCTGATAAGCGTAGGACTTGCCGGTGCCGCGCGGTCCAAGCTCGACAAGGTTGTAGTTGGCCTCGCACAGCGGAATGAGCCGTATCAGAAACAGCAGCTTCAGCCGCCGCGTGAAATGCTCCGGCTCCATGCCGACGCTGCGGATCAGCATATCCACCCACTCTTCGGACGTGAACTGCCGACGTCCTTCTTGGTAAGCGTTTAAGTCGAAGGTGGCCAACTGAATAGGGGTGATGCTTTCAATCCAGAAGGGACTCCGGCGCCCCTTGGCCTCCTCGTCGTACTGGTGCCGGATCTCCATCTGCGCCCAGACACCGCCCATGAGCAGCCGATCGTACTCCCGTATGTAGCGTTCCGGAATATGCAGGTACTTGTGGCCGAAGTTGACGCATTCCGCCCAGTATTTGTCATCCTCTGCAAGGTAGCGGACCTTCACCTTGTCGATAAAGGTATGGCGCCCCTTCTCTCGGACCAGTGCTTGAGCCTTGTTCGCCTCCTCGGGGCGGACAAAATTTTCGGCGAGGGTGTTGTTCACCACCCGAAGTCCCGCTTCCATTGCCGCCTCGTCGTCCGTGGCGCAGTATTTTCCCAGAAGGTATTCGAGGACAAATACCGGCACGTTGGCCCCGACCTTGACCTTGCGCACCAGGTCCTTGCGCACCACCTTGCCGGAGAATACATCGACCAGCTTCTGGTCTAGAACATCGTTCATGGTAACTCCTATATTGCCAGTTCGACCGGCACTCCAGTCAATGAGGCAAGCAGCAGCTGGGACTCACAATCAACGGCACGGATTTCGATATGCTCAAGCTTTTTGGTTTCTGAGATCATAATCGTGACGGAATTGGGCTTCCCATAGTCCACAACTATCTCCCGCGAGCCTTCCTCAAATCCATAGGCAGCCATAGCCGTATGACCAACCTCATCCTTGCCGGAAAGAATTTCCAGACGGACCCGTTTCGCCACGTCCGTGAAAAGCCCTTCCGCCTCCAGACTCACTGTGACTGAGAAGAAGCGATTCGTGATCTTGGGTTTGGCCAGTTGAAGTTTCAGATTAACCGTGATAACAGCAGATCGTTTTGGAGCCTTCGCCGTCAGCCGGCACACCGGGATGATCTGCTCCTGCAAGGACGCGCCGCCGTGGAAATACGAGCAACCGCCACCCGGGACCTTGAAGATTCCCAGGCCCTTGGGAAATGCCAGCTCAAGGGGACCGCCCAGCTCAAGGTCGCTTGCATTGACCCGGAAGAAGCCATCCGCAGCAACGCCACCCTGTCCGATCCAGACCCGGTCATGAAGAGCTATCGTTTTGCCGCCCGGCGGATCCATCTTCAGCCCAGATTCAAGCGCTTCGGCAAAGATGAAGCCATGGTCTGCGGCAATGACAAGTTCCATTATCCCCGCCTGGACAAGGTTACGCAGTCCCCGGCGCAACTTTTCGAGCACCTCGTCCATGTAGAGACGGGTTTCCTCATCTTCCCCCCCCTCTTCACCATGCCGGTCGATCTCCTGAGAGGTCACGATGACCAGTTGTGCCTCTGCCAGCTCCCTTTTCCGTTTCGGCGTCAAGCGCACAATATCGCCGAGCTTGAATACCTTGGTCGGTGAATCACTTTTCTCCTGAAACCAGGTCACGCGGGCCGAACGATCATTCACCGTCTCTCCCTGTACACAGACGCGCATCCGCCCCCCGACAGCTTCGAGCGCGAGCCCGTTCTCAGCTGCGGGAAGAAGGGCTGCCATTCCCACGGAAGTTATGCCGGGCAACTGCCCCAGTGCCGGTTCGAGATGTACCGTAAAATCCGCACTCAGGCCCTCGCAGAGTTCATCGGCCATTTCGTACCGTAGGGCGTCAACCAGAAAATAGGCCACTTTGCCACCATCTTTGAGGAGCGGCGCCACGGCATTCCTGAATGTTTGTGACTGTTGGTCGAATCCCGCAGGGGTAAATCCTTCCCTCTCCAATGCCCCGCTGTACGCTTCCGCCAGCACCGCCAGGGTGTTCGCATACTCGACCCGGCATTGGTGCATCAATTCATCCATGCCAGCATCATCAGTAGAACCGAAGGTTTCGCAGCGGACATAGCGGCTTTCCAGGTGACGCGCATAACGATCCAAGAGCATCCACGGCTCACCATGACGCGTATAAGCCGTTATCAGTTCTTCGGCAGTAAATTTGCGCCGTTTCAGAGCATCGCAAATCAAGCCTGATACTTGGAGCAGCCTGGCCGCCACCTCAACGAGGGACCAACGCAGACTGATTTCGGGATAGACACGGCTCCAGAAAGAGGCTCTGCGCTCCTTGGCCAGAGCCAGCGGCGAGTCTGTGTCCCTCTGGGCCAAGTTGTTTCTTGCGGACAGCAACAGACGGTATTCGATGAAGGGAAATGTTTCGAGACCACGAAGCGCTTCTGTTGGAAAAACCGCCTTATCCAGCTGCGTCATTGCCTGGACGTTTTCGGCAGTCTCGCGGTAGGCTTCTTGGAGATCCAGGCGCTGCCGCCAGACATTCAGAACATGACGGATCGTGTCGAACTGGACTGGTTTCCGGGGGAGAGCAATGGTAGATAACGAGGGAGGAAAACCCTCTTCCGGTAGTCCCTGGATCAACTCGCACAGGAGCAGATGCCGGCGGATGGCCGTTCGCAGTTCCGTCGCCGTTGGTATCAGCTCGACATCCAGCCCAAGCTCTTCGCGGGCCACGACAGCCAGCTCGCTTAGGCTGTGCTTTTTCTCAAGCTTCACATCGAACTCATTCCCGGCCAAGAAGGAAAGGATCACATCCACCGGCGATGCTGCGCCGAATATGAGTTTGAGTGCCCCGGTGGTTACTGTACCCGCCTCCTCGGCCATCTGGTCGAGTTCCGCAAGTGTCAGCAAACCTTCTTCGGTCTGGCGTGCCACATGGGCCGCCTTTTCCGGGGCTACTCCGTTGAAGACCTGTTCAACCAGGCTAGAAAGCCGCGAATTACGATCCGCTGTCGGCGCGCCAGGCTCAACCACCGCTCCGACCGATTCAGCCTCGATGAGGGCAAAACCTGTTTCACTCCGTGACTTCGGGACATAGACAATCAGCTTGGGTGGCACGCCGCAATCGTCCTGGGGGCGGCCGTCTTCGGTGACGAACTCCAGGAACTGCTCCATCCGCTCCCGTAAGGGGAAGAAGCCATTTTCATAACACAGTACGGTCGTCTCCGGAATTTGCAGGCGTTTTGCCAAGCCGTCATAGACCTTCTCCGAGTCGTACCAGACGACGATCCCCCGCTCTTTGACTTGGCGGTTCAGCAATTCACAAACCTTGTCGGAAACCTTACCCATGCTCTCTGCCTCGGCTTACGCCAGCCCGTGGGCGATGGCGAATGACTTGTTCGTCTTGCACTTTTCCCGTACCCGTTCGGGCCAATGGTCCATGGCCTGTTGCGCCCAATCGTATTTCCCTTCGGCAAGCTCCTGCCAAGCCTTCTGAGTCTCCGGCCAGCTCGGCAGAAGAGTATGCAGTGGAGCTGCGTTGAGGAGCACCCCATCGTCGATATGTGGGGTGTATCCGGCCTGAAGGATGTCTTGAAGGTTTTTCGAAAAATCTCGCAGATCGTCGGAGAGCTCGAGGAGCTTGTCGAGTTCTTTCGCCACACTGCGATTGCTGGCTGCCACGATTCGTTTGTCGGCGATCTCCCGCTCCAGCATGCGCAGGCGCTCCTCTACCATTCTACGTACTTCGAAGAGGGAGTTGGTGGTGAAGCGTTCCTGGAAAATCCAGACGGTGAATTTTCTTTTTGGCGACTGCAACGGCCAATAGATGGGGCGTTTGCGGTAGAGCTGGTAATGATAGCGCCAGTACGAAACCTCTGGCTGACCAGTGAAGCGATCCAGGAAGCCGCGCAGAAGGTTCTCCGGCACGCCGTCGCCGCCGGTGGCTGCACGGACGAGCCTCCGCGCAGTATCCTCCCCACGCATGAGTTCCAGAATTCGCAGAGTCCGAGACACGATGTCCTGGGGATGGCCGGCGTCCGAAGGCATGATCCCGTCAGAGTCGATGAGGGCGCTGATGGCGGCAATGGTCGCAGCATCAAAGTTTCCTCGCCCCAAGCCCTCGGGCTCGCCAATCCGGTATCTGCCAAGGGCCATGCCGAAAGCATAACTCACCCAGGCGCGGGCAAGCGATAAGTCGGTCCACGCCCCTGCGACGGTTTCCTCTTCTTCCTCTGTATCACCTTCTTCTTCATTATTATCTTCAGCTACAGCCTTTATTCCCTCCAGTTCGGTTTTGAGGGCAAGACGGTCCGCTTCATCCAGACCGTAGAGGCGAGTGACCTCCTGGTCAATCTCCTCCTCGATTCGTCGCAAGCGGGCATGTCTCTCGTCTACTTCCGTTACACAAAGCGGCGGGTGAATAAAGTCGTAGGTCCGTTCGCTGTCGGAGCTGTCCTTTTGAGCCAATGATACTGATTCTTCAACTTTAGCTTCTAGGTCCTTGGAAGACTTGCTGGGGATTGGCAGGCGTTCGATATCACCTACTTGAAAGGAAATGGTGGGATTCAAGGCGCTCAGGATAAACTTCGCTGTGGTCGAGTTAAAAATGCCAAGGACTTCATTGAGCGATTCGTCACTCGGATAGCACGTCATGCCTTTTACATCATGAATAAACCCACCTGGGGATAACCGCCCTGCAAAACCTTTGGGGCTTACATCGCTCCACGTCACGCCTTTTCGGAAATAGAAGGTGGGGTTTCTAACAACTGCCCTGGGACAGAAGGCCCGTATTTCAACACCATCCATCTTCCAGTTAACAACATGTTCATGATTCCCATTCCAAGGGATGGGTGCTCCGCCTTTCATATAAGGAATCCATTTAACTCCAGAACGCTTGGTGTCTGAGCATGAAGTCGCATTTCTGGCAATATGATTCACCCCAATTTCCCACCATTTGCGGAGGAAACGCGTATTATCCCCTGTCTGAAGACCAACCTTGGGTGGGGCAACAACGGAAAGGAGGCGACCTTGGCGGAAAAGCTCCTGAATCTTTTCAGGCATCCAATAAACCCAGGGCTTTTCTGGTATGGTGTCGTAGTCAATTTGGCGGTAGGTGAAGACAATTGGAGTGGTCATGCCTGAACGCATAGCGGAGACTGCACCCTCAAAAGCTATTTGCTTGGCTACAGCATCCCTCTCGCGCACTAGGCGGAAGTACACCCCACAGTGCTCCTCCAGCGACTTTCCATCCGGCTCACGCCGAATAACGAAGGCAGTTGTATTGACTTTCTCTCCAGTAATATTGGGAAAGGCTTTAGGCCCCAGATGCGCCATCGTCTCAACAGTCACTCTAGAAAGTAGGTTGCTTCGGAATTTCTCATAAGTCCCGATGAACATGAACGATTGCTGCGTTACCATGGCCACCTTTCCCTGTGGTGCAACCAATTCCAAACATCGGGCAATGAAGGCGGCGTATAGGTCACCCTTCGTTTCAGGGTAATGTTTATCAAGATGCTTAGCGATGACATCGGACATGTTCCGGCGGCTCATATAGGGCGGATTGGTCGCTACAACATCATAATGGTGAGAGACCAACTGCATGTATCGCAATCCTTTGGCAGCTTCGTTTACAATATGGCCAGGGTCGCCTCCCATCTCTCGTGACGCACGAACAAAAAAGTCAAGATGCCGCAGCAACTGATCAGAGAGGAGATCAAAAAACTCCTCAATGCCTGCTTGGGTATCAAATTGCTCTGGCGATATCCCGGGAAATGAGAGAAGAAACTGCTTATTTTCTTCCGCCTTACGGCGTTCTTCGATCACCAGTCTCTCCAGACTCCTCTCCAAACGGAGGAGACTACCAAGCTGGTCCGAATCCTTCATCTCAGCGGCAAGGGTCCGGAGAACACGTTCATAGATGGGGTGACTGAATTTAGCAGCAGCAATGAGAGTCTCAAGCTTGCCGCCGCTGGTTTGTTCGACGTTCGCACAGGCAAGATTACGGTCAGTAAAGGCACATTTGGGGCTTAAAGTTCGCGCACGCAATAAGAGTGTAAGAGCGGAAATCTGGACGGAACGAAGGTCGATATCAATCCCATGCAGATTATGAGCAATGATACTGCTCGCAATTTCATCTTCAGCATTAACGGAAGGGTTCTCCGGCCAGCCGGGCTGTCCCGCCTTTTCAAATTCCTCACGATACATCTCAGCGAAGAGGTCGAATGCTACCAGACCGAAATGCATTGACCCGCATGAGGGGTCAAGGAATGTAATATCACGTACCAGCTTCAGCGGATGGGCTTGAGAGTTCTCTATTGGCACGAGGTAAGAGAGCGAATCCTTGAGCCTACTGTCAGGATGCATCTCAGCCCATAATCGTCCCAGCGAGTTTTCCACCAGAAACCGAACGATCCAGCGAGGGGTGAACCGCTGAGTCGCCGCGCCGATTTCCTCGGCAATGACCTTTTTCCCTTTGCTGAATTTCTTAAAGACAGCCTCGTTTTCATCTTCAATAAAGCCTTCATAAACCCACCCGAGGGTTTCCTCATTACCCGGTTTCCAAGCTTCTATACGGGCTTCGGTGTTCATGGATTCAGCGAGTTGCTTGACAATCGCTGGCCGGGGGAAGAGGCGGGTAGGAAGTGTGGATGGGTCAAAGAGCACGGACACATCGCGGGCAAGCTCGCCGCACTGCCAGAGGATGAATCGGCGATACGCCACGTTGCTGGGGCCTTCACCCATTGGGTTAAGCGGCAGGTCGCCTTGCTGATGCAGCTTGTAAACCTCTTCATTTCCTTCAGCAGTGAGCCAGAAGATGAATCCATTGGACTTGTCTATTTTGGCAACAATTTGCTTCAAGAGCTTGCGCTCTTCAAGGAGGCGGAAGGCAACGAGGCGGTTTAGCCAGGTGAAGGCAGTCTCGCGGACGATCTTGCGACGGGAATCAACAGAAGAAAAACCGGCAGCTTTTTCTTCCTCTGCATAGTGTTCCAGTTGGAGGCGCGTTTCTCGGGCCTCGTCAAGCTGATGAATAGCCGGATAACGGGATGCATCGGCAAAGGAACCGTCGGGCAACCAGCCGTAGATACCTTGAAGTTGCTCATCGGTCTCCCGCTCAAGAAGAGCACGATTTGCAAGGGTGAATTTCTGTATGTCGGCAACGAAAGTATCGTTCATGGCGGTCCCATTCAGGTTGATGATAGCGTTGCCTGTGCAAGCTTTTGTTCTTCACGTTGTGAAATTATCAGTTCCAGCTGTTCGATGGCCTTTTTGAAGACATCTGAACTGGCTGAAACAAAAGATTGAGCAGTAGTTACATGGGTATTCGCCCACGCGTAGGACATTATTCTAAGCCCGTGAGCATCAATATCCTCTGGAGGAGTTGAATCATCAGGACGGTCAGCACGATGGACAATCAGATTGCGACGTAGAACGAGACCATTGAGTCTACCCCTAAGCTCAGTGGCTTGGACGCCAGTCAGCTTAGTAATTTCACCCCAGAAATCGCGAACAACAAAAATTTTGGCAATCTCATCTATCTTGCTAGTGTCATACAACGTTCCTCTTTCAAAGCGGTTCAGGATTATCTGCTGCAACCTAACATCTGGATCTCCATATCCTTCTAAAGACAAATAATCATCCAGAGTCAGGGTAATATTTCGAAGTGATTCATCTGCTTTGCGACCCTTTGCACGAATAATGGTCAATACGTTTTCCCGCAAGACATCCCAAAAGAAGGATTCCAGAGCAGCACTTGCGACGAGAACAGCCTGACGAAGAAGAAAATTCAGCCCTTCATTGGCGGTAAGGCATGATGGTAGAGGTACAGTTGCCTTTACACTGCAAAGTAAATTGTCATTTTTCGCATGGTGCAAGGCTGAACCTGATGCCAGCTCCAAACGCTCACAAACTGCCAACTCAAAAGGCTTACCAGGATCATATGGACGAAGGTCCCTGAAAAGCTGGTAGAGTTGGAGTAGATGTTCTGCTATCGCAAAATTCTGAATAGCCAGATCATAGGCGCGCATACCGTCCTCACTCCAGGATTATGGTTCCGCCCTGGGCGAGGACTTTGGAAAGGCGCTCCCGCAGGTTAGTGATGAAATCCTCCAACTCATCCTTGCTGGTGATGCGACCGGGATAAAGCCTGGCCACCGCGACCCGCTCAATCTTTTCTTCCGGAGCAGCCAGTTCCAGGATGCGACGAAGCACGTCTCTGCCGACTGCCTCCACCGCAGCCAGGTCGCTCTCCAGCTGGGCCAGGGTGGCGCCGGTCCGTTGACATACCGTAGCCCCATGGGGAAGGTCGAGAACAGCCTCAGCCTTCAGGGTCAGCGGCTGGAGAATAAGGTCCAGCTGTTCCTGTGCGATATCGGGGTCTTCGGCAACGGCGAGCCATTCGGGACGCCCCTTGATCTGGTCAAGAGCTGCTGTGTAGGCAGCTTTGCGCTTTTCAAACAGGTTCTCGTACAACGTTCGGTAGGCATTGCTGAGAGATTCACTGTAAAAGCGGAGGTTATCGATCCGGGCAAGGGCATCTTCCGACTGTAACGTCTCACCCAGTTTTTCGGCCGCATCCTTCAGCTCTGGATCGTCATTATTCAGGACGAGAACAGGCCATTGTTCCATCAAAACCCGTCGGGCTCGTGCTATGGCCTGGATATTTTCATCGGTGGCCGCTTTATCCAATGCAAAAGACTGCCGACGCCCCTCAAGATAAGCCTTGCCATCGCCTGCCAGGGTTTTCACGCAGTCATCGGCGGGCATCTCCAGAATACCCTCGACCCAATTAAGCTGTTCCTGCACAATCTTGGCACCGGGCAAACTGAGAGCGCCCAGGCGGGCGGCCAGAGGGAGGAGCTTTTCGCGGTCGGAAACTACAATCTGCTTGAATGCCTGGGCAATCGCCCCCTCCTCGATATCCACATCCCTACCGGAGATTTCTTCATACATCCGCGCTGCATTGGCTAGGACTTTGAGATCGAGCGCCTCACGCGGTGAAAAAGAAGCAGACCGAAACGCAGGATTGTTCACGAACGGGACTCGCGAGGTCGGCTCGGTATAGTTACGGTATTTGCGTCCCTGATGGGTAACCTCTATGGCGCCGCCGCGGAAAAGGATGGCAAGTCCCAGGCGGATGGACTCCCGCTCCCAGGCGTAGCCGAGGCCGCTGAAGTGGGACTCCAGCATTTTTCCGGTTATCCGGTTGCCGTATGCATGTTCACGCTTCAGGTAGTCGAGAAGTTCCCGACAGAGCTCGCAGCCAAGGTTAGGCACAAAGCGGTCGGCCTGCTTTATGACGAGGCTCCGCTCGGCCTTGTCGTGGTAGAAGATCTGAGGAAGGCCGTTGAGGTTAGCTGAAGTGAGAAACTTCACCGGCTCATCGCCGTTGAGCCTGAGCACCCCGACCTCCAGTTTCGGGTAGAGGACCGGTACCGCCCTCTCAAGCAGCGTACCAAGGGACTCGGAAAGGGACGAACCGAGTACCGGGGCGTCGTAGCTGACTCCGCTGAAGAAGGCGTTCCCCCCCTCGATGCAGGCGAGAAGCTTGGAGCGAAGATTTCTTTGGGTACGATCGCGCCGGCTTTTTTCATCAGCGAGACAGCCGGTCTCCTCAACCGTCAGACGCTGCTGTGCTGCGAGCCGGTCATATTCCCCGATCATCTCTCGCGAACGGAAGAGCTCAGTTACGAGGGAGTTGATTTCGTCGGTGAGCGTTGCCACCCAGAACAGCTCAGTTGTTTTGGAGACGCTCGCCTCGCGGGCGTCGACCAGGGTATCCTGATGCTCCTCCCTGGCCGTAAGGAGGATGTTGAGCGGAATTTCCCCCTCTGACTCCACCCACTCGCCATTGACAAGTAAGCTGGTGCGGAAGCCACGGAGGTCCTTGTAGCGGTAGGTACGCAGTTTCGGCTCAGAAAAAATCTCGCGAATCAACTCTCGATGAATTCGGTTGCGATCGGCCTCACGAGGGTCGCGCCCGTTGCGTTGCGTTTCCCAGTTCTTCTCCTGAACGGTGAGAAGTTTGTACCCTTCCTCGGATTGGCGGATAAACTGCGCTTCTTCAAGCTCCTTGAGGGCAGCCACCACGTCTTTGGTCAGTGGGTTTGCTTCTATGGACGGATGGAGCACAACCGCGATGTTATGGGGAGTCCTTGGCAGGTCCTTGACGGACTCAAGGAGTGCGATCGCCTTCACGACCTTATGGGCAAGCGGGTTACCCGGCAATCGCTGGGCAACGTTGGCCACCTCGCGGGAGACCTCGGTGGGGAGCAGATTGCCGACCTCCAGCAGTTCATAGACCTTGTCCAGCGTGACGAGCGTACCGATGGGCTGCTCGGCCAGGCGCGTGCGGTCATTGATCATCATCTGCTGGGCCTGCTTGATGATCGTCCGGTTGCTGCCGCCGACGTGCCGATGGGCGCCCCGCTTGAGGCGCAACCCGGCAACGATGTCGATACATAGATCGATCTGGTAGGGCAGATAAGGATAGAGCCTGACAAAGGATGATCGATTGATTTCCAGGTTCCGATGGGTGCGTTCCAGAGTGCAGCACTGCTTGATTCTGGGTTCATCGGCATCGAAACGTTTACCGATGAGGTCCACCGCTCCGGCCTTTTTCTTCAAGACACGTTCGCTGGTGACTTCGGTTATGTCGGATTGCTTGAGATCCACCGTGATACGGAAACGGTCCTGGAGACGCGCCAACTCGATTTTTTTGGAGTCGAGGGCCGTGACCACTTCGTTCAGCTTTTCCTGCGAAGTGACGACGATCCAGAATGGCGAAACAGCCTCCTGGCGTTCGGTCCGGTTTTTCCCTTCGACGCCAAATGCCTGGATAATTGCCTGAAGATCGAGCATCTTGTCCACACTGCGAGAAACATACTGTCCCACCTCGTCGATTATGAAGATAAGGGCCTTGCCAGGATGGCGGCGCGCACACAATTCAAAGGCTCGACGGGCCAGCTTGTTCGGGTCGACATCGGCCCGGCCGGCTCCGATTCCCTGGGCATACGAGTCGGCAGTAGGGTAGGTTCTCGGGTCGAGATCGTGTAGCGCGGCACCGGCCTCATTGATTGCCAGCCCCAGCTGGCGGCGTTTCTTCCACTCCGATCCGTGCAATTCCAAGAACTTCCGTTCGAAAGCTTCGAGACGACCGTCTCCCTCCAAAGTTATCTCCAGTTCGGCCAGATCGAAGTCTTCCGCATAACCCAACTCCCGGAGCAGCGCGCGATACATGATTTCTGTGAGACGGTCATTGGTGGCGCGCACACCGCGATCCATGGAAACGTCAAAAATGACCGCATGGAAAGGGATTCGCATGGTAACGAGATCGAGCAGGTCTACGACGCGGGCATCTCGCAGCCTTTTCTTGAAGAGCTCGGTAGCAGTTGTTGCGCCTACCTTCTGCTGGGCGACAGTGTAGCCAAGGATCTTGGCGAAAGATGATTTACCTGAACCGAAGAAACCTGAAACCCATACGCCAATCCCCTCTCGAGGTGTAGACGGACCGGCAGCTATCTCGCGGTAAACCTCGGCAAATTGGTCCTTAATTGAATCCGTCGCGATATACTCTTCGAGCTCATTTTGGACAGTAGCCTCGTTCGCCTGGTCAACTTTGATGACCTCTTCGATGGTACGATCGATGGGTCTTTCAAAGACATCAGCAATCCTGTTCATTTATCCACTCCGTATATTTTGACCCGATAGTTGTACACGCCGAGATTAGCCTCCGAAGGGAGGTCAAAAAATTTCAGATCCGTCCCAGCCTCAGCGCTCCCCGGATAAAAAAGAATGACCGGCACTTTTGTCCTGCGATGCAGCCCATCGAGAAGACTAGAGCAGCGATAGATAAATGGAGCGAAGCCGCCGGCACGGACCAGGAAAACGATATCACGGTCGTGATCGAACCCTTTGATACGTTCCAGTACTTCATCGGCTATAGGACGGTAGTCTTCGGAACTGAGAAGACGATTTATATGTTCCTCAGCAGCTTGGAATCCCCTGATGGACTCAGTTTTGAAGAGATAGTCCGTACCCTCGAACCGGCGCACGATACCCCACACAAGTCGTGAGATTGAGAGGAACGCTACTTTGCGGCCATGATTCTCAGAAAGGGAATAGGCCAGCAAACGGAGACGCTTGCGCAGCTGGAACTCTTCTTCCGGAGAGTAGCGGAAAATCGCGAAGGGCATATCGCTGTGGGCCGCAATCCGCATTGGCTCAGCGACCAGATCCTGGCGTAATAGATCAAGATTCTGTTCCAAAGATGACACGTATGTAGTCCTTGAAGTCGTTTGTCGGAAACTCTATCCGGTGGACACGACCAGCCGCCTGATAGTGCAACCAGCCATGCTGGTGTGCCTCGAAAAAAAGCCGCTCCACTTCCGGGCCAGCCAACAAGAACAATTTCCAGTCCGAATGTTCCACCAGCTCGCGCGCCCCGATCCCCATCAGGTTAAGGAGAAAGGCAATCAAACAGAAGGTCTCGATTGGCAGATGGCCGTGCACAAGCCTCTTGTTCACGGCACCTTCGAGAATCGCAAAGTCGCGGAGTGCGGCCAGGATTCCCCTTGCTACTTTTAGTTGCACCGTGGGAGACCAGACTCTACCGCATGAACGGAGCGTGTTATTGATCCAGGATGCTGTTTCTTCCGTTCGTACTGCCCGGTCGGAAGTTTTCGCCTTTTCTACAAGCTCTTCCGTCACATATGCATAGAGGATAGGTTCTGCCCGCGCGGTTATCCAGTAATAGAATGGTCGAATTATCTCGATGCTTGGGTGTGCTTCCTCAAGTGCTCTGGCGAGTTTCCACGCATCCTGCGGCGAACCTTTCAGGAATCTCGGTAAGAATGCACGTCTATAGGTGTCTGCGACTCGCGAACGAGTGGCCTTGTGCAAAATCTCGCCAGCCTGACTTTCCGGTTTAGCAACAGCCTCTGTCCACTGACAAACCAACTGCCGCATGTCGTCCAGCAATGCTCCTCCTTTTTGGAGGCGAGTTGTAAATATTGCATCATTGGTCAGCATCAAACTTATCCTCATATACCGAATCGTTTTTTTTACCATGAATACTTTTACCAGGCCATAAATTTTCCTGATTAGCACCAATCTTCCGCAAGCCTCCACAAACATTCCCTCCCCCTTGACGGGTTAGGGTGGGGGTGACAGTGCCACGATCACAGCCAGTTGCAACTTCACCCACCCCCTGCCCCCTCCCGTCAAGGGAGGGGGAGATTCCTGGTGGCTGAAGCTTAGTGCTAATCAGGTAATTTTTAAACCGCATGTGGGGTCATTGAAGGAACTGCTCACGGAATGCATTCTCGATGGCGGCGAAAAATGCATCATTAGTGGCGTTCCTGCCACCGTCAAGGACGCTTCCATTGTAGATATTGCCAGTCTCTTCTCCACTTGCCACATGGGTAAACGTTACTGCTGCCGCGACTACCATCATCGAATGGGATTCATCCGGGCCCTTAATGTGAAGGTGCTCCCTTGAACCCAAACACGTACTGATTCCAACACCATGCTTCGCTAGTACCGGCAGAACCAGCCGCACGATGTCAACCTGTTGTCCCATCCTCGGATCTCTGAGCTGCTCCCGTACCCAGCCAAGCTCATTCCTGATCTTGTCCATTGCCTTATCAATCTCCTGTTTCCCGCCTTTAGCTGCTTCATTCATTTGACACCTCCCGTAATCCCCGCTGCAACCTGAGCACGTTTGATTGACTGCAATCCGACACGCTTGAACATAGGCAACACTACCACTGCCCCCCTACCATTTAGAATTTGCTGAATCTTGACCCGGAACTCGCCGAGAAAATGCGCAAACTCCGCGTCGGGAAACGCCCCACTGTCACCCGTATCCCGTTGACGACGACTGACAAATCCGAATAGCGCCAGACGGTGGAATGAAAACTCATCATCCATCAACAGCCGTTGCCACTGCCGAGCCACCATTTTCGGCATTGTTGCAGTGGTTACATCCAGGTGCCCTTCGATCCACGCCGTCATTCCCAATTCCCTGTTCCTGCTGATTGCCATACATAACCTCCCCAGGCCTTTCTTGAGGCCTCAGCCTGATTCATTTAAGTGAATTATACCATTCACTTTTATAAAAGTAAACAACAAAATTCACAGTTATGAATTAAAACTTGAACCTCAGCGTGGTTCTTGCTATACAACAGGGCATGAACGAAACAGCACAGCCGGAAAAACGCAAACGGGGAGAAGTCGTCGACGCTGCCGTCTTTGTCGAAAGGCTCAAGAGCTTGATGGCTGACAAAGGACTCTCGTCGGCAGAACTCGCCGACCGCGCCGATCTAGCCAGGTCGGCCCTAACTCAGTTTTTCGGAGGTGAGCGAAAGCCGAGTGCCGACGCCCTCGTAAAGTTGGCGAACGTCTTGGACTCTTCGACCGACTATCTCTTGGGTCGTCGAGACAGCACTGATGTCGCGGCTCTCCTCCAAAACGACAAGATCATGGAGCTTATAAGCCTCTTCAGCGAGCTTTCAGTAGCCGACCAGGAGCGCGTTCTCGAGATGATCCGCCTGATGAAGGGAACCGCCGGGGCATCTCAAGAGTAGACCTGTCAGGAACCGTTACTCGGCGAGCGCTTCTGCTGCGCTTGCCTACCGCTCCCTCGTTTCAATACCCTGGAAGTGTTTCATCTGGTTGCCCGACAATACCCGTGTACTAACAACGCCTCCTTTCTCCAGAAGGTGCTGGAGGTACTTGGGGTACCCCATTCCTTTGGTGCAGCAGTCGCACTGAACCCTGTCGAAAAATGCCATGGCTTGCGGATCATGGTTGATCGCCGAGTGCACTCCGAAAAGAGCCATCAGTGCCTCGCGTTCACTGACGTTATCCTGATCCTCCAAGATATCCAGGACATACTCATAGAGGGTTCCCGACCCGTTCTTGAAGCCATTGAAGTACCTCTCGATACTCCCGTCCCCAACCTCCATCGCCACTTTTTCCAACAACTGTAATGCCTTGATCACTTCTTTTTTCATCGCCTTCTCCTTTCGTGTTCCTGCCACCGGAGCCTCCTCCAGTGCGTCTGCAATGATCTACATCTATGCTATTCCTGCCAGCAACGCAGATCCCATACATGATGTCCTAAGCATCCAATCTTATCCCCTAGCTCCATTCCGTACTCTCTGCCCCCGGGAAGAAGCTGAAAGGAGCGCCCATCCAGGCTCATCCGCAATGCCCACCGCTTTAGCCGTTACCCCGCTCCCGAGAGCGAGCGCTTCTTCTCCTCGCAGACCTTCTTCAGGTAGACGTGGCTGATCTCCTCGTGGTGGTGCTTCTTGATGTACCGCGCGATTTCCCGCCAGCTCATCTTCTCTTCCTCACGCAGACGACAGATAAGCTTGAAGTACCGCAGCAGAATCCGCTCCTTTGTGGGACTCGGCTTCTGCACACGTCTGCTTGCCTTGATCCGCGCAGCCCGGAGTTTTGCCGCCTTGTCGGCATGCTCCGATGTGACGTTCCGCTGCCGCTCGAACTCTTCGATGGACAGCATTTTATCGAGCGCAAGCAGCAGCATCGCGTACGAGAATTCTTCCTGTGTCACGGTGCCCCGGTACGCTTCACGGTACTGCCGCATGCAATCTCTTTGCAGCCGATGCGCCTCAATGCGTACCGGCTCCGCGAGGCTGGAGTAGTAGCGGATAAGTTTCTTTCTCCGCTTTGCCGTGAGGCCGAGAATGTTTTCGATGTTCCTTGGGTCGTAGTCGATTGTCATCTGATATCCCTCCCTAAAGTAGTGGTGTTTACCACTACTGTGCAGGCATGCACCCCCCCCTCCCCTCTCGGTTCTCCCTGTCCATTTTGCATGTAAACTGAGCTGTTAATTGAGGCTGTTAACTCAGTTAACAGCCTCTGGCGGACGCAGTCCGCCCAAGCCCAGGATTTTCCTGGGCTTGTTGCCTTTCGCCTGTCGGTTTAGTGGGGCGATTTCGGCCACACTAAACCGACAGGCCGACAGGGCTGTCGCGGTTTTCCGCCAGGAAAACCGTAAAAAATGACCCAAACCACCCCCAAAAGCCCCTCTTTTACCCCCAATTCCCCCCTCCAGTTGTTTCGCAATCGCACATTACTAGACATCTAACCCGTTCAGGGATTCCGCCAACTACGGTTGGTGGACAAGGTAGCCGGGTCATTACCCCCGCCGGCGAACCAAACGTGAGTGGTAACCGAGATATCGTTCCTCGGGCCACGAAAGGGGGCACGCTTCAGAACGAAACGGGACCCTGCTGGTATCGTCAGTTTCCGGCCCTTATGGGTGTCGGACCGACAGACAGCAGGATTGAGCCGATGTTTTTTCGCGACCGCCGCAGGCGGCGGTCGCGACGCGGCTCAGATGGCACGAGCAGCCATTCCCATTCCGGTCCAATCGTCTTTCTGCCCTTTTGTGTGAGGTCAGCAGCCTCGGTTCCTTCGGATACCGACCGCGACTGAGACGACGAGACAAGCAGGCTCATGGGTTACCGCTTCCCTAAAAAGCGTGGAGTTCAACCAAGGTTCGTCCCTGCCGGGGGGTAGACAAATGCCGGCATCGATCAAGGAAGGGGCAGTCATGAGAGGTTCACCTACCTATCAGGTACAGCAAATCTTTGACAGATCAGGCATCAACCAGATCGGTCAGTCAAAACACGACGCGAAGCAATCCATAAGAGCAGAGCTCAACGAGCAGGGTAAACCCTGCGGTTGCCACGAACTCGGGCAAAACATGGGCATCCATTCCTATGCCACCGCCGACGCCTACCGGGACGTCTGGCGACAGATTCTGGAGTATGCACGCGCAGAGTACGGCGTCCGGGACGTCGAAAAACTTACCGACCAACACGTATCCGGCTTTCTTGAACAGAAGGTCTCCGAATCCTTGGCCTACGCCACATTTCAGCAGTATGCGGCGGCAACAGAGAAGCTCGCCGTAGCGCTCAATGGGTACGCGGAGCGCCACGGAACCGGACAGCACTATGATTTTCATGGCGCGTTGAAAGATGTGCGCGAGACCGCCAGGGAGCTGCTCGTCCGTTTCGATGGTTCTCGTGCCTATGACCGGCCGACGGACCTCGTGGCGGCAGTGGGTAAGGAAAGTCACAACTTAGCTGCGTGCATCCAGCACGAGTCAGGGACGCGGGTTCACGAACACTCGCAGATCAAGGCAGAGGCCCTGCGGGGCACTCGCGTCGACCGTTTCACGGGCGAAGAGCGGGGATATTTCGCAATGGAAGGGAAAGGTGGAAAGGAAGGGCTCAAAGCTGTCTCAGTCGAGACCTACCAGCGTCTGGAGCAGCACATCGCAGTGCACGGCGTGTTCACGATCAATGAGGGCAGCTATCGGGAGAGCCTGCGCAGAGCGGCTGAGATCTCGGGGCAACGATACGAGGGGAGCCATGGCCTGCGCTGGAATTGGGCACAGGAGCGCTATGCAACTCTCCAGAATCATGGGCAGAACGAGCTCCAGGCCATGTGCGAGGTCTCAAGGGAAATGGGGCACGAACGGGCTGACATCACGATGCACTACCTTCGGGGCAAGTGACACAGGTAAGCGGGTAAGTATTTTTGTATGAGCGAGTTGGGGCCACTCTATTTTGATGCCGAGCAGATGATCGGACTCGACGAGTTCGCAAGGCGTATGAACGCCTGCGCGAACACGGTCAGATACTGGATCAGGACCGGCAAGCTCGTGGAGGGTCGGCACTTCATCCGACAGGGGCGGAAGTACCTGTTTCCTTGGTCCCCCCAACTACTTGCACTGATTTTTGACGACTGGAGGCCAGTGGTGCCCCCAAAACGGCCGTTGCTCGACAGCCGCCGGCCAAACCGGCAGCCGCTCAAACTGCGCTGTTGATATCAATTGTGATGTGCGCTACCCTTTTCTGGCAAACGAAAATCAGCCGAAAGGAGGTAGCGCGATGAAAGGATCATGACATGAAGAAGAAAGACTCGGGCGAGACCCCGGAAAAGCCGTGGCACGTGAAGCCCTCGTTCGGAAGCCTCTACACCATGAAGGGCTCGAAGTACATCTACATCTCCATGAACTACTACAAGCAGCGGCTGCGCTTTCCCACAGACCGGGTGGATACCCCGGAGAACTGGGAGGAGCTGCGGGAGTTCATGGAAAAAGTGGGTGAAAAGATCAAGCGTCGGACGTTCTGCTTCGCCAAGACCTTCTACTGGCTGGACGAGAAGACGAAGGCCCACTTCACGGCGCTGGAGGGAAGCGACTACAAGCCGGAACCGGAGCACGTCTACTTCGGTGAGTATTGCGAACAGTGGATGGAGCGGAAGATTCCGACCTTTTCGTCGGTGACGAAGCAAAGGGATTACCGGGAAGCGCTCACCTCCCGCATCCTGCCCTACTTCGGGGAGATGACCTTCTCCCAGGTTACCGCCACGGCGGTAGAGACGTTCATTGACAATCTAAAGAGAGTAAACCGTGCCAAAAATCCCAAGAAGACCAAGGGGGCAAAGCCCCTGTCGGTGAAACGGGTCAAAAACATCATCGGTCCAATGTCAAAGGTCTGGGAATCGTCCTGCAACGACTACAACTGGAATCTCCGCGATCCGTTTTCCGCAGTAACCCAGAAGTACACGGAGTTGACTGACAGGGCGCTTCAGGAAAAAGAGCGGCAGGCCGCTCTGAGGAGTGATGAGGAGGAAGATGTCTCGACGAGGGAGATCTTCCTGCTTGAAGAGTGGCAGATACTCTGTTCCTACATCGATCCCCACTATTACCCCGTGCTGGAACTGCTGATGCTGGGGATGATCGGCTCGGAGTTGGAGGCACTGCAAAAGCGGCACATAAAGGGTGGCGTGCTGACAGTCCGCTGTGCGGTAGCGAGGGACCGGAAGGGGATGCGGCACCTGAAGTTCAAGCCGAAGAACTGGTATCGCAAGCGGGACGTCCCCCTGACCGGCAGAGTACAAAGCCTTCTGGAACAGGCGATGGCTACGGCGACGAGGGACGGGGTTGTTACCTTCGCCAACGACATCGCCATCCCGGCCAACCAGTTCGTCCTCACCATGAAGGACGGCAGCCCCTTCAACTACAACTCATTCCGCAAGACGGTGTGGAACAAGGCCTTGAAGGCGGCAGGCATGGAGCCTCGGGTTCCTTATGCGGCCCGGCACACTCTGGTGCAGTGGTCGCTTCTGATCGGAATGACCAAGACCCGGCTCGTGGACCTGATGGGTCATTCGACCAAGAAGATGATCGACGAGGTGTACGGGAGCTATCGGCAGGGACTGGTGGAGGAGAGGGAGCGGATTCTGGATTACCTGGGGGAAGACTTCCTCGCCCTGGAAGAGATGAAGCTTGCGTTCCCCGAGCGCTACCGGCGGCGGATGGCAACGACGGAGCCGGCCCATGAAACGGCGAAAGCCCCGGGCCTTCCCGCCACTTTTGGTCAAAGTTTTGGTCAAAGCCAGGGGCTCTATCCGGATAACTACCCGTAAACACGGGGGAAAGACTGGAGCGGGAAACGGGATTCGAACCCGCGACCTTCAGCTTGGGAAGCTGACAATTTGATGTTTCAGCGTCTTTCAAAAAGTTCCTGCCTTTATCATCACCCAACTCTATACCATTGACATATTTCATGTTTTACCTTATTTTCTGTATCCAGATGTTTCAGTCTGCCTCCCCGCTTGCCAACCATAAAACGGATGCAAAACGGATGCAAAGGGGTCAAGCGACACTCAAAACGGATGCAAAACGGATGCAAAGAAAATGGGGAGAACGATGAAACAATTTACCGACCGTTACCTCACCTCTCTCAAACCTCAAGATAAAAAATATGTCGTAAGAGAGGGCCGAGGATTCGCGATCCAGGTGCTGCCTTCAGGAACAAAGACATTTATGTATATCTTTGAACTGAACAAGCAGAAGGGGTACCTACTGCTCGGCAATTATCCCGCCATGTCCTTGGGTGATGCCCGGATAGCTTACAACGACGCATATAAACTCGTCAAGAACGGCATCGATCCACGCGAGGAAAAAAGAACAGCTATCGAGGAACAATCTCGATTGGCAAATGAGGCTAGACTTCAAGCTGAAGCTGCAGCCCTTGCTGCTGAGAAATTGGAAAAAGATTCCTTTGATTCCCTGATAGAGGATGAACTCCCCGAAGGATACACCCCGATAACCGTAGAACAGCTCGCTGCGATATGGTACGTCAAATACTCTAAGGAGAATCATTCAGTTCGATGGCGAGAAACTATCCTTAGCGCTATCAAGACCCACATCATTCCCGGTATCGGCAAAATGGAAATTTCCTCTGTCAGACACAAGCATGCTGTTTCTCTCATCGAGCAAATTGCATCCAAGGTCCCGGGATCGGCTCGTAACGTGATGAAATTTGGCAGACAAATGTTCAAATATGCCTGTCGGCAAGAGTGGGCGGAGATTCAGCCGTTCCAGGAGATCACAGCATCTGTCCCCAAGATTGCCCCCAAAACTGACGACCGGCATCTTGATGACGACGAAATCGTGAAGGCGTGGAAAGAAATCAGCAAGGGACCAAGCTCTACCGAGGTCAAGCGTGCGCTTAAATTGATTCTGGTAACCGCTCAGCGCCCCGGAGAAGTTGCACAAATTCACCGTGATCAGATCAAGGACAGATGGTGGACTATCCCTGCAGAGGTTGCTGGCAAAAATGAACGTGAGCACAGAGTCTACTTGACTGACACTGCTCTGGAGCTGATCGGACAAGGTAAAGGGTACATCTTCTCATCTGGCCGAGGGAAAAGAGGCCATATTTCCGAGAACACTCTTTCACAAGCCATAAATCGAGGTTATTTGGACGAAGATGTTGTGAAAGTTGTTGGGAACAGAAAAATCAAAGCGCGCAAAGAACCTTACTTCGGGATGAAGCCATGGTCGCCGCATGATCTTCGCCGAACCGCACGCACAAATATGGCACGAGTTGGCATTACAGACGAAGTTGGCGAAGAAGTCATAAATCACATCAAGCCAGGCATAGTCGGCGTTTACAATAAATATCGTTATGACAATGAGAAAAAGGACGCCCTTTTGAAGTGGGAAGCCTTGTTACTGAACATTCTGTCACCCAAACCGCAGGATAGTAATGCAGATGGAGAATAGTTCCATCGTGCATTTGCTTGATCATTCGAAGCAGATCTGAATATTTCACCTTGAGAATCTCTATCAACATAGAGTAACTTTGTCCCCTCTCCCCTCCCCCGAACCGGGGGAGGGGTTTCAATCATCTTCTGGTAAACGGAGCAATAATGACTAAGGCAGATATTGTTGAAAGAGTTTCCGACCGGTGTGGAATTTCGAAGAAAGATTCCATTGAAATGGTCGAGTTGGTTTTCAGCATTCTGAAGAACACCCTTGAGATTGGAGAGGATATAAAGATATCCGGCTTCGGGAAATTTGAAATTAAAAACAAGCACGCCCGCAAAGGCAGGAACCCTCAAACAGGTGATGCCATTACCATTGAGGCCAGAAGAATTCTAACGTTCAAACCGAGCACCATTCTGAAAAACAACATAAACTCTTAATAGCACCATCACGCCCCAAGTCGTCCAAAACTTACAACTGCCCCGCTCACACCTGCCCCCCCTATAGATTATAGTCGTAGGGGGAATCATGCGCTTCGCCACTCTAGTTTTCCTACTTTGCATATCTGTCGGTTCATCAAATCCGGCATCCGCCTTCTGTTTTGAAGAAGCCGGTAACAGGTACGGAATCTCGCCTCAACTCCTCTATGCAATCTCCAAGGGGGAAAGCAGCTTCAATCCCCTGGCAATCAATTACAACTCAAACGGCACGTACGATTACGGCCTCATGCAGATCAATTCCTCATGGGAACCGGCTCTACGCAAACTCGGCATCTCGTGGAACAACCTTGCTGACCCATGCACCAATGTCATGGTTGGCGCCTGGGTTCTTTCCCAATGCATTCAGGACTACGGATACACCTGGCAGGCTGTCGGCTGCTACAACTCCCGCACACCATCAAAACGTAATCGGTACGCCGCCAGAGTAGCTCGCATCATCAAACACGAACTATACCGTCCGCAACCTGTTCAGGTGGCTTCAGCAATCAACTTTGCCACTCCTTGGGAAGAAGCTTTTGGCCGTGAACACCGCTGAGATTATCTCTGAAAGTGGTTTGACCGAAGCTGACGCGTTGGATGCGATTGAGGTAGCCATTGCCAGAACACTGACTCATGCACTCAAGATAAATGTCACTGTCAGGATCAAGGATCAAATGCAAATTCTCGTTTATGCGCCTAGCGGTGCGCCGACAGCACTTTCTTTCACCGACATAGATAGAAAATTGAGACGGCATGTGCAACATCAGGTCGAACTGGAACTGCAAATGAGGAAAACCTTGAATGAAGCAGGAAAGTTGAAGGAGCTGAGAGGCTATACGGCTCCGGGCGAGATTACACGCATTTCCGGCAATGGCTCACTGATCGTTACCCTGGAAATTGCAGACCACTATCGGCGGCTGATTCTTTCCGGAATTTGCCCGTTACGTTTTCAGCCCATACACGAGCGCAGCAGCTATCTCTTAGGAACCGTAAAGGAGTTTCATGTAACCAGCGTTGTTCCGGTAATGATTGACCATAGGTCGTCCAGGGTACGGGTGCAGCTAAGCCGCAGCTCGAAGCAATTGCCGCAATTGCTCCTGATGGAGCGCAGCCGCATTTACGGGATTGTATGCCTGAAACGTATCCCCGGGGCCTTCAGTTCAATCGTGACACCTACAAGAATACCAAAGGACATCATCAACTCAGTAGGGAAGGAACTGCAAGAGCACCTATATGTCTCTGTTCAAGAAGCGCATCATTAATCCGGCCGGTGGCATGACAGACATCGGCAACGGTGTGAATCTGGACCGCCGTACAAAGATCGTTCCTATTGCCATCCCCGATGCAGACAGGAAACGGCACACTTTTGTCTTCGGAACCACAGGGGTCGGCAAAACCCGTCTGTGTGAAAATCTGATCGAACAGGACATCCGCAAGGGGTATTCGGTGGTCTATTTTGATCCCAAGGGTGACCAGCAGATCTTCACCAAGATTTACGAAGTGGCCAGAGATAGTGATCGCCTTGAAGAATTGATGCTCGTCACTCCCATTTTCCCGGAATACTCAGCTGTGGTTGATCCCATGGCCTTCTATTTCATGCCGGATGAACTGGTTGGACATATTGTTTCGGGCATCATGGGCGGACGCGAGCCGTTTTACCGGAACATCGCCAAGGAGATCACCACTGCCGTAATCTCCGCCTACATTATTCAGTCGAAACGACACGGCAACCTGCCCATCCTGAATATTGATGAAATACGGAAGCGCATACGCCGGGAGTCACTCGACTCAACCATGAAATCTCTCCGTAGCATCGGTAATGCTGAAGCTGACCTGACAGCTGGCATGATCGAGGACATCCTGAAATCCCCTATGGAATATTATGCCAAGGTCTCGTCAACGCTACGCACCGCCCTGATGGAACTCTCGTCGGGCAATATTGGCAAGATCATCGGTCAGGCCGACTCCAACCGTTTCATAAAGAATCTTGAGTCCGGCAAACCGGTCATCCTGGTAGTCCATACCGGCGCCATGATCACCCGCGAGGCCTCTGCTACCCTCGGCAAAGTCCTTCTCTCCATGATTCAATCCTTTGTGGGACGGGTGTACCTCTCCAACCGCCAGAAGGTCAATCCTCCGCTCTCCATCTTCATCGATGAGGCGCAGAGCCTGCTTTACCAAGGCGTGGAGGAGCTGTTCGCCAAAGCTGGATCAGCCGATGTCATGGTAACCGCTTTCGCTCAATCGGTGAACCAGGTCTATGCCGTCATCGGTGAAGAGTTCGGCAAGAGTATCCTCGACAACACCAACACCAAAATTTTCATGCGCTGCTCCGATGCTGAGACAAGCGATTACGTGGTCAAGCATTTCGGCGTACAGAATGTGCTGACCGGGATATTCGGCTCGAATCAGGTTACGACCCGTGAGGTCGAACAGGACATTCTGCGGGTTCAGGATGTCTTGAGCCTGAAGCCGCGGGAATTTTACATGATGACCTACTCGGGACGCTTCAAGGGGACCACTAATGACGCCCATGAACCCAAGATGAAGATCATCTTTCCGGAAGCGCCGGCGGTTATCACCTCAAAGCTGTCTCAATCTAAGCCTGCAACGCCGCCCTCGCCATGAATGCGACGCTGTTAGGAATATCAGCAACTGTCGGAATCGGCTTTGCTATTTATGGGACAAGGAAATGGCTGCCAAAGGAAACTCCTGAACCACAAGAGGAGAAACAGTTTGAGGTGGCCAAGCTGGCCGAGTTGAGCCACCTCTGGAAAGACCGTGAGGTACAAATAAAAGACGCAGCAAATCTCTGGAGGGAACAGTCCCAGGAGAACAACTCTGCTACGCCTCGCCCATCATTTACCCATACAGAAATCGAGCGGTTTTTCAGCGAAATGATCGAACACCGCTCATCAATCAATGGAATCCGCAGAGACCTGATAATCTGGCTGCTCAATCTGCTCGACAAGGAGGGTGACTGCCCATCCGTTGTCAGGAAACACAAAGACGAGGCTGAACGGATCTATTCGGAGGATTCGTATGCCATGCTTGAGGCAGTTCCGCTCTACCGCCATACACTGACAGTGGCCCGCAACTTCATTGCCAAGGCTGACCAGGAGGCTTTGCTGGCGGATATTATCCTCATTGCCCTGGCCCATGACATCGGCAAGATCCCCTCGTATCACGACGGCATGTACAGCAGCGGCGACCATCCGATCATTGCCGGGCTCATCCTGAATGGAATACCGGAATTCGTTTCCCTCCCGAATAAGGAGGATATTCTTCGTGCCGTGACCGGTCACCATCTGATGAAGAGCGACAACATCCTGACGGATGGTCTCAAACAGAGCGATCATGAGGCACGCCAGTCCGAACTGTCAGCACTTTATTTGAAGATGCGGGAGCAAAAGAACAGACGCACTGAAAACGGCGTTGACACGCAGTTCGCCGCGGAAGAAATGGAACCCACGTTCGCCAGACCAGCAACAACAGAACTTCCATCGGCAGAACGGGCAGACCCGCTCGGATTTGCTCTCGCCAAGGAGAAGTACACACCACAGCTGATAAATATCCCGGAATGCATTGATCCCGATGCAGTAATCGAGTCGCTGAAAAACAGGATAAATGTGGTTGAGTCCACCCCAAAAGGTGATCAGTGGTCTGTGGTTTCCATGCCCAACGGAGTGATCTATGTCAACCCCGATGCACTCTGGGAAACCATCAAGGAAGTCAGCAATTATGATCCCTTGGTTTATGCCTCGGAAGGCTTCGAGGCGGAGAAACGGAATCTGATGCACTCCGTTATCACGGAGTTGGCCAGAACCAAG
Source organism: Geobacter sulfurreducens PCA (assembly GCF_000007985.2). Classification (NCBI taxonomy): domain Bacteria; kingdom Pseudomonadati; phylum Thermodesulfobacteriota; class Desulfuromonadia; order Geobacterales; family Geobacteraceae; genus Geobacter; species Geobacter sulfurreducens. The sequence goes on from NC_002939.5 coordinate 2,343,267, forward strand.
CAGGCCCTGGCAACCGAATACGTGGCGGACGGGTACTACACATCGAAGGTTTCCATCATTACCGGAGGAGGCAAACGACTATCCCATCTACTGATTCCCCTCACTGCTCAGTCGTTCGGCGTAACAGCGTCTGAACTGGAAGAACAGAAATCAGCGCAACTGAAGAGAATGGTTAAAGATATCAAGCATAAGAACAAGGAGGTGGAACAATGCGTTGGCCGTTGATGGCTGCGGCAATGCTCTCGCTGTCAGTATCCGCCTCTGCAAGCTACTACACCGATTCTGCCACTGGATGGTGGTGGTACCAGAAGGAACCGGAGAAGCAGGCCGAGAAGCCCGCCAGAAAGAAGAAGCCGGCAAAGCCCGTCCCGTCCCTCAAGGACTACACCTATGAGCAGATCTGGGAGATGCATCCCGACCAGTTTCAGGAATTCGCCGAGGCGTTGAAGAAGAAGGCGGTCCAGAAGCCGAGCGAAGAGAATGTGAAGGAGTATTTCGAGGTACAGGAGATAGCCCGCAAGAAGGCGCTCGCCTTTTCCAACGTGGCCCAGTTTGTCTGGCAGAAATACCCGGAGCTGACCACGAAAAAGGACTACCCAATCACCACCCCCGGCAACCTGGCCCGGATCTCACAGATCAACGAGGAACGGCAGCGCGTGTTGCGGGACAACCGGGACGACTTCGCTCTGGTCTACTTCCAGCGGCCCGACTGCAGCTACTGTGATGAGCAATCCCGCATTCTCGACTGGTTCACCAACGAAACGGGCTGGACCGTGAAGAAGGTCAACATCAGTGAGAACACGGGACTTGCCGCCAAATTCAGCGTGGAGATCACCCCGACCCTGATCCTGATCCAGAAAGGGAATCAGGATTACCTGCCGGTTTCAGCCGGGGTCATCTCGGCCGACGAAATCGAGGACAAGGCGTACCGGGCAGTGCGTCTGCTGAGGGGGGACATCTCCCCGGAGGAGTATTCGCTCTATGAATTCCAGAAGGGAGGCGGCTTCGATGTGAAGAAGCGCCGCCTCCAAGACAAGAATCAGCCGTGAGGTCCCGGTCCAACAGCTACAGAGAAGAGGTGCCCGTGTGAAACGAACCGTATGTACCAGAACTACCGCCGCCTGCCTGGCGGCAGCGATAGCATTGAACCCGGTCCTGTCCTGGTCCGGCTGGGTCGATGACTGGGTGCAGCAGAAAAGCTCCACCTCGCCCAGTTATTACGAAGGGTCAAAGCGTGGCTACTATACCGGGGGGAGCTTTTCGGCCAGGTGGGCGAACACCGACGACCACCTGTTCACTGCCTCGCTCCCGAAGCTGAAATCCGGCTGCGGCGGCATTGACATGTTCCTCGGCGGTTTCTCGTTCTTGAACGTGGACTACCTGGTGCAGAAGCTCCAGAACATTCTGTCGGCAGCACCGGCAGCGGCCTTTGACATCGCCCTTAAGACCCTGGCGCCCCAGGTGGCCGACACCATCAAAACCCTCGAAGCCATCACCGACCGGCTTAATTCGCTGCAGCTGAACGACTGCAAGGCGGCCAAGGCGCTGGTGGCGACCTCTGCCAGTCCGTTTTCGTCGGTCATGTCGGACAGCCTGAAGGCGGAGATGAAGACAGCCCAGACCGACTTCATGGTATCAAGCGGCGCCAAGGATCTCTACCAGGATGTCAGCAAGCTGTTCGAGAGCGAGCAGAAGGCCAACGCCGGCAACAAACCTGGAGTTCCCGGCACTACCCAGACCTCGGCCACCAGTGCCACCGCCGGTTGCCCGGCCGAAGTCCTGCAGATATTCGGAGACGGTTCGGTTCTGGAAAACCTGGCCAGCAAGAAAGGGATGAATAGTGATTACGTCAAACTGGTGCGCGGCTTCATCGGCGATGTAGTGATCCAGAGCCCTGCGACGACCGGCACCACCTACCAGGCCCAGTACGTTCCCCCGTGCGACAAGAACAACAGCTTCGATTCCTTCATCAGCGGCTCCGCTCAGGGGCGTGATACCGCCGGGGCCTGTGCCGACATCACCGACGCCAACAAGAACCTGATGGTCTATGTGGCCGGCAAGATGCAGTCCATCGCCGGAAAGATCAAATCAAAGACTGCTCTCACCGCCGATGAGGAAGCGTTCCTCAAGAGCACGCCGCTGTCGGTCGGGCTGATCCTCAAGAACGCCACGGCCACCAATACTGAAAGCGAAGTCATCGGCAAGCTTGCTGAACTGACTGCTCGGGCCTACGGCTATTACATGCTGCTCGACCTGTTCGGGCGGGCGGTGCAGTTGCAAGAGATGGCCCGGAACATCATGTCCACCCAGAAGGGGAACAAGTCCGGCGCCTCTCCGGAGACCTGCCAACTGGCGCTCCTTGGTGAAGGGATGCAGCACATTCAGACTCTGGAGGAAAAGACGCTGCAACTACTCACTGTGGCCCAGCAGAGTTACGCAAATGCGGCATCGGAAATCAATGCGGTGGAGATGATCGTCCAGAACATGAAGAAGTTCGACGATACGGTATTTTCGGAATTATCGGATCGCTTCGGCAAAGGGATTGCCCTGCGGGCAACCGGCAGAATCTAACGTCAGAACACAGGGGAGGAATCATGGCAGACAACAAACAGGAATCAAGCGGCAAAAAACCATCGGGAAAGCAGTCCTGGCAGGATCGTAAGCTGAAAAAGGTAGTCCGGGATGACATCGATGTCATCTCCCGGAAGACCTTGGATCAAAGCGACTTCATCACCATGCTCAACACCCACGACAACGTACTTCACCGATTACGCATGACCATGGGCCGCAACAAGAACATCACGTTTGAAAAGGCGCAGGAGTTTATAGAGAGGAGCCAGAAGATTCGTGAAGAAATATGGCGGCCCCGGTTTTCTTGGACACGAAAATGAGGTAAATCTAGGTGTTCAAGGAGGTCGTCAATGGAAAAGGATGTCAGTGTCTCCGGTGCGGCGGAAGGAGAGCGTAGCTCGACTGGAGCAGCACCGGAAGTCAAACGTTGGAGCGCCAACCGCAAAAAGGAGGTTGTCCTGCGGTTGATGCGCGGTGAACCAATCGATGCCTTGTCCCGTGAGTTGGGCATCGAAATCTATCGCCTGGAAGAGTGGCATCAGAAAGCACTCCAGGGGATAGAATCTGCTCTCAAGGCTCGTGAAGGTGATCCGTTGGCAGCGGAACTCGATGCAGCCTTCAAGCGCATCGGTGAGATCACCATGGAAAACGAGCTACTGCGGGAGAAAGCGAGGCGTGCCCACCCTTTGGCCCAGAGGAGATCGAAGAAATGAGTGCTACGATCTCCCCTGCCACCGGTAAAGCCTATGGCGTTCAGCGCGTCTGCCTTGCCTGGGGAGTGCCCCGCTCGTCGTTCTATAGCCGTGCAGGCAGAAAAACATTGCCTGCTGTACTGCTCAAGCGTGGTCCAAAAACACCGCTCTCTGACGACGAGGTACTTTCTCTCATCCGGACCGACCTGGAGACATCCCCCTTTGTCGGCGAAGGGCACCGTAAGGTCTGGGGACGACTACGCTTCGTCAAAGGGATAAAAGTCGGCCGCAAACGAGTGTTGCGTCTCATGCGGGAGAACAATCTGCTCTCCCCTCACCGGGTTGTTCAGGGACAGCCCAAGGACCACGCCGGCAAGATCATCACGGCGGCCCCCAACGTCATGTGGGGTACCGATGGCACCAAGATCTTCACCCTGGAAGAAGGGTGGTGCTGGTTGTTTACCGCCGTCGAGCATTGGAATGCCGAGTGCGTCGGTTGGCATGTGACCAAGAATGGCGACCGGTTTGCCGCATTGCAGCCGCTCGCCATGGGAATCAAGGCCCGTTTCGGCTCGGTCGGTGCCGCTGCTGCTCGAGGGTTGGCACTGAGGATGGATCACGGCAGCCAATACCTCTCAGAGCATTTCCAGAATCAGATCAAGTTCTGGGGAATTGCCCCAAGTTTCTCATTTGTTGCCGAACCGCAGACCAACGGGGTGACGGAACGGTTTAATCGGACTATCAAAGAGCAGGTCATCTATGGCCGCCATTACCGCACAATCGAAGAAGTAAGGATGGCAGTAGCTGACTTCATGGATCGTTACAACCGGCTGTGGCTGGTTGAAAAGCTCGGGTTCAGAAGCCCACGACAGGCTTTCGAGGAGTATCAACTCAAGAAGGCTGCGTGACTCTTATCTTGTGTCCAGGGTACCGGGCGCGCTACAGATTCGTGAAGAAATCAACCTGCTGAATGCCGAGATGTGCGAGCTGATGGAGTGGGATTACACACCGCCACGGGGCTTTACCAACCCACTTGCGAAAAATGGCGCAGAAGAGGAAAAACGGGGGGGGAAGAAGGCGATGTCAACAGCTGCAGCTCACTCGTAATTTTCAATGTCAGCAGAGACTGCGTGAGAGGGAACACGGGGTCCCCTCTCACGTCTTTACTCTTAACTACAGACAGTTACATGGTTCAAGATTCATGCTCGCAGCAACTGAACTTATCTTCGCTTTTATTTCCTTTATATCCCCTTCCAGTTCATCGACTCGCCTCATATCAATACCGTCATGGGCATAGAGCCCACGTAATTCCAGATCTTTAGCTTTAAGCTGTTCCCTTAAATCAACTGTATGTTGCCTGAATTTATTCAACGTATCAGCACTGATAGCCTTCACGCCTACCTGGCCGGTTTCGGCAAATGCAACACCACCAAAAGCCAAAATTGCTGCAACTAGCAGTAATGCCATAATTTTATTCTTCATCGTATTCTCCTTGAAAGTAGTGATAATTTGGATTTCATTGAACTAAACGATTTCAAGAATGTAGAAACCCACTTTTTAGTCTCGGAGGATGAAAAATCTCGTTCACATACGGGTCTGGAATCGACTGCGCAAAATCCGGGAATTCAAATTCAACTATTTGGAAGGTGGTCTGTATTTCAACCGGTTGAACAGTGTCGGCAACAGCGCACACACAAAAATGGCAGACAGGTGTGGTGCAAGGGAGCGGACAGCTCTGCGCCCTGTCTGGGATGCAATGATTATTGCTGACCACTCCAATCGCTGGCGGAGACTCGGCGGTTGCCATGAGAGTAACACCTGAAAACATCGTCACAAACGATAGAAGCAGTACATAGATTGTCAGAAGTAGAAGAGTCCGCATTTAATACCCGAAAGGTCTTTGACATCAACTGAACAATCTCTTACAGTAAGTGACTTGTTCAGTACAGCTCGTCAGTTGTCAGTCCTTATTTCCCAGGCTTGTTCAAAACTCTCATTGTCCTGTTGTCTTCTTTCAATTTGCGCTCAAGCAGGTTCAACTCTTCAGACGTGTAGACCTTTTCACCTTTTGCAATTTCCTTATTCAATTTTGCTATCCGTTCCGGCAAGCTATCAAGCACGTTCGGGCAGTTCTTGCCATACAGGAGGCAGTCGTCTTTCCCCTCTGGTGGCACAGAAGCAAATGCCGGAATAGCAGCCAATGCGAGAGCGGCAGCACAAACAGACACGATGATTTTCTTCATGGGTTAGTCTCCTTTTGTGTAGCCTGCCACGCTTTCCGCATGGCAGGACGGTTGAGGTTGTATTTAAGCAGAATCTTGTGAATAGACTGACGGCTCAAAGATATTCCTTGATCTGCAAGTGATTTTTTCAGCCGTTGTGTCCCCCGTTCGGGATTTAAAGCCACCAGCGCAAGTATTTTTTCCGGCGCTCCAAGTGCGGCTGCTTTCGAGAAGTATTTCTTGGCCTTTGCCTGGTGAATCTTTTCTGCTGCCCTCTCTTCAGCGAGTGGAGCAAGAGAGCATACGGTTTTGCTTTTCAACCTCTCAGCGACATCGTCAAGGATCTCTGCCAACTCTGCCATGGTGAGCCGCCTACGCTTTCCAACGTTTCCTGACCCCGTAGTAGCATCCATTCGGCCCCTCCAAGTGGTCTAAACTTCCTTGCCATTCAACATTACTCTCAGCGATCTGATACCTTCGGTAAAACTGGTAGTGCTATACATTCCCGGACGCCGCTTCCCCGGCTTCGTACTGTATATTGGCTCTACCACCAGGCTGTTGCGATCTCCCTCATTGAGGGTAATTTCCCTCGCAATGGCAACTTCGTCGTCGGGAAGCGCAACGACTATCTTGTGGATACCGGCCTTCAGACGGAGATTCTTGCTGAAGCGGTACCTGATACCGTCGCCAGCTTCCGGGTCCACCAGTTTCATCGGCTCGTTGTTTTCCTTCTGCAAACTTCCTTGTAGCAGCACGGCTTGACCGTCGATATTCAACAGCAGCTTATAATCTGGCGTTCCATGAATATCCTTTGCGGAATAAATGCCAGGTTTGTGTGTCTTGAAAGTGGCTGTTAGGCGCACATCAACATCCCCTTGCGGCGCAGTCACACCGTTCGTCAGCTCCTCAAATACATCGGTACGTAAGCTAACGCTGTTTGCCTTAATCAACGCCGAGCTTTCCGCACAACCGCTTAACAACGAAATCGCCATTACCAATAGGCATAACCTTTTCATGATTCAGCTCCTTTCATGTTTGGCTGTCGACTCATGTCTATTCACTCGGGATTGTACGTAGTTAAATTGCTGAGCTTCCCCGTTCATTTGTTCTGATCTTCACTACGTCGTCGATTGTGGATATGAATATCTTCCCGTCACCCGTGTTGCCGGTATGGGCATACTTTTGAATCACGTTGACAACATCATCAACCATGTCATCAGCCACAACGACCTCCAGCTTGACACGAGGGATGAACTCCACCATTTCATAGAGAATCTTGTCCGTGGCGTTCCTTGCTTTACCTTTGCCGAATCCCTTGATTTCCGAAACCGTCACGCCGGGCATGCCATCAATGGCGTGAAGTTCCTCGGCGACATCCCGTAATTTCCCTGGCCGAATGATTGCTTTTATCTCTTTCATCGCATTCTCCTTTCGAAGTTTATTCAAAACCTACATCTCTTCTTCAATTTTCCGATTCTCAAACCAGCCGTACACCGCCGGGATGATCAACAGAGTCAGCAGGGTCGAGGTAATCAAGCCACCCACAACGACCGTTGCCAGCGGCTTCTGGATCTCCGACCCGGTGCCCTGTGCCAGCAGCATCGGCATCAGGCTGAAGATGGCGATGGATGCTGTCATCAGCACCGGTCGCAACCGGTCAACGGCCCCTTTGCGGATCGCCTCACCGAGTTCCATCCCTTCATCCCTGAGCTGCGCGATGCGGGACACCAGTACCAGTCCGTTCAGCACCGCCACCCCAAAGAGGACGATAAATCCGACCGACGCCGGGACCGAAAGATACTGACCGGAGAGGAAGAGCGAAAAGATGCCGCCGATGAGCGCGAATGGCAGGTTGGAAATCACCAGCAGCGCCAGGCGAATGGAGCGGAAGGTGACGTAGAGCAGCAAGAGGATCAGACCGATGGCTACCGGGCCGATGATCATCAGCTTGTTCATGGCCCGTTGCTGGTTTTCGAACTGGCCGCCCCATGTGAGATAATACCCGGGGGGAAGTTTGACCTGATCCTTGATCTTTGCTTTCGCCTCGGCCACAAAACTCCCCATATCCCGGCCGGTGACGTTCATCTCGATGCCGATCCTCCGCACGCCGTCCTGACGGCTGATCTGCACCGGTCCCTCTACCATCTTCACTTCGGCCAGCTGTTCCAGCGGAATGTTCATCCCTGTTTTGGTGGTGATTAGCAGGTTCTTGATGGTCTCAATGGAGTTCCGCTTCTCCTCTGGCAGCCGGACCGTGATGTCGAAGCCCCGGTTTACCTCATAGAAAGTGGAAGCCGCCTTGCCTGCCACCGCTATCTCGATGACATTCTGCACGTCGCTGATATTGAGGCCGTAGCGGGCAATTTTGGCCCGGTCGATGGTGACGGTCAGGTAGGGCTGGCCCGAGACCTTTTCCGTGTTCAGATCGGTCCCACCCCTGACAGTGGAAAGCACCTTGGCTATTTCCGCCGACTTGTCCCGCAGTACGTCAAGGTCTTCGCCGAACAGCTTGACGATCAATTGGGCTCGTGTGCCGGCCACCAGTTCGTCGATGCGGCACTGGATCGGCTGGCTGAAGCCGAAGCTGATCCCCGGGATGGTCTCCAGCGCCTCACGCATCTCGTTGGTCAACTCTTCCTTGGAGATATCCCGCTTCCATTCGCTCTTCGGCTTGAACACGCCCACGTAGCCGGTTTTGTCCACGCCACGGGTGTCGAGGGCGACGCCGGTCTGGCCGATGCGACCGATAACCACATCCAGTTCGTCGAACGTCTTCAATTTGGCGGCAGCCTGCTGGTTCACCTCCTGCGATTTGGCCAGGGAAACACCGGGAAGCATGGAGATATCCATGTCAAAGGAGCCTTCATCCATAATCGGGATAAACTCCGATCCCAGCCTGGTCACCAGGAACAATGAGACCACCAGCAACCCGCCAGCAATGCCGAGGACGACCTTTTTCTTGTTCAGCGCATACTCCAGCATCGGCAGATACTGGCTCTTGGCATAGGCCATGATCCTGCTGTCTTTTTCCTCCTCCGGTTTGAGAAACAGGCTGCAGAGCACTGGGATGATAAAGATGGAAAGGAGCAGAGAGGAAAGCAAGGCGATGGCTACGGTGATGGCTAGCGGGCCGAACATCTTCCCTTCGATCCCTTCCAGGGTCAGGATCGGGATGAAGGTGAGGGCGATTATCAGTTCACCGAAGATGCTCGGCTTGCGCACCTCCATGACCGCCTTGAGCACCGTAGCGAGCTTGGGGTGCAGATGCCCCTCCTCGCTCAGATGCCGCTGGACGTTCTCCACCTGTATGATGGTGGTGTCGATGATCATGCCGATGGAGATGGCCAGGCCGCCAAGGGACATGAGGTTGGCGGTAATCCCAGTCAGTTTCATGACGATGAAGGTCGCCAGGAGCGACAGCGGCAGCGCGAGCAGCACGACGATACTGCCGCGAATGCTGTTCAACAGCAGGTAGAGCACGATCAGCACCAGGATGGAGCCTTCGATCAGCGCCTTGTTGACCGTTCCGACACTGGCCTTGACGATATCGCTCCGGTCGTAATAGGGAACCATCTTGACCCCATCCGGCAGCATGTTGCTTTCGTTGATCTCCTTGACCTTGGCCGCCACCCGGCGCACTACGTCGCGGCTGTTCTCGCCCCGCAGCATCATGACAATGCCGCCAACCGCCTCGTCGGCACCGTTTTTGATGGCGGCCCCCATGCGAACCGCCTCGCCTACTTTGACTTGCGCCACGTCACGCAGATACGTGGGTGTGCCTCCGGTGGATTTCAGGACGATATTCTCGATATCACTGATGCTCTGTATCAGGCCGACGCCGCGCACGATGTACTGGTCCGTGCCCCGTTCCAGGATATTGCCGCCGACGTTGCTGTTGTTGCTGCCGATGGCGTTATACACATCGTCCACGGTGACCCCGTATTTGACCAGCTTCTCCGGCGAGACGAGCACCTGGTACTGCTTGAAATAGCCGCCGAAGGAGTTGATCTCGTTCACCCCGGCGACGCTCTTCAACTGGGGAGTGATGACCCATTCCTGCATGGTGCGCAGGTTGGTCAGATAGGCCCGTTTCTGTTCCGGGTCCTGGGGCACCTTCCCTTCCAGGGTGTACTGGTAGATCTCCCCCATGGCGGTGCCGATGGGCCCCATGGCGACCTGAACACCCTTCGGCACCTTCTCCCGCGCCTCGGCCAGCCGTTCGAAAACCAGCTGCCGGGCGAAGTAGATATCCACATTGTCCTTGAAGACGATGGTGACAATGGAGAGGCCGAACTTGGTCACGGAGCGGAGCTGCTCGATGTCCGGCAGGCCGCGCATGGACATTTCTATCGGGTAGGTGACATTCCGTTCGATTTCGACCGCCGACAGGCCATCGGCGTGGCTGACCACTTCCACCTGGATGTTGGTTACATCCGGGAAGGCGTCAATCGGCAATTTGGTGTACGAGTAGAAGCCGAAAACAACGATCACCAGCGCAGCGAAGATGACCATCCCTTTCTGCTTCAAGGTATATGCGATGAGTTTTTCTAGCATGGGTGGTTATCTCCTCAGTGTTCGTCGTCCTCTAGTTCTTCCTTCTTCAGTTCCGACTTCAGGGTGAAAGCGCCCTTGGTGGCATAGCGTTCACCTTCCTTGAGGCCGGAAACCACTTCCACCATGCCGCCCACAGTCCTTCCCAGCTCTACGACCCTCGGTTCGAACTCGGTCTCCTTTTCAGCGACAAAGATCACCTTCTTGCCGTCCAGTTCCAGTACGGCCTCTTCAGGCACCGCCAGCACCGGCGGCGCGTCTGCGGCAATCGCCAGTTCGACGGTGGCGAACATCTCCGGTTTCAGCTTGCGGCCCGGATTGGGTACTTCGACCCGTGCCTTGACCGTGCGGGTAGCCTCGTCAACCAGGTCGGCAAGATAGGTTATCCGACCGCGGAACTTCTTGTCGGGAAAGGCGCCGACGATGACGGTTGCCGCCTGTCCCCGGCGGACCTTGGCCAGGTCCTTTTCGTGAATATCCACCAGCACCCAGACCGACGACAGGTCGGCCACGGTGTAAAGGCTCTTGGAGGGGTCGGACAGCTCGCCGACAATGGCGTGTTTCTCGGTGATGACCCCGCCGATCGGCGACCGCACCGGCAGGAGCGGCTTCTTGTGGTTATCTGACTTGAGATCGGAGAGGTTGATACCGTACAGAGAGAGACGCTCTTCGTCGGTATGCAGCTCGGTCTGGGCGGTCTTGTAATCGGTCTCAGCCTGGAGGATCTCCTTGCGGGCCGCAATCTTCTTGTCTACCAACACCTTGATCCGATCCATGTTGGATTGGGCCAGGGCCAGCTTGGTCCGTGACTGGTGGTAGCGATTGAGCGCTTCACCCAGCTCGACGCTGTCCAGCGTGACGAGCACCTGTCCGGCAGCAACGCTGTCACCCAGGGAAGACCTGACCGCCACTATCTTGCCGGGGATGCGCGGGGAGACATGGGCGATCCGGTCGGCATTGGCCTCCACCTTGCCGGTGGCGCTGATGACGCCAGCCAGGCGCTGCTTTTTTGCCGGCGCCACGACCACGCCGCTCTGTTTCTGTACCTCGGCGGACATCTTGACGAGTTTTTCCTCGCCGTGCTCGTCATGCTCTTCCTTCTTTTCCTTCTCTTCCTTCCCTTCGTCGTGACCGCCTTTTTCGTCCTTATGGCCGGCCTCTTTTTGTTCGGCTTTTTCTCCGCCCCCGGTGGTGGAATGGGTCAGCCGGTAAGCGACGCCGCCCCCCAGGGCCAGGGCCAGGATAAGTCCGATGATGATTGCTTTCTTGTTCACTGCACACCTCCGTTGATGTCTGTCGCCACTGCTGATTCGAGTTTTACGAGTGCCAGCTGCCGGTCATGGAGCGCCGTCAGATAGCCGTCGCTGACCTCGAAGAATTTCTTCTGTTCCTGGATGACTGAGAGAATCCCGACCTCACCCAGCCGGTACGCCTCCTGGGTCAGTTTCAGGTTTTCCTCAAGTTGGGGAATGATGTTTGACTTATAGAGCGACAGCACCTTCTCGGCATTCAGAGCGCTGATATAGGCGGTCTCTACGTCCCGCTCCACGATCCTGGTAGCAGCAGTCAAACGGCTTTCACTGCTGCTCCGTTTGGCCCGGGCTTCCTGAAGGCCGGCCTGATTCTTGTCGAACACTGGGATCGGCATTGAAAGCCGGATGCCAAGCAGGTTGTCGCGGACTTTTTCTTCCCCTGTGCCGGTTGCGTCTGTTCTGCGGTCATGGGTATAGAAAAGGCCTGCCGTGAGGTTGGGAACTTTCTCAGCCTCGGCAAGGGTGATGTCCGCGTCACCCCGCCCTTTTTCGGCCTCCAGCGCCTTCAGATCGGGGCGTAGGCCAAGCGCCAGCTGCTTCAGGTCAGCCAGATTCTTGTTGAGGGAAAAGCCGTTATCCAGGGTCCCGGCAATCGCCGGTGCTTCACCGGCAGGCAGCCCCATGAAGGCAAAGAGTCTGGATCTTGTTTGCAGAAGCGCCCGCTCGACCTCGATCCGGGCACCTTCGCTACGGGTCAACTCAACCTTGGCCAGATTCATCTCCAGTTCGGGAATGTCACCGGCGGCCAGACGATCCTTGGTGACCTCAAGAAGTTGCCGGTTAAGATCAATGGAGCGGTCCGTCAGCTTGAGCCGCTGTTCGGCAAGCATGACGTCATAGAATACGGCCTTTACTTCTTCCCGTAATGTTCGTTCGCGATCAGCCAACTGCCAGCGATAGGCTTCCAGTTCGCGTTCAGCAACGGTCAGGCGCTTGTCACGCTTGCCCGCCAGCAGAAATTCCTGGGAGACCCCAATCGTCAGGTTGTTTTCGTCGCTGCTGCCGGTCAGGGCACCGGTGCCGGCTTCCAGATCGAGAGTCGGGTTGGGCAGGAGACCGGCCCTGAACTTGCTGGCATCGCGGACACCTTTTTCCTCCCGCAGTGCTTTGAGTTCGCCATTATTTTGCAGCGAGTACTCGATAACCTTGGGCAATGACAGGGACGGCTCGTCAGCCCGAACCAGGGTGGACGACAATAAAACGGCAATTCCTGGCACTAGGAGCAAGGCTCCCCGTGCGAATACTGTTGTTCCCAATGAAATAACCTCCATATTCAGTTTTGTTACAACGATTAATAATAGGTGCGGACGTACCACGACGGACAACGCGGATGCAGTTGTCCCTTGGAATCAGGACAAACTACTCCCGACACAGGGGGTTAAGCGTGGATTTGAGGGGGGATAAACTTGGAAAGATAGACTTCGGGTAGATATTGGTACGGATCGGAAAAACCTAAACTCAAAATGATTGGATTGTAGTGCACCACTAGTTGCTGAACAGCCAGAGGAGCATGGCATGCGCAGTTGATGCAGGTGTCGCAGCCATCGTAGTCCTTATGCTCAGCAGGCGGAGTGCAGGGGCACTGGTGCGGTACGGAAATCTGCGAGAGCGATGCTTGATCGCTCGATGCCTTGACATGATCCTGCATGGCGTGTGCGCTTTCATGCACACCATGAACCGTCATGATCACCATTACGATGAGTAGCAATTTGGCTACGAATTTTAGGGGGATTAGTTTCTGCATAGGTTTCTTGTCACTTTAATCAAACACTAGGACAAATGTCAAGAATCATCATCTGACAGGATTTTGTCGATTAGTTTGTGTGGTACCTCACTGCTGTCCCATAGTTTCTAAAGCAGCACCAGTTGTGGCGAAGCCTCTACTTTCGGTGGTTTGAATAGGCTTTCAAGGTCTCGCCGCTCGAACAAATTCAGCTGTAATAACCGTAATATTATGGCGGCCCCGGTTTTCTTGGACACGAAAATGAGGTAAATCTAGGTGTTCAAGGAGGTCGTCAATGGAAAAGGATGTCAGTGTCTCCGGTGCGGCGGAAGGAGAGCGTAGCTCGACTGGAGCAGCACCGGAAGTCAAACGTTGGAGCGCCAACCGCAAAAAGGAGGTTGTCCTGCGGTTGATGCGCGGTGAACCAATCGATGCCTTGTCCCGTGAGTTGGGCATCGAAATCTATCGCCTGGAAGAGTGGCATCAGAAAGCACTCCAGGGGATAGAATCTGCTCTCAAGGCTCGTGAAGGTGATCCGTTGGCAGCGGAACTCGATGCAGCCTTCAAGCGCATCGGTGAGATCACCATGGAAAACGAGCTACTGCGGGAGAAAGCGAGGCGTGCCCACCCTTTGGCCCAGAGGAGATCGAAGAAATGAGTGCTACGATCTCCCCTGCCACCGGTAAAGCCTATGGCGTTCAGCGCGTCTGCCTTGCCTGGGGAGTGCCCCGCTCGTCGTTCTATAGCCGTGCAGGCAGAAAAACATTGCCTGCTGTACTGCTCAAGCGTGGTCCAAAAACACCGCTCTCTGACGACGAGGTACTTTCTCTCATCCGGACCGACCTGGAGACATCCCCCTTTGTCGGCGAAGGGCACCGTAAGGTCTGGGGACGACTACGCTTCGTCAAAGGGATAAAAGTCGGCCGCAAACGAGTGTTGCGTCTCATGCGGGAGAACAATCTGCTCTCCCCTCACCGGGTTGTTCAGGGACAGCCCAAGGACCACGCCGGCAAGATCATCACGGCGGCCCCCAACGTCATGTGGGGTACCGATGGCACCAAGATCTTCACCCTGGAAGAAGGGTGGTGCTGGTTGTTTACCGCCGTCGAGCATTGGAATGCCGAGTGCGTCGGTTGGCATGTGACCAAGAATGGCGACCGGTTTGCCGCATTGCAGCCGCTCGCCATGGGAATCAAGGCCCGTTTCGGCTCGGTCGGTGCCGCTGCTGCTCGAGGGTTGGCACTGAGGATGGATCACGGCAGCCAATACCTCTCAGAGCATTTCCAGAATCAGATCAAGTTCTGGGGAATTGCCCCAAGTTTCTCATTTGTTGCCGAACCGCAGACCAACGGGGTGACGGAACGGTTTAATCGGACTATCAAAGAGCAGGTCATCTATGGCCGCCATTACCGCACAATCGAAGAAGTAAGGATGGCAGTAGCTGACTTCATGGATCGTTACAACCGGCTGTGGCTGGTTGAAAAGCTCGGGTTCAGAAGCCCACGACAGGCTTTCGAGGAGTATCAACTCAAGAAGGCTGCGTGACTCTTATCTTGTGTCCAGGGTACCGGGCGCGCTACAAATAACCGTAATATCTGCTGCATCGACGATCCGATCTTTGACAGAAACGTCAAGTATGCCAGTACCAGATACACGCACAGGGCAATCCAGATCTGTGTGAGTACGGCATTCTCCGAGGTGCCGAGGAAGGTCTTGATCTTCAGGTTCTGTTTGATCCACTTGAAGAACAGTTCGATCTTCCAGCGCTCTTTGTAGAGATCCGCCACGATTGCTGCTTTCAGGTGATGCGCATTGGTCACGAAGCGGTAATCGTTGCCGTCATCGGCGATGAACTGGACAAGCCGCAGTTTGTCCTTCATCCCTTTGAGCCGAATCTCCTGGTCAAGAATGACGCCCGTTGCTTTCCTGCCGGGACGCTTCTTGAAGTATTCCACCAAGGCGTTCTCTTTCAGCCGGGTTACGAAGAAGATGCCGTTGGTCGTTAGTTGCTGCCACCAGTCGTAATCGGTGAAGCCCCGGTCAAAGACGGCCAGTGAACCGGCAGGCAGTTGTAGCATCCTGGCCCAGGACATCTCGTGCTTCTTGCCTTCGGTCACATCGATGAACTCAGGCAGATAGCCGTCAGCATCAAGACCGACATGCATCTTTATGGCACCCTTCTTCTGCCGGTAGGTGGCCCAAGGGAACGCCTCCAGACAGAGATTGATGGTGGTGGCATCCAGCAGATAGACTTTTTCATCGATCTTGAAGCGATGACTGGGTGCAACTGCCTTGCATCGATGCAGCATTTTGTAAAAGAGCTCTTTGTACAACTCATGCGGCTGTTCATCGTTCACTCTGGCCAAGGTGGTACGGGAAACCGTCTTCATGCCCAGATGATAGAGCTTGTGGCCTTGGGCCTTGAGGTTTTCCACGATATCCCGCAGACTTTTTCTGCCGGAAAGTTGACAAACCATCATCGCCATGAACTGCGACCAACGGTTAAAAGAACGAAACTTCTGCCCGATGTGATGCTTGCGGGCAAGGGATTCAAATTCATGTCTCTTGAAAAAACCGACAACTTGGTTAAGGACTGTGTTACAATGTGCCACGGCTCTGATCTCCTTGTTAATATTGGTGTTTTGGCGAACTCAATATATCACAAGTAGCTCTCAGGGCCTCTCTTTATTCAGTTAAACTATGGGACAGCAGTGGTGGTACCTGTTCCTTCCTGTCAGACATTGTGAGTCCCCCGGCAAAACCGGGGGGCCCAAAAATGTTAATTCATCTCCAGGGCAGCGCCAACTCTCGTTTTAAACTGGCCGAGGTCCTGAGCGGAGAAGTCTGTCACCACCTTGAGATAGTTTATCCCGGGGTCATTTCTTACACATGGAGTTTTTCAGAACAATCTGCTGGTCTCTGCCGGGTGTCCACACTATTTGCTGGCAAGCAAACGGAAAGGCACTGAGATTGTCGACACGCCGGATCTCAGTGCCTTACTGACAGGCAGTCCGTCTCAGCAGGGATGGACCGCTGCGCTTCCGACGACTTTTGGCGCTACATCATCCCCCAGTTTCCTCCCATCATGCCGCCAGGCCGCCATGTGCCAGCGTTGTTGGTCCAGAATGATGAATGACTTGTGTAGTTCCTGAACATTGACGAGTAGTTGCCAAATCCGGTTCCTGTACCCGTATTTTGTAGCAAGGTAGTCATCTGATTACAGAAAGTAGTCATGGTAGGGCTGGTGATAGGAAGTCCGCTCGTGGCGTTCTGGACTATTTGTGGCATATAGAGGTTCATCTGCCCCATCATGTTTTGAAAGCGACTCTGGTTAACACCGGTACCGGTTATGACAAGCGGGGCCTGTTGAGCCATTATTGCTGCCATTTGCGTCGCCACCTGGTACATGGTCTGATAATTGGCGCTGCCTTGGCCACCCTGCGCTCCGTTGATATAATTGCCAAGCATGTTCACACCGGCAGGCAAATTGAGTTGATTACGCAGTTGGGTCATCGCATCAGTCATCGTCATGCCTGGATTGCCCGCTAGTTTCTGTTGAATCAGCGTTGACATGGGGCTAATGAAGTCGGTATATCCGGCAGGTGCTGTCAGGACGTAACCATTGGCAAGCGGAGATGAAGGATGATCTTCATCAACTGTCTGGCCAGCGATGGCTCTGACTATAATAGGGTATCTTCCGACAAGATTCGGAGCAATATCAAGAGTGTATGTGCCACCCTGTCCGGAAATGGCTTTCGGTTCACCTGGCTCCCACTGATAATTGCCATTCATATCCATGAATACTTCTGCTCCACGCAGATAACCGTCTGCTACGACACCGCTGACGGTGCTCACGCCATTTCCGCCACCACCACCGCCACCACAACCTGCCAAGACACCCATCAACACCACTGAAGCAAAACCTAAACTCATAACTTTGTTCATCTCGTCACTCCTTATTGTACTGCTATTGTACTGAACGGATACGTCCGCTTCTCTTATGAATAATTACCCTGTCTACCGGCTTCTTGTTCCGGTCTAGAATCACTGCTTCGTAATAGCTTGTCTTCTCGACGATTTTACCAACCTGCACGTCTCTGTCGGCGTAGTATTCCGTGAGGTCGCGTCGTGCTTCCTCAAGGGAGGAGACGCTTTTGCGAGCCCCGTACCACCCCCATCGCTGATTGCTGCAATAGCCGTTGTAGGTCGTGTTGCAACCGCACTGTTCGCACGCTGAAGCTTCCGAGTGCAGAAGAGCGCCCGCGAGCAGTATCAGGCTGACCATCAATAATAGTTTGCCTCTCATCATAAGTAATTACCAGTTACGGATAGATTTGAACCCTGCCCGCTATCTCTGTTACTACCAATTACAATAGCCGCAGCCGCAACCGTAGCCAGAGCTCTGCCGGTAGTTCATGCCGCCACCCGTCCCCCAGTTGCCAACGCCGTATTTATCGCCCGTTGCCTGCAATTGATCCTGGAGGCTGGCGATTTCTTTGCGGAGGGCCGCTATTTTCCTGCCGTCCGGGACATCTTTACTGTACTCGTCCTGTAGTTCCAGTTGCTTGTCCATGAGGCTTTCCCTTGCCTTGAACGATTCCTTCTGGAAACTGCGCATCTTCTGAGTGCTGACATTCTGGCTGTTTCCGGTCATACACCAACCGCCATTCCCCCAACCCCAGCCGGCATAGACAGCCGAACTTGCCATTAACGCCCCGACAACTGCTACTACTGCAATAATCCCCTTGTTCATGATAATTCTCCTTTGTGATGAAGTATTGCTATCGATGGTTTCATCGTAACAAAGGAGTGTGGGACAATTATGAAGCGGTTGTGGAGAATTGTGGAGATTCCGCCTTGTCGGGAAACGCCAGTGAAATTGTTGTTCCTACCGCCTGGTTACTGGTGACGCTGATGGATGCGCCGTGCGCATCTGCCAGTTCCCTGACGATGGCGAGTCCGAGCCCGAGCCCGCCGTCTTTACCCCGGTAGAACCGCTCGAATATCAGGGGGAGTTCTTCTGCGGCGATGCCGCAACCGGTGTCGGCTACTGTGAGGGAGCAACCATCCGGGGTCCTCCTGGCACCAAGCGTTATGGCGCCTCCCGGAGCCGTTGCCTTGAGACTATTACTGATCAGATTGATGAGAATCTGCGAGAGCCGTTCGGGGTCGGCATAGACCGTGGCACCATCGTCAGTCTCTACCCTGAACTCTATCTCAAGGTTACGGGCGGCAGCCTCGAAGTATGTTGCCAGATTATCGAATATCTGCCTGACGTTCAGATTGACGGGGGCAAGACTGAGGGCGCTGGCCTGGGCCTGAAAAAACTCCTCCATCGAAGCCACAATCTTAGTGAGCCGCTGGTTCTCTTCAAGGAGCAGGCTCATGCGTGACGTGTCATTCGGCAATACACCGTCCAGAATACCTTCAAGCTGCCCTCGCATGACGGTCAGCGGGGTACGCAATTCATGGGCAAGGTTGGCGCAGATCTGCTTGCGCAGTTTGTTCTGTACCTGGAGAGTGTGCGCCATCTGGTTGAACGACTGGCCAAGGGCAGCCAGCTCATCGTTGCCGGATATAGCGACGCGTTCGGTCAGATTACCCTGGCTGATGTCGTGCGCTGCCTGCGATATCCTGATGATCGGACGGCTCAACCGGCGGGCAAAGATGACGCTCAGGATGCAGGCCGCAATACCGAGAATGATGGCCGAATAGGTGAGGAGCCGGTTGGTTCGCGCAATGAAGACACGGTTGCGCTCATCTGGAAGAAACCTGACTTCCAGTTGTCCGACTTCCTCGCCGTGGTGAAACAGAGGATAGGCGTGGTAGTCACCCTTGCCGGGCGCGGAGTCGGTGCGAGTTCCATGTTTGAAACGTGCCCGCTGTTCCGGCTGCAAAGAGTTCAGCGCTACGGCAGTTTCCATGACGGTTTTGCCGTCCAGGTCCACCAGACGGGTTTCCAGGCCGAGTTGAAGCGCCCAGATGGAGTCTTCCGCCGCCATCGCCTTGTCCCACCCTTTCTGGTTGGCAAAGGCGGATTCCAGGTCGGTGACGACCCATGAGACGCGGTCCTCCTGCTCTGCTTCGGCAAGAAGAGTGAAATCGCGCACGACCAATTCCCGGAGCAGAACCGCCGAAGTCACCCCCAGGCCGGCCATGAACAGCAGTATGATCAGGAATTTCTTAAACATCCGGTACGCCACCGAAGCGGTAGCCCAGGCCGTACACCGTTATGACATATGTCGGCGCCTTCGGGCTGTCACTCAGCTTATGCCGGATGTTCTTGATGTGGGAATCGATATTCCGTTCATAGCCTTCGAACTGATACCCCATCGCCCTGTCTACCAGTTCCTCACGGGTAAAGGTTTTCTGCGGTCTGGCCGCGAGGGTGTGGAGCACCTTGAATTCCACTGCCGTCAATTTTACGGAAGTCCCCCGGCAGGTCACGGTATAGTTGCGGTCATCGACAACCAATTCTCCCCTGTTGAAACTGAGCCGCTTTCCTCCATCCGCATTCTTTCCCGCCCGCTTCAGCACCGCCTGTACGCGTGCCACAAGTTCACGTGGACTAAACGGCTTGACGACATAGTCATCGGCTCCCAGGGCGAACCCGGCCAGACGTTCCTCCTCTGAAGCCTTGGCGGTGATGATGACCACCGGAATATCGGCAGTCTCCTTCAGTTCGCGGCACACTGCTTCGCCACTGAGGTCCGGGAGCATGAGATCGAGAACGACCAAAAGTGGAGATTCCGCTCTGGAGTTATCCAGCGCATCCCTGCCTGTTGTCACGTGCACGACCTTGAGCCCGGCGTTCTCAAGATAGGCCAGAGCAACTTCTGCAATTCCGGCATCGTCCTCCACAAGGAGAATGTAATTATTCATGTCGATCATCCCTTGTGCATGAGCTCCGACAGAGGGGAATCGGGCCTTGCCAATGACAGCTTTCTTCTCACTTCGCGAGATTGATGATATCAAGCACAATCCGCTCAACATCCGACGCCAGGGTCTCTATGCCGGCTTCAGGGAAAAAATCCACGATGGCCGTCGGCAGCATGGTGCTGATGAACGTCTCTCCCTTTTGCTCGTAAATGCTGATCGGGCAAGGAAGCATCAAGGCGATTCTGACATCCTTCTCAAGAACCTGACTGGCGTACTTGGCATTGCAGATTTCGACAATCTTCAACGGCTCACGGGCGAACCCTTTTTCCGTCAGCGTCTTGGCAACGTCGTGCGTATGCAAAACACGAAACCCTTTTTCTGCCGCTTTCTCTTCAATTGCGGATACGGCCTGATCAAATGACTTTTCTGACTTCACGGTGATTTCAAAACGTTTCATGTTGACCTCCCTTTGTAAGCAAGCTTAGTTGGGTTGATCCTCAGTGTATGTCATTGACTCGCAACAGTCGCAAGCTGTTGAGCGTTACCAGTAACGACGCCCCCATATCGGCAAGGATTGCCAGCCACAGGGTAAGCCAACCCGGAAACACCGCCAGGATGGCAACCGCCTTGATGCAAAGCGAAAAGGTAATATTTTGCCGGATTATGGCGAGAGCCTTTCGGCTTAGCAGAATGGTAAACGGCAGCTTGGCAAGATCGTCCGACATCAGGGCTATATCCGCAGTTTCCAGCGCCGTGTCGGTCCCGGCACTCCCCATGGCGATGCCGACTGTCGAGAGGGCCAGGGCAGGCGCATCGTTAATGCCGTCGCCGACCATGGCCACCTTGCCGTACTCTTTCAAAAGTCCGTCGATTGCCGTGAGTTTGTCCTGAGGCAGCAGTTCAGCACGGAATTCATCAACGCCTACTTGTGCGGCAATATTTTTTGCAGTTGCGGTATTGTCTCCGGTCAGCATGACAGCATGCCGAATGCCGGCACGCTTCAGGGAGGATATAGCACCTGCACTGGCGCTCCTCACTTCGTCGGCAACGGCGATGATCCCGACAATCCTCTCCGCACTGCCGAGGATCATTACCGTTTTACCTTCTGATTCCAGTCGTTCAGCCTGCGGGACGATCTCGTCGATGGAAATATTCTTTTCGGAAAACAGCCTGGGGCTACCGATATAGACCATCTTGCCGCTGATCGTGCCTTGAGCGCCC
The DNA here is from genome assembly GCF_000007985.2 of Geobacter sulfurreducens PCA. Taxonomy (NCBI): domain Bacteria; kingdom Pseudomonadati; phylum Thermodesulfobacteriota; class Desulfuromonadia; order Geobacterales; family Geobacteraceae; genus Geobacter; species Geobacter sulfurreducens. The sequence continues at coordinate 2,364,439 of NC_002939.5, forward strand.
TGGCCGGCTACGGCGGTAAAATCAACCACCGGGGTAATGGTGCATCCCCGGTCTTTCGCCGCTTTGACAATAGAAGCTGCAAGCGGGTGTTCCGAACGGGCCTCCAGGTTGGCCGCCATCTGCAAAAGTTCGCCTTCCGCCGTTTCTCCGAGGGGTACGATGTCGGTGACAACCGGTTTTCCTTTGGTGAGCGTACCGGTCTTGTCGAAGGCAATGGCACTCAATGTACCAGCCTCTTCCAGATAGATTCCCCCTTTGATCAATACACCATGTCTGGCAGCGTTACTGATTGCGCTGACAATGGCAACCGGCGTGGAGACGACCAGGGCACAGGGGCAGGCGACAACTAACAGGGCAAGGCCGCGATAAATCCACGGTACCCATGCATGCCCGAGAAAGAGCGGCGGAACGATAACGATGCCGACAGCCAGTGCCAATACCACCGGGGTGTATATGGCGGCAAATCTATCGACAAACGCCTGGGACGGGGCTCTCCTCGTCTGCGCCTCTTCCACCATATGAATGATCCTGGCGATAGTGGTATCCTGCACCAACTTGGTAACCTTGACTTCAAGAGAGCCGTGGGTATTCAGCGTTCCGGCAAAGACCTCTGCTCCAACGCCCTTTTCCACAGGCATTGATTCACCGGTAATGGCAGCCTGGTTGATTGCCGACTCACCTCTGACAATGATGCCATCCATGGCGATTCTCTCGGCCGGCCGGATTATCATCACGTCGCCAATGACAATTTCCTCGACCGGGATCACCGTCTCGCGGGAATCACGCCTTACCAACGCCACTTTCGGGGCTATATCCATGAGTTGACGGATGGAGCGTCGTGCCCTGTCCATGGTCCATGCTTCCAGCATCTCCGATATGGCATACAGAAAGGCCACTGATGCGCCTTCTTCATACTTGCCGATTGCAATGGCGCCGATGATTGCACCGCTCATCATGACACTCATGTTGAAATTTCCGCGAGGTAGAGAGCGGGCGGCCTTGCGGAAGTTCCCCCATCCGCCGAGGACCATTGCCGTCAGATAAACCGGTATGAAAACAATGGCCGGACCACCGAACCTCTCCAGTCCATAGGCAATTGCCAAGGCAATCCCCGAAATGAGCGCTCGCCGCATTTCCCAGTCCGGTTTTCCGATATGCTCATCCGCTGAGACATCCTGTCTGGATTCCGGGCTGATGACGTAGTTTTCTTCCTCCCCCAGGCGTCTGATCTCTTCCAGATCAACACTCCCTTCAACCGTCAATCTGCCGGACATTGTATTGAGAGTCGCCGATACGACACGGGGCAATGCGTTGACTGCCTTTTCGAATTTCTGGGCACAATCCAGGCAGGTGATGCCCTTGACGTGGAAATATGCCTTTCCCTGACCACTTATCGAGGTAGGGGTATCTGTAGCCAAAGGCCCTCCTAACCCCCCGGATTCACCACTACAGTTGTTTTCAGCGGTTGGCGTCAATGAGCAGGCAGCAGATGAGCAGCCGCAACCAGATTGGTTATTTTCTGAATCACCTTTTCTGTTATCCATTTTTCATCCCATCTGAGTTTCTAATTGCCCGTTCATACCAAAGCGACGCCACCAGACCGTAAATACAGTTCAGACCGATCACCACGGCAGGCGTAATCGTACCGAAGCCAAAACCGAACGTCCCTTTGCCCATTCCGGGCAATACCAGGAAGAGCATCATTGCAGAAGGCAGGAGGCTGAATAGGCAACCACGCAGAATAGCCCTCTGGTTAAGAACCGGCAGAATAAGCAGCAACATCCAGATGCCTCCCCAGACCATGCGTTGATACAACCATGGTGCCGTGAATTCAGGTTTCATGCTTAATCCGATCAGATCACTGATGCCGGCCTTGCCCATAAACCAGATATTGAAGCTATCGATGAAGGCGCCCAGGGCACCTCCTGCAAACGCAGCGCTGATCCTACGAATCATGGTGCCCCCCTTGGGCGGTGATGTGGTCAAGACCTTCACTGAGCAGATTCCCCACATGACTGTCGTCAAGCGAATAGTAGACGATTCTGCCATCCTTACGGTATTTGACCACTCTCAGTGAACGAAGCAGGCGCAATTGATGGGAGACTGCGGATTTGGTCGTCCCGAGAAGACTGGCGATGTCGCACACGCAAAGCTCATCCAATGAAACGGCGAGAAGAATTTTGAGTCGGGTGGGATCGCCCAAAACTTTGAATGTTTCTGCCAGGCGGTTCGTAATGTCATCTGAAGGCATGGCTTTTTTGGCGCTCATGACCTTAGCTTCGTTGATCAAGTTGATTCGGCATGTTGCAAATTCGGACATGGTATCACCTCAATAGTTGAGCAACCTTTCAACAATAAAGATATTGTCTTTTGTCCAACGTGTCAATGAGGATTGTTCGTAAATTGCGTTAACGATGCGGGATTACATGCCGCCACGAGGGTTCAACAACCGGCGTGCGAAAATGGTGATGTTAGCTGAGGACGAAAAGAGTATATCTGGAATAGCTACTATCGACGGTTTACCATAAACATTCTAAGCGCAATAAGATATATCCGTCAAACCGTCATAACTATAGAGGGGGCCAACAGGACTCAATTGTCCCTTACCTCACCAAAGTGATCATTACCGAATCAGAAATCGAAGTGCTGCGCTTATTGTCATGAATGGTCACGAGAATGTTCCATTCGCCTACTGGGTCTGAATTGTCGGCTTTAAGACGCATGAAGGCTTTTGCCAAATAAGCGTTGCTGTTTGATCTCTGAAGTTTACCCGTAATTCCTTCCAGTCTGGAATATTTCTTTATTATATTTCCGGGTTTGATGATTTGTACATCGAAGGTCACATCAGCAAAATTATTCTCATCTATAAGTGGATTTGTAAATATGACATGGAGTTCAGCCTGTTCGCCGATCCTTAGGGTGTCAACTCTGGTAAAGTCAGTTCTGTTATCCGGTGGCATGTTCAATATCTTATCAAACTCATCACCAGGAGTGACAATCAAGGCGGCATTGAACCCGGGGAGTGGCTCAAAAGCTTCTTGGTGCAGATCCTGCGGGCTGACCTGATGACGTTCCAAGCTGCCGGTAGACGCCAGGGAACAAACTGCCGGAACCGTCAGCAAGAATATTATCAGCCAAAACCTCATGCGGCCTCCAGCCAAAATAAGTTCACCCGTACAGCAATTACTTTTCGGATGCAATCCCCTTATCTTTAGCATATCGATAGCAAATGACCAGAATCTCGAAAATCACTTTATCGCCAAATTTGTTTCAAAGTATTTCAGCGCTATTCCGGCATATTAGCAATACATTTTGACATTGACACATGAAGTTATGGTCTGCTATGAAACTCGTATATTTTAGACTCTTTCAGAGAAAGAGACTCCGCAAGCCATAGCGCTTCCGGACAAACTTCTTCGGAAAGCCCGAGGAAGAATCGCCCCGGCAGGGATGAAATTCCCGGATAGATCAGGCTGCTGTTGCCCCTGTCCGGATGAGATTCGGAGGCATGTTTGCCAACCGAGCAGTCGTTTGGGTAAAGCGACGTAAATCCAAGCAGCAGTGCGTCCAATTTCCGGAGCACACACAATTCCCGCAAAATAATGACCCGTTCCGGCTTAGCTGGAGTGGGTTTTTTGTTGCTCGACATCCGCGACAAGCCTTGTAAGCGGCGGGTACTTTCACCACATCCCGACCGGGAGACGATCTGTTCTCTCCCCACCGGGACGGACAAAAGTCTCCTTGCTTCGGGAAAACCAACAAGGAGGCAGTATGGCAAGTCTGAATCGCGTGGAACTCATCGGCAACCTGGGACGTGACCCTGAAATCAGGTACACACCAGGAGGCACCGCTGTCGCAAGTTTTTCACTCGCGACCAGTGAGAAGGTCAAGAACAAGAGCGGCGAATGGGAAACCCGCACCGAGTGGCACAACATCGTCCTCTACGCACGTCTCGCAGAAGTAGCTGGCGAGTATTTGTCGAAAGGGAAAAGTGTCTACCTCGACGGTAAACTCAAGACCCGCAAATGGCAAGATCGGGACGGTAAAGATCGCTACACAACCGAGATCATCGGCGACAAGCTTCTTATGCTTGGTAGTAAAAATGGCAGCATTCCTGACGGGAGTGACGACCAGCCATCAAACAGCCAGGCACATGAGGACATTCCGCACGATGACACCGATCCGTTCTAGGTAACAAGCAACCACAACCAACAGTCCCACGGGGAGACATTACCAAATCCCCAAAGGGATTGGTCTGTCTTCTCTGTCGGACACAACCCACAGAAAAGGAGACAGACAGATGAACGCACCAGCTCAAATCATTCCCATCAGTCCCACCGCATCATCCCTAACTCACCACGCCGTCAACATCAGTGAACTGAAGGCCCAGGTAAACCTGATCCAGTACGTCATGCGTGACGTCATGAAATCAGGCGAGCACTACGGCACCATTCCCGGCTGCGGAGACAAAGCAGTTCTTCTCAAACCGGGCGCCGAAAAGCTCATGCTTACCTTCAGACTGGCGAACGACGTGGAGGTGGAAACCATCGATATGCATCTCGGCCATCGTGAGTATCGCATCAAGGTGACGCTCTACTCACCTGCAGGCCAGCGTCTTGGTACCGGTGTCGGTTCATGCTCGACCATGGAAAGCAAGTATCGTTTCCGTGTCGGGCCAGTTGAACTGACGAATAAACCGGTACCGAAGGAATACTGGGATATTCGCAAGGAGAACCCGGCAAAGGCGCAAGAGATCATTGGTGGACGCGGCTTCAGCGCAAAAAAGGATGACAGCGGCAACTGGAAAATTGCCAGGCAGGGAGAAAAAGTCGAACACGACAATCCTGCCGATTTCTACAACACCTGCCTGAAAATGGCCAAGAAGCGGGGCTTGGTGGATGCAGTACTTACCTCAACCGCTGCTTCGGACATATTCACCCAGGACATTGAGGAAGATCCTGACCTTTACGGACAGACGGAACACAACGGAGGAAACAGTGCCGGCAACACCAGCACTACCTCCGGGACTTCACAAACTGCCAAACCGGACAGTGCCCCATCATCCAACGAAGCCGAACCTGTTTCGACTTCCGAGATCATCGGGTATCTGACCGCCAAAGGGATCAGGATGGAACTCTCCGCAGACGAATCGGAGATCTCCGCCTTCCCGGACTTCAACGACACCTCAGCCCGCCAATGGCTGAAAGACCACGGATTCAAATGGGACGGCAAAGGCAAATGCTGGCAGTACCGGTAGTGCCTGACGTTCCAGACTGAACTCCACTCACAACCTACCTCAGCAGGGAGACAACGACTTTCTCCCTACCGGGGGTGTCTTGTCTCTTCTGCCGGGTACAACCCACAGACAAGGAGACAAGATCATGACTACCCACATCATCAAGCACGTAACAATCAAAGGCTGCCAGGTGCCGGTCTATGCGCCCGTCAAGGAGCGACAAATCAGCATCGATGTCACCAGGATCATTGCCGGCGTTATTTTCGGTTCCCTGCTCACCGCAGTTGGAACCTTACCGTTTCTGATCTGAAAAGGAGACAGCCATGAGCAAACTCGCTGCATTTCTGGGACGGGCTATTCCGACCCATCAGCAGAAACAATCCTCACACCTCGGTGACCGAACCTTGTACGTCGGAGCATCCGATATTGCCGGCTGTCCACGCAAAGCGGCACTCGGCAAACAAAACCCGACCGGTCACGACATCAAAACACTCCTTCGTTTTTCCCGTGGCCACGCCGCGCAAGCCATGTATGCCGATTTCTTCAGGACCGGTGGCGCTCTCTTCGAAGAAGAAGTCGAAGTGCGGCATCCGGCTATACCTGAGATCAGGTGTCACATCGACTTCCTGTTCTATGCAAACCGGCAGACCAAACGGCTGCACATCGTGGAGATGAAGTCGACCGACGGCATCCCCGACGAACCCTACGCATCATGGGTGGATCAACTGCATGTCCAGATGGGCCTGCTGCAACTCACCCTTGATCCGGCAGTGGAAATCGGTGGTTCGATCCTGGTGGTGGACCTCAATGCGGGATCGTACCATGAGTTCAACAGCTATACACCCAACAGACTGGTATTCGACCAGCTTGTGGAAAAGGGAAAGCATATCCTTGCAGCAGCGCGAGGCGAGTGCGCTCCCCGAACCGAACCAGGTATTCTCTGCGGTTACTGTCCGTTTCGCACCGGCTGTCCTTCCCATGCCGTCGCCCTGGATCTCCCCCGGGAGATACTTGATACCGGCAGGAAGTATCTGGAGCTGAATGAACAAAAGAAGGCTCTCGAAAACCGACTGGACGTCCTGAAGAACGACATTCTCACCTTTGCGGATGGCACGTTCAAAGGGGCTTCGGACGGAATACTGATCAATGTCACCTCAGTGGCTGATTCGACAACCATCGACAGCTACAAGCTCAAGAGAAACTATCCAGATATATACGATCAGGTAACGAAACCGAAGTCAGGTTACGTCAAACTTGAAATCAAGCCATTCACGCCGCTCGCAGCTCAAGCGGCTTGAACCAACCCCACCAGGGGGCATCACGCTCCCCATGGGAACTCTCCATTCATGGAGGCGTGCGCCCCCATTGAAAGGAGATTATCGATGAAAATCTATCGTACCGGCACGTTACCGCCTGACCTCAAGTCCTTCACCCGCGAGAACAGATTCGAAGATCTGAAGGAGGCTCTTCAGACCATAGCGTCGCTGATCCTCATAGCTGTAATGCTCTTCGTGTTCATGTTTGCCGCTGCAACTCCACCGGAACCCCAGGTTTATCCAAAGGGCTGGGAGGAGGTACGAGGATGAATGGACCGGGCAACATTATCTGCTCAGGAGATGAAATACATCTTCCTGCTGTCGCCATGGAAGAGGTCAACCTGTCACTGCATGGGGCAAACCGCTTCCTGGAGCGCGACATTCCGCTTGAGGCCGTCGAAGGTGTCCGTCACCTTCTGCCGCTCCTCAACGAGAAGCCGCTCAGATTCAGGTACAAAGGGGTACTTGTCGTTGCCCGACTGGTCAACGGTTCACCCAGGATCATCACTGCCTGGAAAGTCCCTCCCTCAGCATAGCAATCACACGGCAGCACACTGCCGGAACAAGGAGGCCATTATGAGCCCAAAGATTCCACGGCCAAAGGCTGTTACCGGTTTCACCATCGAACGCCGGTCGTCATGCGGCAAAATCTACACTACGGTAACACTCTCTCCGGGCACCGCTGTTCCCATGGAAATATTCGTGCGCTTTGGCAAAGCCGGAGGGTGCGGTTCCGCCATGGCCGACGGCATTGCCCGGCTGGTCTCGTACGGTCTCCGTTCGGGACTTGAAGCAACCGATGCTGTCAAAGCATTGAGCGGTATCGGCTGTCATCTGGGGAGCAATACCTGTCTCAACTGCGTTGCCGAATCAATCCGCCTGGTACTTGTACATCTTGATACCGGACGGGATCTGAACGACTTGATTGAGGAAGCGGCTCTTGCAGAGGCAAACGCCGTAAGCGCCCACGAATTCAACTGACACACACTACCCATCGACACCTGGCAGGGAGAGCACGACATCCCTGCAGGGGAGTCTGTCTCCCTGTCCGGTTACCACACACTGCACAGGAGGCAGACATGAACTACGAAATCAGAAGCACGTTCAATATCGACGCGCCCAAATCCGTCACCATCAAGGGAAGAACACCGGGACATCCGGCGGTTCCCCAACAGGATCTCCAGTACATTTTCCGGCAGTCAACCCTGTCCGACCTGTTCACCTGGTATCTCCTCGGTGAACGCTCACTCTATCTCACCGGCCCGACCGGCTGCGGGAAATCCTCTGTCATCATTGAGGTTGCCGCACGGCTCAACATCCCCCTCTGGAATGTCGTCGCCCACTCCCGGCTGGAAACTCCGGAACTGATCGGCGGCTATCGGCTCAATGCCGGCGGAGGAATGGATTTTGTGCATGGGCCGCTCATCATTGCCATGAAGGAAGGTGGCTGGTTTCTGATCGATGAAATCGATCTGCTCGATCCTTCCACTGCTGCGGGACTGAACGGTATTGCCGAAGGCCGCCCCATCACTATTCCGGAAACGGGAGAAGTGGTAACGGCTCATCCGGACTTCCGTTTCATCGCCACCGCCAACTCAAATGGAGCCGGTGACGCTACAGGCCTCTACCAGGGGATACTGCGGCAGAACCTGGCTTTCCTCGACCGCTTCTACATGATCGAGGTCGGTTATCCCGACCAGGACATTGAAAAGAAAATCCTGACCGAAGTGGCGCCATCCGTCGGCAGCGACATCAGAGACCGCATGGTGGCAATCGCTAACGAGATCAGAGCCCTGTTTGTCAAAGGGGAGACGGAAGTCACCCTCTCGACCCGCACCCTGACCCGGTGGGCACGCATCACCGCCTTCCAGGGACGGGCCGCGGCCAGCCAGGGAATGTCCAACGGCGAAACACTTACCAAGGCCTTCGACCGGGCTCTCGGCTTCCGGGCTGAACCCGATACCCGAACCGCCCTGCACGCTGTATTGCAGCGTCACTTCGGGGACAGGAGGTCGCCATGAGCAGATACCGGGCACTCAAATCATCCGTGGATCTGCACCTGCAGGATCTGATCAGGAATCACGACAAGGTCTATCACCTGGCGGTATTCGAACGTAACGACGGCGGCTATGACGTCCTGTACGGATACGGGCGTCGTGGCGCATCCATGCGCCTCGGCATTCTGAAGGGTGGTGAGAACCTCCGTGATTATCAGACAGCCATCCGCCTCATGCACAAGAAAGAAACGGAACAGGTTCAGGGCGACGGGTATCAGTACGCCGACGGCATCACTCCCGGCGTCTGGAACAACCTGATGCCGAAACCTTCTGCGGCGCCAACCGCACCTGCTACCCCACAACCAAAAGAGCCGGGACCGGAGGCAACCGAACCGCACATAGGCGGTAACGGACCGAAGTCATGGTTCTGGTAACTAACTACAGTCCCACGAAAGGAGACATCATGAATAACACTACCATTAGCAAAGTACTCCAGGGTCTGGTCCTGGTTCATCTCAGCTTCTCCGTCTGGTCCGGCAAGAAGAAACTCCGGCCGGAAGATTTGAAGGGTGCGAATCTGCCACCCGACAAGCTCGCCTCTCTCGGGTCAAAGCGCATTTTTGATCCTGATGCCCTCAAGGTGTTCGCCACCCTGAAGCGCCAGGCTGAACGCGCCTGCGAAGAGGTAGGAGTCAGATTCCTTGGTGGCTATGCCATTCCCGAGGAAAAGCTGGCTCCCCTTATGGAGAAGATGGAACAGGTCGAACAGAGCTTTGCCACGGCAAAGACGAATTTCCTGTCGGCATACGACGACAATCTCAAGGACTGGCTCGCCGAAGCCGGTGAATGGTCTGAGATCGTCGCTCGTGCCGTTGAACCGGCTAACCGTGTCGCCGAACGGCTCTCCTGCGGTTTCACTGCCTTTAAGGTGGAAGCACCCGGAGAAACTGTTTCAGCGGTACAACCTCTGGAACGACAGGTTGGCGGTCTCGCGGATCAACTGATCCATGAAATCGGCGCCCTGGCAAAATCAACCTGGGAGGAATCGTACCGGGGTCGCACTTCCGTTACCCGGAAGGCTCTTCGCCCACTGAAGGCAATCCTCGACAAACTATCAAGCCTGACCTTCGTTGGCCCTGACAAGATCAGCGGCCTCGTTGCCAACGTACATGCGGCACTCGCCACCGTACCCAGATCCGGACCGGTCACCGGGGCAACCCTGATGGGCCTGGTCGGAGTATTGTGCGAGCTGTCAGACATTGCCGGTTTCATCACGACCGAGGAACGGGAAGAAATGCTGCAACCGCTCCCCGAACCAGAAGTCGAACCGGAACTATCTGCACCTCTTCCACCAAAGACCGTAACGATCATGCCGCAGCCGGTACAGCAGATTGAAGCGCCGGCTGTCTGGTTCTGGTAAGGAGTCGCCATGAAAACACGACCTCTTGCCCTGATCGCCAAAGTACTTGGCCGGAAATACGATGTCACCATAACCATTGCCGGACAGGTTGCCTGCACCAGCGGGAAGGAAATCACTATCCCGGTCGTGTCAGGCCCCCATGCCGAAGCGCTTGCCCATGGTTATATCGATCATGAAGCGGCGCATGTCCGGTACACCGATTTTTCCGTACGTCTCACGGACGATTTCGCGGGGGATCTGCTCAACATCCTTGAAGATGTGAGAATCGAACAGGCAATCGGCCAGGAGTATCCCGGCTGTATCGCCAACCTCCGCGAGCTGACCCGTCTTCTGGTCGAACAGGAAGGCGTATTCAGACCAGACCCGTCCCATCCATCCCAAAGCATCCTCGCCTGGATCATGGCCGTGATCTACATGGCAGTACTTGGTCATGACTCGTTGCGGCAAACCAGGGACAGCGCCGAACCTTTGGTCCGGCAGGCTCTGGGGAGAAACTTCAACCAGGCTTTGTTGCTGCTGGATCGTGCCGGGGCACTTACATCGACCCGTGAAGCAGCGGCACTCCGGGATGAACTGATGAAGCTCATCCGTGACTCCGCACACCAACAACCGAAAAACGGGCAATCCCGGCCTTCCCAAAGTCAACCCGGCAGTCACGGAGATCAAAACGACGGGACAGGCAGCGATAACTCCCGGCAACAGAATGGAACCGGCAGTAACGGTAGTCGACAGGCACAGAACGGGGATAAGCAGCAAATCTCCTCACAGCCTGCCGGCTCCGGACAGGATAAATCATCCGGACACTCTTCTCAGGGACAATCCGGGGCGTCTGATTCACCATCCCAGGAATCTGTCCGCCAGGCATTAGCGGAAGCTTTGTCGGGCAAGAGTGTCGGCTCCTTCGGGAACGTGGGAGAAAAACTGGCCGAACTGCTCTGCCAGAACGCTACCGAAAGTTCATTCAACGGGACAGCCGCAGCAGCACCACGGCTGCCAACTGCCCAACTACTGAACCAAAACGGCGGATACGATGATCTTTCCGCGCTTCGTGTCCACACGGCAGCCTTGCGAGCCCGGCTTCAGGGGCTTGTCCAGGCATCGAAACAGAAACGATCCACCCCGGTTAGCGTCGGGCACCGACTGGATTCACGTGTACTGACCCGTCTTCGTATCTGCGACACTCGGGTTTTTACCAGGAAAGAGGAAAAACGGGCGGTCAATACGGCTGTCTGTATGCTTCTGGACAGTTCCGGAAGCATGGGCAACACCACCATCCTCAACAAGATGGGCATCGCCTCCCGCGCCTGCTTCGTGGCGGCAGAGGCGCTCTTCTCCATTCCCGGTGTCCGCACGGCGATTGCCACCTTCAAGGGGCACGACAATCACGTCTTCCCCATGGTCAACTTCGGGGAAAAGCCTGATCACAGCAGATTCAACATTACCGGTTCCGGTGGCACCAGACTCGGCCATGCACTTTGGTGGGCATGGGGCGAACTCAGCCTGCGCCGGGAAACACGCAAGATCTGTATCGCCTTCTCCGATGGCGACACCGGCGATGGCCCTGTCACTCAAGCCGCTATCAAGCGGATGAGGGAAGAGGGAATCGAGGTGATCGGGATAGGTATTCAGGACAACAGCATCAAGCAGTATCTGCCTGACAACCATCGGATCATCAAGAACCTTGACCAGTTCACCCCGGCGCTGCTGGAACTGCTGCGGGAAAAACTGGTTGCCTAATCACAACCCACATCCCGACGGGGAATGCCATTCCCCTCGGGGATATGTGCGTTCTCCGTCGGTACTACACGAGGAGAACCCATGAAAATTACCATTTCAAACGACAAGGCTTCAGCAACGGTCATCTGCCGGGATCTGATCCTGGATGATTCCGTTGCCGGAGCCCGCAATCTCTTCTACCTCACCGCCTACGGCCCCACTCAGGAGATCCGGGCATTCGCCCAGATTCTTGCCATGAAGGGGTCACTTGAATGCCACGGAAAAGAAGACCGATCAATCAACATCTGGAGCAACCATCACCTGCGGGTCATACCGAAGATGGGCGAAGGGTATTCGGGGGTGTACATCACACCGTCGTCCGACTCGTCGTTTCTGATCGGCAGCTCGAAGGCGGATTGTTACCAGGTCTTTACCAGGATTCTCGATCAGCGGGAGTTTGTCCATCGCGATTGGTACGAAGTGCTGTTCAACGAGGTATCCACGGAAATCGAGCCCTTTGTTGGAAACAAGCGGTGCTGGAAATTTCGGGGCCACGAACTCAAGTCGGAGATAGTCAACCGGCTCAAATACGGCGGGCTCAAGATGCCTCCAGCAACAGCGCACTTCACCATCGAAAAGGAGGAACGCCATGCGTTATCCAATTGAACAGGTATCGGACAACTGGGAACGCCGGATCATCAATAACGGCTACGTTCAGCACCGTGAAGTCTACCGTAACGGTTCTCGCGGAGAGTGGCAGTTTTACATATCCGGCTTCGGACCCACGGTGGAAGGAGGAACGGGACGCTGTACCGTCCTTAAGGAAGGCGGCAGCTATGATCATTTCGTCCCCATCGATGCCAACAACCGGATCAAGATCAATGGCCGCTGGTATGACCGGCGCTATTGGGATCACTGAGACGAAGAAGTAATTAATTACTATCCCTCTGCGGGTAGGCGGTTTTAACCTCCTCCCCGAACGGAGAGGGTGTTATCTCCGCCTGCCCCCTGTTACCAAGGAGACAGGCATGGAACTTACCACTACCATCAACAGCTCGTTTTCCCGCACCCGGGGGAATGAACTGAACAAGGGGTACTACCCGACCTTTCCATCTGACGTTCAGACGGTACTTCGTATCCTGGAGCCGTCATTCGGTTGGAAAAGCCGGCGCTACAATGCCCTGAAAACCATATCAGTCCTTGACCCCTGCGCGGGTGAAGGCGAATTCCTGACCACAGTGACTCGCTGGCTCAAAAGGCGCTTTGCCGCCTCCAACGGTTCACCTCACGAAATCCTCTCCTATGCCGTTGAACTGGATGCCGGCAGGTTCGCCAGGATTCACGGGACAACCCAGAAACTCAACTCGTCGTTCTTCGACGTGGAGCTTTCCGGCAAGTTCAATCTGATCTTGCTGAATCCGCCTTACAACAAGGCCGCCGGCAACGAACTGGTCACCTGGATGGAAAAGACAGCGCCCCTGCTGGCCTACGAAGGAGTGATGGTTCTCATCATTCCCGAGTATGAACTGAAAGGGAGGCTGCTGGACATCATCCAGGGTACGTTTACCTTTGCCTACGCCTTCCAAAGCGAGGAATACGCCCGCTTCAAGCAGGTTGTCGTATTTCTGGCAAAGAATCAGGACAACAGCAGCGAAATCTATCATCAGTATGTCCGTTATCAGAGTTGGCCCGCTGCCAACCTGGGGGATGGAGCGGTACGGGGGAAGTACACCGTGCCGGGCAAACGCCAGACTCTTTCCCTTGGCGGCAGCAATGGCAGCAACCGCCCGCTCATGACGGCCCGCGACCTCACGGAGTTTTACCGGGAGTGCGAGGACCGGCTCGACAAGGCGGCGGGCATGGTACTGGACAGGCAGTATCCGTCGTCTTATGACACCAGCATCCAGCCCATCTCAACCCTGCGAACTGCGCACGCCGTCCAACTGGCAGCCATGAACAGCCAGATCGAATCTATCACCATCAACTGCGACTTCTTCCTGGCTAAATTCATGGTCATCACCAAAAACGAGACCTTCAAAGATCCGGAGAACAACTGCGAGACGATGGTCTGCAAGCCCACCGTCGAAGCATTTCTGATGGACCGCCACGGGTACGTGAAACCGGCCCGGGAACACGGGTTCGATTATTACGAACTCAACAGCCGGCTCTCATCGGTGCTTCTGCAGAAACTCTCACGGCTCTACCAGCCCCTTCACGAAATCGGCCAGGACGAAGCATACCTGGTTGATGAACTGCAGGGGATCGGTCTGCTCCCCCCGCAACGGGAAGCGGTCAAGGCCGTCATCAAAGCCTACCGCTCAGGACGCCGGGGTATCGGCATTCGTGCCAATACCGGCACCGGGAAAACATGGATGGCGAAAGCGGTGAAGTACCTGACCAATGCGAAACGCACGGTGATGGTATCGGAACCGCAGCTTATCCCCCAGTTGGCACGGGAATACGCCAACGAGGGGTTCAATGTGCATGTCATCGACTCCTGGGAAGTCTTGAAGGAACTTGCCGCAACCAGGCCGCACGGTCTCTACCTGATCGCTTACACACGGCTCAGGATGCACCCGAAATACCGGCTATGCATCAGGAGTCGTAAAACCATCGTCAAGAAGGATGGCAATAGCTCCGTGGAATTCACGGAGGTATGTCCGTCCTGCCGTTCGCCTCTGACCGAGAAGATCCGCAAGGGTGACAAACCCAAGTGCTCATATTGTGGCGAACCGCTCTTTACCTATATTCCTGAAAATGACCGCACAGCCATGACCTATCGCCGCTGGATCAGCGAGATCGAGAACAACGGCACCGCCACGGAAGCACGGACGCACAACAAACAGTTGCCGTACATCCGATTCCTCAAGCGGATTCCATTCGACCTCGCCATCTTCGACGAAGTTCATAACGCGGCCAACCTGATGAGCAATCAGGGGACCGCGTTCATCCGGCTTGCCGCAACTGCTGCCAAAGTTCTCGCCCTCACCGCCACCGTGACCAACGGTATGGCGAAATCAGTCTACAACATCCTGTGGGGGCTGAATCCGAAGCAGATGCGCGACTCCGGCTGGGAGATGAAGTCAGCCACAGATTTCCAGACAAAGTACGGAGCATTCAAAGAGGTCAGGAAAACCGATGAAAAGAACCGTCACCGGGAATCGGAACGTGTCACCACCTACGATACCGCCGGAATCTCGCCGGCAGCCCTGATCTATACGCTCCCCAACTTCGTCAATGTGGACAGTGACGACTTCGATGACCTGCCACCAGTGGAACGGGAGGTCATCAAGTGTCCGTCACACGCTCTGGTGGAAACCTGTCACCGGAGCATCGAAAACATCATCGAAAAGGCAGACCTGCCACCGGAAGACCTTCTTGCCGCCGCAGCCGTCCGCAATGCCGCTTTTCTGCGTGTCAGCGACACGTTCCGGCATTACAACGACGAACTGAAGCTGCGGGATGTTCCGCTCGGCACGCTGCACCGGCTGTCGCTTCCCGACGGGGAGCTGCTGCTGGAAAAGGAAGAAAAACTCATCGCTATCGCCCAAGGGGTGATTGACCGGGGAGAGCGTCTACTGGTCTATACCGGGAACACGCAGAAGATCGACATGCGCCCCGTCCTGAAACGCATCCTTCGGGATAACGTCCAGGGCGCCAGCATCGAGATCCTGCCCGACTCGGTTGCACCTGAAAAGCTGGTTGGATGGTTCGAGCAGGTAACGGCTCAAGTCGTTGTCGTCTCGTTCCATCGCGTCGCCACGGGTCTCAACTTGTCCCAGTTCAATAACCTTGTCTGGTACGACTACACGTCCAATACCAGACTGGCCGAACAGGGGGACGGGAGAATCCGTCGCGTCAACACTGCTGACATCCACCGGGCTCAGTTCGGGGAAGTTCGTCCCGTCCGTTATTGGTATCTCACCTCTTCAGAAGTCCAGGCGTTGCAGCTTGCCTACACCCTGGAGAAGAGGATGGTCGCCAAGCTGGCGGAGGGGGAAACACCAGACATCGACCCGGCGGAATGCAGCAGCAGCCAGTCGTTTTCATCCCTGATGACCAAGGCGCTCAAGGAGGGGAACTTCAACTACTCCGACCCGTCGGCACTGTTGAAGAAGATGACCCAGCACGAGAACGCCCGCGTCAGGGGGGACAACAAGGCCGCATCGCCGGTCAGAAACAACGTCATCCAGCTGCCGGTCACCAGACCGGAACCCGTTCCCGTTCCATCATCCATTGCCGTCATCCACTGTGAAGGGGGCAAGGAAATCACCCGGGAACTGCCGTTCGGCACCTACCAGACCTTACTGGATACAGGAGCGCTGGAATTCACCCTGTTCGGCGTCTATCTGCGCCAACCCGCTCCCATGCGGAAGCGGGCCTGACCATCACCCACAACCCTCGCGGGGACCGACTCCCCGCAGGGGTGATCGGTCTCCGCAACCAACAAGGAGACCGGCAATGACCGAGACAAACACCGTAAAGCGCCTCATCATCCCCATGCACGACAACAGCGAGTTCTTTTCCGACAATGCTGACTACGCCATCATCGATCTTGACGCCGCCCTCATCGAGCGGATCAAGAAGCTGGCGGTGGTCGTGAGACAGATGAAGGCCAACAAGATCAGCGAATTCAACCATACCTGCGACTTCAGGACTGTCGATTGGGATGCCGAGCCGGACAACGGCAAGGTAGCCATGAAGGAGTTCGAGGGACGGATGGAGTGTTCCACTCTGAACGTCACCGACAGCGATTTCTTCTGGTCGGGCTACTACAAGCACACCGATGTCCGGTGGGAAACCGACACGGTGCTGATCAAGTCGCTCGACGAACCGGACATCCTGGATGAGCGGTAAGCGTGCGGAGAAGAGGAGGACGCAGCATGAGCCCTCTCGACCGACAGACTGACGAACCGACCAACGAGGAACGTGCCGGCAGGATTGACACTGTCATGCAGGCCTACTGCCTGACCCTCGAAAACCGGGATTTCGACGGCGACGAAGACGACGTGAAGGACATGCTCACCGACCTAATGCACTTCTGTGAGCGGATGGAGATCGATTTCGAAGAGAATCTCCGCGTCGCCCGCAACAACTACAAGCATGAACGGCTCGCGGAACAAGGCGATACCGGCCAGCTTGGCTGCCCGGTGTGCGGCTGCTTTCTGGAGGTTACCCGGACCGATACCCTGTTGGGGATCGACCGGGAGTTGTACGACTGCCAGGAATGCGACGAGATCTTCATCCGGGAGCTGAATGCCCCGGACAGTCCACTCCAGCGAGCAGTCAAATGTGTCGGCTGCGGCAACATGATTCCGCAGGCCTCGGCGCGCATCCTGTACCAGCGGGACGACTACGCCCACTTTATCGGCGAGTGCTGCTGGGACGAACGGCTGCGTGAGTGAAAGGAGGCTTGCCATGACCCTGAACACGACGTTGCAGGCGGCACGAGATATGGGCGTGCCGGAGCGTTACGCGGTAATGCGCCGGCTGGCCTTCCTGCAGCCGCAGATCAAGCATCTGGAGCGGGAAATCTGGGGAGCGCGACGGCGGACGGATCGCAGTCGCGACCTGCTGATCAAGGCCCTGTCCGAATCCCTCATCAGAGACCAGGAAAAGGAGCTTCGCCCCATGAAACGTGAGGCGACGGCGCTCCTGAACCATGTCAACGGCAAGGAGACTGTGCAGGCGCCCGGCGGAATCACCCAGGAGATGATCGACCAGGCCCGGCAGTATCCCATCACCAGCATCATCGAATTCTCCAAGGGGCGGTACCGCTGCTGTCCGTTTCACGAGGACCGCAATCCGTCCATGGCCTTGTACGAAAACCACGTCCACTGTTTCGTCTGTAACCGGACCTGGGATTCGATCAGTGCCACGATGGCGCTGGATGGCGTGACTTTCCGGGAAGCCGTACTGGCTCTCCAGAGCTGAACAAAATCTATCTCAAACCCTATGGGGGCGATGACTGCCCCCCCAAGGGGAGGTCCGCCCCCGCTATCGGAGGAGGATATGAATCTTAATCTCTTCGGTGAACCGGTACCGCCGGTCACCAAACGAATCATGGTGCGCTCAATCGAGGCCCGCTACAGAAACGAAGTCGTGCGTGACGATGCCCCGGAATGGGTGTCGATGCGCTTCACGAAACCCGAGCAGGTCTATGAGATGTTCCGGGATCTCCGACGTGAGACGAAGGAGCATTTTGTGGTGTTGCATCTCGACGGCAAGAACCGGATCGTCTGTTTCGACCGGGTCTCCATCGGTTCGCTCAACCAGGCCATTGTTCATCCTCGGGAGGTGTTCAAGACGGCATGCCTGTCCAATGCGGCGGCCATTCTGCTTGTGCACAACCATCCGACCGGTGATCCGAACCCCAGCAGCGAAGATATCGCCATCACCAAGCGTCTCAAGGAGAGCGGCGACATTCTCGGCATCCGGGTACTGGATCACATCATCGTCGGTGATGACGAGTTCCTGAGTTTTGTCGAACAGGGACTCTTGTAAATAACGGGGGAGCGGCGCTTCAAGCGCCCTCCCTCGACTCTTCCCCCCTGCTCAAGAGGGTTCCCTAGAGCCACCGTCCCGGCGGTGGTTGTAGGGAGCCCTTTTGGGCCACCAACACTACATCAAGGGGGATAGAGTCATGTCAGTCAGAGCACGTATCAACGGTAGGGAATTCACGCTGAGCTGGGAGGAATTTGAGAAGGCGCTGCACCGGAACAACATTGTCGGTGGCGAATTCGAGGTTCTTGCCATATATGCCGGCGGGAGACCCTGCTAGCATCTTCAGACCGGATACCCGTCCGGTCTGGATAGAGGCGGCCCATGTGGTCGCCTTTTTATTTTTATACCTATAGAAAGCACCATTCCCTATGGCGGCCCCGGTTTTCTTGGACACGAAAATGAGGTAAATCTAGGTGTTCAAGGAGGTCGTCAATGGAAAAGGATGTCAGTGTCTCCGGTGCGGCGGAAGGAGAGCGTAGCTCGACTGGAGCAGCACCGGAAGTCAAACGTTGGAGCGCCAACCGCAAAAAGGAGGTTGTCCTGCGGTTGATGCGCGGTGAACCAATCGATGCCTTGTCCCGTGAGTTGGGCATCGAAATCTATCGCCTGGAAGAGTGGCATCAGAAAGCACTCCAGGGGATAGAATCTGCTCTCAAGGCTCGTGAAGGTGATCCGTTGGCAGCGGAACTCGATGCAGCCTTCAAGCGCATCGGTGAGATCACCATGGAAAACGAGCTACTGCGGGAGAAAGCGAGGCGTGCCCACCCTTTGGCCCAGAGGAGATCGAAGAAATGAGTGCTACGATCTCCCCTGCCACCGGTAAAGCCTATGGCGTTCAGCGCGTCTGCCTTGCCTGGGGAGTGCCCCGCTCGTCGTTCTATAGCCGTGCAGGCAGAAAAACATTGCCTGCTGTACTGCTCAAGCGTGGTCCAAAAACACCGCTCTCTGACGACGAGGTACTTTCTCTCATCCGGACCGACCTGGAGACATCCCCCTTTGTCGGCGAAGGGCACCGTAAGGTCTGGGGACGACTACGCTTCGTCAAAGGGATAAAAGTCGGCCGCAAACGAGTGTTGCGTCTCATGCGGGAGAACAATCTGCTCTCCCCTCACCGGGTTGTTCAGGGACAGCCCAAGGACCACGCCGGCAAGATCATCACGGCGGCCCCCAACGTCATGTGGGGTACCGATGGCACCAAGATCTTCACCCTGGAAGAAGGGTGGTGCTGGTTGTTTACCGCCGTCGAGCATTGGAATGCCGAGTGCGTCGGTTGGCATGTGACCAAGAATGGCGACCGGTTTGCCGCATTGCAGCCGCTCGCCATGGGAATCAAGGCCCGTTTCGGCTCGGTCGGTGCCGCTGCTGCTCGAGGGTTGGCACTGAGGATGGATCACGGCAGCCAATACCTCTCAGAGCATTTCCAGAATCAGATCAAGTTCTGGGGAATTGCCCCAAGTTTCTCATTTGTTGCCGAACCGCAGACCAACGGGGTGACGGAACGGTTTAATCGGACTATCAAAGAGCAGGTCATCTATGGCCGCCATTACCGCACAATCGAAGAAGTAAGGATGGCAGTAGCTGACTTCATGGATCGTTACAACCGGCTGTGGCTGGTTGAAAAGCTCGGGTTCAGAAGCCCACGACAGGCTTTCGAGGAGTATCAACTCAAGAAGGCTGCGTGACTCTTATCTTGTGTCCAGGGTACCGGGCGCGCTACATCTCTTTCTCCGTCTTCACGTCGTCGTTCGCCATGGAGAACCCTGCGACCGCGACAAGAAGCAGCATCAATCCGCCAACCATCATGGTCCTACCGTTAATGATCTTCACTTCTCCTCCTTTCGATGTTCTACGATTTCCACACGCCGGTTCAGGCGTTTGTCGGTCGAAACAGGGCAGCACTTGCCTTTTCCCTCCACAGTCACCACATTAAAACCATTAGATTTCATTATCCCTGCTACATGATTCGCTCTCCTGATCGACAACCTCTCGTTGTAGTCATCCGTCCCAATCGTGCAGGTGTAGCCCTTCAGCCCGAACATGCCCTGCTTCGTCAATCCCGCCAACAGCCCATCGAATCTCAATCGCTCGTGACGTGACAGCTGTTCGCTGTCGAAGTCGAACTGCACGCTTGTGAGCTGTATTTCTGTCTCGATGGCGCCGTGGGTGGATGACTGGACAGGCTTTGTCTCAAGGGCAAGTTGCGGCTCCGGCTTGACCGGGTCGGAGAGTCGCATGGCAAGCATGGGTTTCACCGGCAGGAGGGAAAGCCTGTGATCTGGGCAGTCGGAACAGACGACGAACTGGTCATCCTGTTTAGCCGCAACTGCATCGAGCGAATAACTGAATGGCCGCTGGCGAATCTCTGCGGCATGGGCTGTTAGCGGAAGAATCAACGCCAGTACGGTGATGCTGAGCGATTTCATCAAGGGGAACAGGCCTCCTGAAGGAGTGTGCTTCATTCACATAATCTATAGGGGGGGCAGGTTCAGGCGTCGTCACTGATCCGAGCAGCGCCATATCTGGTTCATCTGCTCAATTACGACTCTGATGAGGACTGTTGGTGGGGTATGTGGCGGAACAACCGGAGCAACAGGGTGCGGAATGAACATCTACATCTTCGGTGATGGTCAGGTTGAAGGGTTGGCTGAGATGAAAAACTGCTGGGCGGCAAGGTAGTCAATCTGGCGGAAATGATCAGTACCGGCCTGCCGGTCCCCCCGGTGTGGACACCCTCAATGTGTCCTGACCTTTCCAGTACATAATTTTTTTCAGCCGAATTATTAGTAAGTTATACGGTTTTATCAGGGCAGATCACGAATTGCACCTGCCCCCCTTATAGATATTAGAGACAGGGAGAAACACCAAGAACGGA
Organism: Geobacter sulfurreducens PCA; assembly: GCF_000007985.2. Lineage (NCBI taxonomy): Bacteria > Pseudomonadati > Thermodesulfobacteriota > Desulfuromonadia > Geobacterales > Geobacteraceae > Geobacter > Geobacter sulfurreducens. Next base: position 2,385,500 of record NC_002939.5, read on the forward strand.
GGAAAGGCAATGGAAGCACTTTTGAGGCAGCGTGACCTGATGGAAATCATGAACGTATCGCGTGCAACACTCTGGAGGATGCTGAGATACCAGGATTTTCCCAAGCCGGTCATCCTGATGGGATGCAAGCGTTGGAGGTCCGAAGATGTCGCTGTGTGGATCGAGGCGCGAAAAAGTGTCTGAGGGCAACACCATAGTATCAATGAGGATGAATCGGGAGGTTCCGGTTGCCTGACCACCTTCAACCGACGCTGTTCCAGGACGCCGGAAAAACACAAGCGTCCGACACGTTTCAGGAACTGCTGGCAAGTATCGCTGCCAGACCCAAATACCTGCCAGACTGGCCGGAGAGTCACCGGGCTTTGCCCAATGAGATTCTGCGGTCGGCGTTATTCAATTGCCGTAATAGGAACCTGCCTCGCATGTTCCTGAAGGAGGTTGAGATCGCAGTGATTGGAGATGGTCAGGTTATTTATCGAGGGGAAGAGCTTCGGCAGGATGACGAGCTGGTCTGGATGCACCTGATGCATTTGATCAAGAAGAGCCCGCTGGGAGAGTGCGTTGAGTTTACCCCTTATTCGTTCATCAAGGCGCTCGGATGGCCCATCAAGGGCCAAAACTATGATCGGCTCCGGAATTGTCTGAGTCGCATGCAGGCTACGGCGCTGCGCATACAGTCCAAGCGCCTGCATAGCTTCGTCAGCATTTCATTGATCCAGAAATTCCTTTCCAGAAACGAGCGGAACGAGAGCCTGACCCGATGGCAGGTATGGGTCGGGAAGGAGATGCAGTTGCTGTTCGACGAGGAGTTTCTGACCAGGGTGATGTGGGAGACCAGGCGGTCGTTACCAGACGGCATTGCTTCAAAACTGTTCGGCTACTGGGCCAGTCATCGGAAACCGTACCCGGTTAAAGTCGAGACCCTGCTGAAGCTGTGCGGTTCCGGCATGCAGACAAAACACTTCAAGATTGAGCTGAAAAGGGCTCTCGATCTTCTCAAGCAATCAGGATTTCTGGAAGCATGGGAGCTTAAGGATGAACTTGTTGTGGTTGTTCGGAGACATTGACCTATGACCGACCTGACATTGACTTTTGACCGACTGACTATTGACCTATGGCCGACCGGTACTGACTTTTGGCCGACCGAACTATTGACTATTGACCGACCGAACCCATGACTTTTGGCCGACCGCCACTGTCCTGATTTCAATGAACAATTGATTGGTTAGAAGGTTATCAACACCCCGCTAACCTTCTTCTAACCATTTTTAACCATAAGAGGCGTCGGATTGACAGGAAGGAATACGATGAACTGCCCATTCCCGGATGAAGCAATGAAAACAGTGGTTTCGTATTTGCGCCGTTCAGGCCAGACCGTTGTCTTTTCGGAAAGTTCATTTGTCCTTGCGAAGGGGAATCCGAATATCTCCGTCATCGAACAGGCATGTGCGGACGGAGCGGTATCCCTTACCGAGGACGGGTCGATTCAGGTGTGCGGAACTAGGATAATGGCCGAGTTGGACACAGTTAAACTCCGCAGAAGAGTTGAAGACCACTTACGAAAATCGGCTACCAAGCAGGACATCATCCGCATTGCAGCATGTTTGGGGATCAGGCTGAAGTAACTGCTGATCCCCGTTTCCCCTGAATAAGTTTTCCCCTAGGGCAGTATCGCGTCTGTTTTCGGCCTGAAGCCGTTTCAGCCGCTGAATCGAATATTCATTCTGGCACGGCCTGGCTCACACAGATGAGCACAGGCAAAGCCGGTCATCGGAGCACGACTTCGAGGCCGGCTTTTTTTTATTCGGAGCGAGACCATGGATTTTGACAAGGCAGTTGCGTGGGTCGAAGAAAATAAGGCGATGATCAAGGGATATATCGCCAAGTACCGGAATTTTTCACCGTATGAAGAACGTGATTACATGCAGGAAGCCTACGAATCTGCTTTCGTAGCCGCATGTCGCTGCGGTGAGAAGAAGATCAAATTCGAGGCTGCCTTCTGGAAAGTATTTCGGAATCAGATCAGTGTCATAACGCCAGCGCCGGATATTCTGACCCATGGATCGAATTCGATTCCCTCACATTTCTGTTCTGACGACCTTTCGGCTGTTGCTGAAAAACGCTCACAAGAAAGACAGAAAGAGCCCGACATCGAGGCGATATTCCAGTCGGTGCGCCATCACCTCACGGAAAAGGAGCAACAGGTCCTTTATTGGGCTCTCGGAATCGGTATGGAAGGACAGATGTCGAATTACGAGATTGCTGATCGGCTTGGATGCGTTGTTTCGAACGTCAGAGATATCCTCAGCAGAGCACTCGACCGGATCAAATCCCTTGTCGAGAAAGGCAGCATCGATCCCAAGAATTTGGTCTGATGTTGCAGCATATGCTTCATCACGAAAGGAGATGCACCATGAACCTGGAACAGGCAGCACAGCAGTATAAACCAGTACCACTGAAAGCCCTTAAACGAATGGTTAGCGAGGGGCTGTTGACTGAGCTTTTGGATGAGAAAGATCAACATGCGCTGCAACTGCTTTCCCGCATTTGGTCGGATGAATGGTATGTCGCCCGAATGAACATGTCTTTCAAATCAGACAAGAGAGCGCTGATGCTCGCATTCCCGAACTTCGGCAAGATAGAGCGCTATATTCTGTGTTCATACCTCCCGAAAGAGCACGGACCCAGGTACAGGGTATCGGTGCGCGATGTTGCCAATAACCTCCGCGCCTTTTTCCACATCGAGTACCCGGAGTTCAAGATCAAACGTATCCGTCAGATTGCCTACAACATGTTGCGCAGCTGCAGGGGAGAGAGTCGGAGACTGTACCTTTCCTTGACGGCTTTGGAACATCAGTCGATGGAAAATCAGCGCAGGAAATCTGTCAAATATTCCAACTAACAAACTTTTCTAAGGAAAAGTCTTAATAGAAAAGTTTGTATTACGACAAGGAGCCAGCAATGAAAGTTGAAGATATCGAAGAACTGCTCAACACCCGGATCATCGAAGCGTTTTTGAGAGGATTCAGTGTCGTTGAGATCACCAGGGCGCTGAGGAAAACTACCGCAACTTCGGTCTATAATCTGCTGCGCGATACTGGCCGTATCAAATCTATGGCTAGAAGCGAGTACCGCCGCCAGTACGATATCGACCCGAGGTTGGCGACCGCATGCCGGCAAAAGGGATTCTCCTTTGGACGATGGTGTCTCAGTTGGCGGCTTGATCCGCATATGGCCGTAGCTGAGCTGAAATCTGCCCCTGACACTGAGGAAGAGAGTGCTGCTCATGTGGCGCTGAAGAGAGATTTCCCGGATATCTATCTCAGGCTGTACAATGGGGCAAAGATCAAATCGGAGAAAAAGGGTAAATACCGGTCCAAGCCTGCTTCTCTAATGATCGAATGGAGTTCGGAGCGGAAAGCGTTTTTAGCGACTGTCCCGGAATGTCCAGGCATCGAGGCCAGTGGCAAGAACTGGGATGATGTTTTCTCCGCCATAAAGTCGGTGCATCTGATGCACGAACATGTGAAACGGATTGACTGGCTTCTCAGCAGATCTGCCGATGAGTTTTGTCCGGCCAGTGGAGCCGAATAGTCACATCTCCGTATTTGCGCCAAATTTGGTACCAAGTTTGTTACCAAATATGCGCCAAGTTCCGGAGGTGGCAAATTTGTCACCAAATATATCCCCATATTTGCCACCGGTACCTGCCCCCCCTATAGATATTTTGTATGGAGGCGTACCCGCCTTACAAAATTTCTGGGGGTTGATATGAATGTGCTGGTGTGTGATCTCGGATTTTCTTCGGCCAAGTGGATTTACGGGGAGCGCAAGGGAAGGATCATTTCTGCGTTCAGCTACAACGGCGATAATCTGCTCATCGGAGAAGATTCCCTGATGGCGTCGGGTTCTTCCTATCTGAAAACGATGGAAGAGCTTGTGCGCTACTATCCGGTATTTGTGGAACAGTGCCTGAAGCAGGCTGGCTGTGAGGGGGACATTCTTCTTGCCGTCGGGCTGCCATACTCCTATTGGCAGGAACAACACAAGCCGGGCGGCGCCGTGCCGGCATTGGCCAAGTCACTGACCGACGGAGCAATCAAGGATGTGGCTGTGTTCCCGCAGGGACTGGGAGGTTTGAGGGATTATCTCGATGGACTTCCGGAGCGCCCGACCGGCAATGTTCTCGGTATCGATATCGGCTTCAACACCATCATCTTCACCCACTGCTGTCCCATAGTTTCTAAAGCAGCACCAGTTGTGGCGAAGCCTCTACTTTCGGTGGTTTGAATAGGCTTTCAAGGTCTCGCCGCTCGAACAAATTCAGCTGTAATAACCGTAATATCTGCTGCATCGACGATCCGATCTTTGACAGAAACGTCAAGTATGCCAGTACCAGATACACGCACAGGGCAATCCAGATCTGTGTGAGTACGGCATTCTCCGAGGTGCCGAGGAAGGTCTTGATCTTCAGGTTCTGTTTGATCCACTTGAAGAACAGTTCGATCTTCCAGCGCTCTTTGTAGAGATCCGCCACGATTGCTGCTTTCAGGTGATGCGCATTGGTCACGAAGCGGTAATCGTTGCCGTCATCGGCGATGAACTGGACAAGCCGCAGTTTGTCCTTCATCCCTTTGAGCCGAATCTCCTGGTCAAGAATGACGCCCGTTGCTTTCCTGCCGGGACGCTTCTTGAAGTATTCCACCAAGGCGTTCTCTTTCAGCCGGGTTACGAAGAAGATGCCGTTGGTCGTTAGTTGCTGCCACCAGTCGTAATCGGTGAAGCCCCGGTCAAAGACGGCCAGTGAACCGGCAGGCAGTTGTAGCATCCTGGCCCAGGACATCTCGTGCTTCTTGCCTTCGGTCACATCGATGAACTCAGGCAGATAGCCGTCAGCATCAAGACCGACATGCATCTTTATGGCACCCTTCTTCTGCCGGTAGGTGGCCCAAGGGAACGCCTCCAGACAGAGATTGATGGTGGTGGCATCCAGCAGATAGACTTTTTCATCGATCTTGAAGCGATGACTGGGTGCAACTGCCTTGCATCGATGCAGCATTTTGTAAAAGAGCTCTTTGTACAACTCATGCGGCTGTTCATCGTTCACTCTGGCCAAGGTGGTACGGGAAACCGTCTTCATGCCCAGATGATAGAGCTTGTGGCCTTGGGCCTTGAGGTTTTCCACGATATCCCGCAGACTTTTTCTGCCGGAAAGTTGACAAACCATCATCGCCATGAACTGCGACCAACGGTTAAAAGAACGAAACTTCTGCCCGATGTGATGCTTGCGGGCAAGGGATTCAAATTCATGTCTCTTGAAAAAACCGACAACTTGGTTAAGGACTGTGTTACAATGTGCCACGGCTCTGATCTCCTTGTTAATATTGGTGTTTTGGCGAACTCAATATATCACAAGTAGCTCTCAGGGCCTCTCTTTATTCAGTTAAACTATGGGACAGCAGTGATCTTCACCCTGTTCTCACCACAGAAAAAGCAGATCATCCATGGCAAGACCCTCAACAAACGGGGCGTTCACCAGATGGCAACCAGCTTTCTGCTGCCACGAATCAAGAACCTCGCCCCATCAGGCACCTTCACTCCCGTGGAGATTGCCTTCCTGATCGAGAAGGGCTATTTGCAGTACGGCTTCGAGCGGCACGATGTCACCCGTGAAATCCAGGAAGCCGGCGTTGCGTATATCGAGCACATCATCCGTGACATTCAGGGTGAGTTGCAGGCCCATGTCGGCATGCATGCCGATTTTGATCGTGTACTGCTGTTCGGCGGTGGTGCCGCCTTCCTGAAGAACGGCCTGCCTGCCAGAAACATCGAGGTTATTGTCCTACCGGAACCGGAATTTGCCAATGCCAGGGGATTCCAGACACTCGCCTTTGCCAAGGGGGTGTGATGTGCCCCTGTACTCGCTCAAGCTTTCCATCTATGACCCGGAAATCATCGCAGCCTTTGAACGGCTGCGCAAAAGCAGAAAGCAGGCGACGTTCACCCACGAAGCGATCAAGCAATTCCTCGCGACGGAACGGGGAAAGCAGGTGCTGGCCAACATGGATGGGGGCACATCAGATCAGCAATTGCCGGCTCTTACTTCCATGGCGGTAAATAAACCTGCCGATAAGCCGCCGAATGAGACGATGTCTGGGGAAGGTGCTTCCGGATTTGTTCAGGACGTCGATTACGCCGATGTTTTGAACAGTATCCTTGAGTAAGACTATGTCCTTGTTCGCGCTTCACTCCAAGCGATAACTCCACAAAAACAACTTTAACTTTATAAATATTGCATTACGTGGTATGTATTTTCAAGAAACTGACAATTCATGGGGATACCGATGGCGCTTAACTTGAAAAAATTACCGATCCTGTTCCTCTCAGATTCGACAACATCAGTTGCGATCAGCCGTGAAGCGAAGGCCGGGCGCATCAGGAAGATCGGACCACGTCTCTATACGTCCAACACCAGTGACGATCCGGCATATATCATTCGGCAAAACTGGCTGCAGGCGTTGACATTACTATTTCCGGGCTGTGTCGTCAGCAACCGGACAGCACTCGAAAGCCGGGTTTCCCCTGCTGGCCGCGTGTATGTAACCGGTGACTATGCTCGAACTCTCGAATTGCATGGGACAAAATTCGTTCAGGTTAAAGGGTCTCCACCGGTAGAAGGTGATACCCCATTGTTAGGCATTTTCATGGCATCGCGTGCACGCGCCTTGCTGGAAAACCTGACGCCCTCCAGGGAGCGAAGCGGCGGTGAACTGAAGAACCTCCCCAGGGAAATGATCGAACGTCGGCTTGCCGAATTGTTGAACGTCGAGAAGGAGGACTCTGTCAACCGACTGCGAGACCAGGCCCGCCAGATTGCTCCGCTGTTGGGGCTGGAGAAGGAGTTCGACGAACTGGACGACCTTATCGGGACGTTATTGAGAACCCGCAAGGCAACTCTTGCTGATCCGGTAGCCAAGGCGCATCAGTTGGGTACACCGTATGATCCCCATGCGTTGGAGAGGGTTGAAACGCTCTGGTCAGTCCTTGCGTCGATGCCACATAACTATCGGCCTACAAACGCCGGAACCGGAACCCCATTTTATACCGTTTCCTTCTTTGATGCGTACTTTTCAAATTATATTGAGGGTACTCGGTTCAAGGTCGATGAGGCAAAGGAAATTGTCGACTCGGGAGTGATCCCTGCAATACGTCCGGCAGATGGCCATGACATTCTTGGAACCTATCGAGTCGTCAGCAGCTTGGAGAATATGAGGAGAACGCCCAAGAATCCTGATGAGTTTATCGAGCTGCTGCAATCAAGACATGCTGACATCATGGTGGGGAGACCGGACAAGCGACCGGGTGAATTCAAGGAAGAAGTGAATTATGCTGGCGCCACGCGTTTTGTTGACCCGGATCTGGTAAGAGGAACTTTGTCTCAAGGTTTCAGCTTGTATAAGTCACTTGAACACCCTTTCGCTAGGGCACTGTTGATTATGTTTCTCGTTGCTGAAGTACACCCGTTTGACGATGGCAATGGCAGGGCAGCGCGGGCAATGATGAATTCCGAGTTGATTACCGCAGAAGAAACACGCATCATCATTCCCTCGGTTTTCAGGAATGAGTATGTGGCTTCGCTCAAGAGGATGACCAATCACTTGCAACCTGAGTCATTCATCAGCGTGATGTCGTTTGCTCAGGAGTTTGTATCCAGGATTTCATTCGACAGTTATGCCTCAGCACGGGTACAAATGGAAGGGTGCAATGCCTTCGATGATCCGGCAGATGACAAGAGATTGCTTCAACCGAGCATTTCCTGAATCCAAAGAAACAGACAAGAATATTTCTTAGATAACCGTGACATAGAAATTTATGTTTATTAGCAATATGTTACGCAGATTACGGATGCAAAAACGGATGCTATGAACTTCCTGCAGGGATGACAGACTATATTTTGAGTATTACGCAGTTGCTTGGCCTGTGAATTCAATACAATTTTACGTAAATGTTGCACCTTGTTTCACTGGGTTATATGGTGATTCACGTTCGTTCAATTACAAACGGATGCAAAAACAGATGCAAAGCGGTCATTGACAAAAAAGAAGGGGCTAGACACACTGTCTAACCCCTTGTTTTTATTGGAGCGGGAAACGGGATTCGAACCCGCGACCTTCAGCTTGGGAAGCTGACACTCTACCACTGAGTTATTCCCGCTCGATAGAGAGGTATGTATTTAGCGCAGGGGCTCGGGAGTTGTCAACTGTTTTTTGGCCAGATAGCGCTGTGCCTCGGCGCGGGTGCGTACTTCGCCGGTGCTCTGGGCTGCGCGGAGCAGTTCAATGGCTTCCCCCACCTGTCTGCCCGGAGGCAAGCCGAGAAGGATCATGATGTCGTCGCCGGTGAGGAGGAGCCGTCCGCCGCGGGGGATGTGCTGGCGTGTCAGGTAGGCGGCAAGGTGGCGGCATCTGTCCTCAGGCAGAATGCCTTCCGCCAAGGGAAGGATGAGCTGTTCGCAACCGGCCGGTTCGCGGTGGCAGAAGAGAGTAAAGAGGGCGTGCGGGTCCGGCGCGGCGGCAGGGGCAGGCCAGGTAAGGCGGGCCGAGGAGCAGAGGAGTTCCAGAAGCCGGGTGGCGGCCTTGCCGAGCATGAGCCGTTGCGATGCGATGCCTGCAGGTATGCCCGCGCCGTTCAGGAATGCGGCGAGTTTCGCCAGGGCGCGGATGGTGATGCCGGGCTGGACCTCCTGCCGTAGCCGTGCCCGAACCGGCTCCGCCTCGGTGCCGAAGGCCGAGAGATCGCGGCAGAGGGACTCGACCCGGTCAAGGGCGCCGGCGGCGGTATCGGCGGGAAGGTCGTCGGCCCCGAAGATGGCGCCCGTCACGCCGGCACAGGACATCTTAAGGACATAGGGAACTGCGTGCGGCAGATCGAGCATCCGGAAGAGTTCGTCCCTAATCCGCTCTCCGGCCACGGTGGCCAGGAGCGGTGCATGATCGGGGATAAGCGCCAGGGTTGCGGCGTGGATCTCGAAGTCGAGATGGGCGGCAAAACGGTAGGCACGCACGATCCTGAGCGGATCGGCGGCAAAGGCCCCGGCAGAGCAGGCACGGATGACGCGCTGCGCCAAGTCGGCGGCTCCGCCCAGCGGGTCCAGCAGGTCGTCCGAACCACAGGACACGGCAAGGGCGTTGATGGTGAAGTCCCGCAGGGCGAGGTCGGCAGCGATGGTTCCGCCCTGGAGGGGAGCGAAGTCGCAGCTGGCGCCCTCCCCTTTCAGTACAACGCGGGCATGGCCCCGCTCTTCGTCGAGCGGGAAGAAGCTGCCGCCGATCCGGGCGGCAACGGCCCGGGGCAGGTCTTCCCCGCCGGGGCCGACCACGATGTCGATGTCATTGGATGGCCTCGCCAGCAGGGCATCGCGGACGCACCCACCCACAAACCACGCACCGAAGCCTCCGTGACGGGCAAGGGATGCAATAAGGGAGGGCAATGGCGCGGAAATGAACGAAAGGAGGCGGTGGTCCATGATTCGAGCTTACCGCCCGACCGGGGCGGAGGCAACAAAAAAGCCCGCGCAAGGCGGGCTTTCACGTAGCGAATGTGCGGAGTCCGTCAGGCGGTGACCCCGTTGCGCATGCTGATGAGCATCTTTTCCGCCACATCCCGGGCGCTGACATTGTACTCGCCCGCTGCGATCTGCTTTTTAAGTTCTTCCACCTTTTCGACCCTGACGTCGGGCATGGTACGCAGGGTAGCATTGGCCTTGACGAGCCGTTCCGCATTACGGGAAAGGTCGACCGTATCGGTCGCCTGACCGCCGGCGGCGCCCGTTTTGCGCGCATCGGCACCCGAAGCTGCCTGGGACGTCTCGCCCTTGACTTGGTTAACGGTCGTTACAGGGGGATTGGTATCAATTTTCATGGCGCACATGCCTCCCTCGCCTCCATTCATGCTTTTGATTACTATATCGGCATGCCTCCAAAAAATCTTTAGAAAAAAATGACACGGCCCAAAAATTTTTTTCCCGAAAATGCCATTTTTGCGTCAATTCGCCGACACATCTTGATCCCCGTAGCCGGTGAGCTCAACATAACCTGACCCGGCAATCCCTTTACCGGTGTTGCTTCGCACCTCCACGGCACCTTCCCAGTAGCGGACGGTGGTGAACAGTTCCTGATCCGGCAGGCGCGGCACAATGTCCAGATCAATCCCCTCGGCAGGGATGCGCAGGCGCCAGCGCGAGGGGTAGCGGGCTCCACCCGCAGGGCTGGCCCACCAGGACAGGGTTTCGAGTGTTGCGGCAGCGGCCGCCAGGTGCCGGTAGGAGCCGTCGGCGGCCACAATGGTGCCGGCGCTGGCCGGGTCGGTGGTCCCGTCCCGACGCCGGAGTCGATAGTACATGAGATCGCGGCCGTCGTTCAGGTGGAGGGCTAACCAGTCCCAGCCGGCCTGGTCCGGGGCGAGGGCACTGGTACTCCACTCCCGGTCGAGCCAGGAAAGACCCGAGACGGTGAAAGTCGTGCCGCCGGCACGAACGGTGCCGGATGTCTCCATGCGGGGCAGCGAATAGTAATAGGAGGCGTTGCCCGGCTCCCCCCCCTTCCGGCTGAGCCCCCCTGCCCCGTTGAGGACCTCTGGCTTCACGGCCCGCAGGGTCAGGTCGATCCCCCAGTCTCCCCCGTTGCCCGTGAGCCGCACGGCCCAGGGGCGGGCCGCCACTTCCACGGCCTGCCAGTCTTCGAGCCATACGCGCAGGGGGCGGCCGCCGGCACCGGCGAGCCCCAGTGCTTCACGGCTCAGGCGCTCGGCATGCCGGAAACGCCTGCCCGCCACGTCGGTGAGGGCGAGGTGGGCCATCCAGACCTCTCCGGCACCCCAGCGCGAGTCCCGCGCCACGGGCCGGGGCCGGAGCGCCACCCGGAAAAAGGTGAGCTGGTACCCGAACGATCGGCCCTCGGCATCGGCCAGATTGCCGGTGAAGTACCACCACTCGTTGCGAAAGCCGTCATGGGGGCCGTGATCGTCGGGAAAGCTGAAGCGACGTGGCTCCAGTGCCCGGAGAAAGCCATCGGGAGAAGCGCCGCCCAGTGCCCGCGCCACGGAGAGCCGGGCCGGCGCCGGTTCGGGCCGCTGCTGCCGGAGAACCAGTGCCAGCCCGACCGCCAAGGCGATCAGGACGATACCTGCAACCAGAAACCTGGCGGGAGCGCCCATGCTACTCATTCTCCTTGAAGGCAAGGGCCGGGGGGACGCGAGCGGTAGCCAGGGCGGGCACGATCCCCGCCACGATCGCGGCGCCGACCGCCAGCACGATGGCCTGCCAGAAGATCGACGGGGACAGGGAGAATTCCATTGTCCAGCCGAAGGACCGGCGGTTAATGGCATAGATGAGGACAGCGGCCTGAAGGATGCCGAGCGGCAGCGACAGAAGCCCCGCCGCGAGCCCCACGAGCCCGGTTTCCCCGCAGACCACCCCCCAGAGTTCGGCCGGAGTGAGTCCCATGGCCCGCAGCACGGCCAGCTCACGCGCCCGCTCCACCTGCATGGCCATGAGGGCCGAAAGGATGCCGACCACGGCCACCACCACGGTCAGCAGGCGCAGCACGCCGGTGATGACGAAGGTCCGGTCGAACACTGCCACGGATGCCTCATACAGTTCTCGGCTGGAAATAATGCTGACCCGGGCGCTGCCGCTGCGGGCGCGGACCGCCTCGGCCAGTTGCGCTGAGGAGATGCCCGGCGCCGCGTACAGCCCCATGCCGTCCACGCTCCGGTCGTCCCAGTAGCGGTTGAAGGCGCCCCGGTCCATGGCCACGAAACCGCTGTCCGAGCCGTAATCGTAGAACACGCCGGCCACGGTGAAGTCCCGTTCGCCCCGGTCGGTCCGCAGCCGCACGGCATCGCCGAGTCCGAGACGGTGACGGAAAGCGAAGGGCTCGGACACGATGATCCCTTCGCCGCTGCTGAAGGACTGCCAGGCCCGGTCCGGCGTTCCCTCCTTAAGGCGAAAACCGTCAAAGGTACGCCGGGGGATGCCGAGCACCAGCAGATCGGTCTCCCCTCCGGCCGACTGGATGGTGATCCTCCGGGTGGTACTGACCGCGGCTGCGCCAGGAACCAAACGGAGCCGCTCCACCAGGGCCGGGTCCAGCGGCGGTTTGTCGCGCCCCGTGCCGGTGCCGGCGGTGGTCACGTAGATATCGGCCTTCAGCCGCCCGGCCAGCCATTGCTGCACGGTGTGGCGGAAGCTGTCCACCATGATCCCCACGCCAATGGTGGCCGACACCGCCACCACCAGGGCAGCCGTGGCCACGCCGGTGCGGGAGAGTGAAACAACGACGCCCCGGGCGGCCATGCGGCCCAGGTTGCCGAAGAGCAGCCCCATGGGCGGTTTCATGGCGCGGGCCACCAGGACCGTGCCGAAAGGAACCGTCAGGGCATAGCCGAGGATGAGCGCGAAAAGCCCCGTGAACCCCGCCGCGAGCCCGCCGAATCCCGTTGCCAGGAGCAGTGCGCCCCCGAGCATGGCCGCCAGCCCGGCAAGGGCCGCACGGGGTACGTGCCGACGGGTACGGGCCTCGATGAATGAGCGGGACAGGACGGCGCGCGGCGGCGCAGCAGTCGCCTCCAGGGCGGGCGGAACCGCTGCCGCCACAGTGGCCGCGATGCCCAGAAGACACCCCTTGGCCAGGGTTGTCGCCGAAAGCGCAACCTGCTGCACCTCCAGTACGAAGTAGAGATCATTGATGGTGCGGGTTACGAGACGGGTGAGCACTTCCCCCAGGGCGAGGCCGAGAGCGATCCCCGCGGCGGTGCCGATGAGGCCGGTCAGCAGGGCTTCGACGCAGACCTGGCCGAAGATTTCCCTGCGGGTGACCCCCATGGCCCGCATGAGCCCAATCAGGCGCCGCCGGCGGACCACGGCAAAGGTGGTGGCGTTGTAGATGAGGAACATCCCCACCAGCAGGGCCAGGAAACTGAGGGCGGTGAGGTTGAGGCGGAACGCCCGGGTCATCCGGTCCATTGCTCCGGCCCGGGCACCGGCCGGGATGAGCGTGGCCCCCGGAGGCAAGGCGCCCACCCCTTTCCCGTCGGCCAGGATCAGGTCGATGCGGGAGAGCCGCCCCGTCATGCCCAGAAGTTCCTGGGCCGTGGCAATGTCGGTCACCAGCACCGATGCCAGCCCCTGGCGGGCCAGTTCATCGCCGGCCTCCAGATAGCCGACCAGCACCACGGAACGGGAAACGCCACCCACGTCGAGCCGGAGAGGCTTGCCCACTGCCGCGCCGACACGTTCCGCCGTCTCCCGCAGGAGCAGGCCCGTTGCCGGCGTTCCCATGAGGGCCGCCAGATCGACGCGGCCCCCGACCGGGGCGGTATGGGAGCGAAAGGGGGCCTCAACCAGGGGATCGATGCCGATCAGGTGAAGAGTGGTGCCGGGACGGCCCGTGACCGAGACCACTCCTTCCACCACGGGAGCTGCCGGCCGGACCCCGCGCTCGACTCGGATAATGCGGTAAAGATCCTCGTCGAGCCCCCGGGGCCCGCCCACGATCTGGTGGCTGGCTTTCCCCGCCGCGGCCTCGGCAGCCAGCTGAAAGGCCCGGTGCGCACTCTCGTTGGCCACGTCCACGGCAGTGACCACCGCCACCCCCAGGGCCACGCCGATGACCGACAGGAAGGCGAGCAGTGGATGTCGCAGCAGGTGTCGTGCGCCGGCGCGCCACAGAATCATGGCGGCGCCCCCCCGGCCATCCTCTCCTCCAGCAGGCCGTCGCGGATACAGACCACCCGGTCGGCGAGGCGCGCCACCTCGTCGCTGTGGGTCACCATCACGAGCGTTGTACCGCCGCGCCGGACCAGTTCCTGGAAGAGCGCCAGAACCTGCGCCCCGCTCTCGGCATCCAGGTTGCCGGTCGGCTCATCGGCCAGCACCAGTGACGGCTGATGGACGAGCGCCCTGGCCACGGCCACCCGCTGCTGTTCGCCACCGGACAACCGGTCCGGATAGCCTGCGGCCCGGTCGCCGAGCCCCACGGCATCCAGCAGTTCCGCCGCCCGTGCCCGTCCCGCCCGGTCGTCAGCGCCTGCCAGTTCCAGGGGGAGCAGCAGGTTCTCCAGCACCGTCAGGGTGGGAATCAGGTTGTAAAACTGGAATACAAAGCCGATCCGGTTCCGGCGGAACAGAGTCCGCTCCCGCTCGGTCATCCGGTTGATGGGAAGGCCGTCCACCCTTACCTCGCCCCGGTCGGGCAGGTCGATGCCGGCCATGAGGTTCAGGAGCGTGGACTTGCCCGAGCCGCTGCGCCCCAGGAGCGCCAGCCACTCCCCGCGCGCAATCCCGAGATCGGCTCCGCGCAAGACAATCCGCTCCCGGTCGCCCTCCCGATAGCCCTTGTGAATGTGGTCAAGCAGAACAAGATGGCCCATGAAAAACGCTCCGGGGCAGGTAGTTTTGAAGATAATAGCACAGGGTGTAAACGGCTCAATTATTGTATATCAATATCAACTCACCCGTTGACGCAATCATGCAGAACCGCTAGAGTGGAGCGATGCTACCGGTGGCCGACGACATGAAACACTCTCAGACCGAGACTACTCCAACCAGCCATTTCGCGCCGGCCGAACGTGCCTCTGACCGCCAAGTGGCGGAGATGGGCGGACGGGTTCTCGTGGACCGCGTACTCGGTGCACTGATCGAGGCATTGCCCGACTACATCCTCGTCCTGAACCGGGAACGTCAGGTCGTGGCGGCCAACCAGCGACTCCTCGAGGCCTTTGGCCTCACGGACATGGGTGCAATTATGGGCAAACGCCCCGGCGAAGCCTTCGGCTGTACGTTCGCCTCGGACGGCCCCGGCGGGTGTGGCACCGATCACCACTGCTCGGTCTGCGGAGCGGTCCGGTCGATCCTGGAATGCCAGGAGAACAATGCCCCCAGCAGGCATGAGTGCCGCATTACCCTCAATCGCTCGGGTGGGCTTTCCCTTGACCTGGAAGTGCTCTCCAATCCGGCCCAGGTGGACGGCATCCCCGTCACGGTCTGCATCATCCGCGACATCAGCGACCGCAAGCGGCGCACCATCCTGGAACGGGTGTTTTTCCACGATGTCATCAATACGGTGGGAGGCCTGCACGGCATCGCCGCGCTGCTGGCCGAAGGGAAAGGGATCTCGCCGGAGAAGGAAGCCGAGTACAAAGAATGGATGGTGCACCTGTCGAACCGTCTCATCGACGAAATCAACCACCACCGCAAGCTGCTTGCCGCCGAGAAGGGAGAATTCCGGCCCGACCTGGGCATGGTGGACGTGCAGCAACTGGCGCGCGAGGTTCAGGCCTTGTACGTGAACCACGACATTGCTCAGGGACGCAGACTTGTGCTCGGTCCCCTAGCGGAACTGACCATCGTGAGCGATCTCCAGATCCTGCGGCGCATTCTCGGCAATCTGGTCAAAAACGCCCTTGAAGCGACACCCGAGGGAGGAACCGTCACCATTGCCGCGCGCCAGGAAGGGGACGGGGTCAGCTTCACCGTTCACAATCCGGGCCTGATTCCGCCAGAGGTCCAGTTGCAGATCTTCCAGCGCTCTTTCAGCACCAAGGAGGGCACCGGCCGCGGTATCGGCACTTACAGCGTCCGCCTCTTCGGCGAACGCTACCTGAAGGGTACCATCACCTTTACGAGCACCGAGCGCGAAGGCACCACCTTTACCGCCAGCTTCCCCAGACAGATATCCTGAGCCCGCTCACCCGAGCCGCTCTTCCAGCCGGCGAAAATATTCCCCGCGGCACCAGTTCTCCACGGACACCAGGGCCCGGAACGCGTCGGCAAAGTCCGTCTCTCCCACCGTAAAGACCCCGTGGCCATAGACCACCGCCTTGCGCGGGCCCGCGATCGCCGGCGGCACCCTCCTGGCAAGCCCGCCGGCGCCGATCTCGCCCGCCACCACCGGCGTATCGCCGAGAAACCGCACCCGGTCGCACTCCTTCCAGCAGTCGGTAATGGCGCACCCTTCTTCCGCGCACTCCATGCTCATGATCACCGCGAACTTGGGGTGACCGTGAAGAATGGTCGCAGCGCCGGTAGCCTCGTAAATCCGCCGGTGGGCCAGGAGTTCGCTGGAGGCGGTAATGCCGAAGGTGGATGAATTGTCCGTGGGGACCGGGTCGATGCAGCCGGCCAGGGAATCCAGGCTCGCCGCGGTCTGGGAGATGTAGATCACCTCGCCGGCACGGCATGAAATGTTGCCGAAGAAGGAATCCACCAGCCCCCGTTCAACCGTGTAGCGCCCCACCGTGGCGATTTCGTCGAGGATCTCGTCCCGTTCCGCCAAGGGGCCGGACCGGAAGGCGAGCCCTTCATCCGTAAGCGGCCGGAGCCACTGGCTGCGGAACGCGGCAAATGCCTCCGCCTCCCCCGGCAGGATGAAGCCGTGGTGAAGCACATCCTGGAGATACTTCACGAAGGTCGAATGAAATACCGAGGAGTAGTTGATATAGGCCTGTTCTACGGTAAGGGCTCCGCTGGCCACGATCCCTACCCCTTCCACGACCACTCCCTTGCGGCTGCCAAGGAGGCGGGCGATAACGGGAGCGGGATCGGCGCCAAGGTCGCTGCGGCGCAGAAAGGGGATATCGTGCAGAAAGGTCCGGGTTTCCGTGTCACGGGGCACGATGCACGACTCCCCGGCCGGGGCGCGGGCCACCAGGAAATCGGCAAAGGGGAGCGATGGGCAGGCCACCACCATGCCGAGGCAGGTGAGCCGGGACAGAACGTCTCCAGCAAGCCGGGCCAGGTCAGGGGCACCCCCGGCAATGAGGACGTCGTCCTGGGCTGCTATGGCTATGCCTTGGGCATGTGCCGAGCGGTCGGCAATGAGTTTGTTCGTGTAGACAGACACCTGGTCGCGCATATACTTACCCGTTTATTTCGTTGCTACCGACAATCAATGCCGGCCAGCAAAAATTGTTATTCAACAACCAGATAGATAAGCATTGCTCACGTATCGGTTCCGGCCACGAAGGCAATCAGGGTTGCGTGAGCAGAAAGTCCGGATCCGCAAAGGTCCCTGCCGGCGTGAGCCCCCGAATCCGGTAGTACTTCTGAAGCTCCTCGTCGAACCGGCCACGGTCGATGGGGGGAATGTCGACCCCTTCGCCGCTGGAGCCGGGTTCCGCAAAAAACCTCGCGGGCAGACAATCATCCTTCACATCAAATCCGTTCGCACAGTTGTAGAACCGTTCGGTGAGACAGATCCGCCGCCCGATCTCCTTGAGGGACTGGGGCGTGTACTCGGTGCCGGTTGCGGCGGAGAGCAGTTCGGCATACTCTTCCAGCGTTGCACCGAAAAAGGAGAACTTACAGGCGACCAGGGAGTCGATGGCGGCATTGGTGTCTTCGGCAATGGCAATGATCCGCGCCTTGCCCGAAAACGAGAAACGGTCGGTGGCCACGGGCTTGCGCAGAATCTCGTGGGAGATGGGATAGGCCCTCAGATGGCACCCCCCGCGATTGCTCGTACAGTAGGCGAGGGCCATGCCGTAGGCGCCGCGGGGATCATATGCCGGCAACTCCAGTCCCTTTACCTCCATGGACAGCTCAGGGCGGCCCAACGCTCGGGCTGCGCGCCGCGATCCCAAGGAAAGCAGCTCCCCGTCACCCCGGCGTAATGCCGTATCGACCAGCAGCCGCTGCACCTCCTCCCCGCCAGGGAAGCGGCCTCGGACCTCGCCCCAGGCCGAGAGCGTTGCGGCTGCGGAAATGGTGTCCATGCCCAGCTCATTGCACAGGGTGTTGGACTTGACGATGACATCAAGGCTCGCGATACCGTTCAGGGCGCCGAAGTGGGAAACAGTCTCGTACTCGGGGAGATGCTCACCCCGGGGCGTGCTTTTTTTGCACTGGATGGGACAGCCGTAGCAGCCGTCCTTTTTCGCCTGATAGGCGCTCCGGATGGCCGGCCCCGAGTAGTTTGCCGATCCCTCGAAGACCGTATGGCGGAAGTTTTCCGTAGGGGCCATGCGCCGCTGGCGCATGAGGTCCACCAGGGCGGGGGTGCCATATTCCGCAATGCCCAGCTCACCGAAGATGACGGGCGAGGCCCGGAACAGGCGCATGACGTCCTGCCGCGCCCGGTCGAACCGCTCCCGATCCGCAACCGCCACGGGAATATCGCCGTTCACCACGACCGCCTTGAGCCCCTTGGCCCCCATGACCGCACCAAGCCCTCCCCGCCCTACCGAATTCCCTTCGCCCATCATGATATTGGCAAAGAGAACCCCGTTCTCGCCGGCAGGTCCGATAGCGGCCACGCTACCCCGCCCTGACAGGGCCGCAACGGTTTCAGGCACCGTCTGACCCCAAAGCTCGGGCACATCCACAAACTCGACCCCGCCCGCCGTCACGACCAGGGTCACCGGCGTCTCGCTCCGGCCGGACAGGCGCAGCGCATCCACACCGAGACCCTTGAGGCGCCAAGCGAACCGCCCGCCGGCAGAACAATCGTAAATGGTGCCGGTCAGGGGCGAGCGGGACACTACCGTAAGCCGGGCCGCCGTGGGCGCAGAAGTACCGCACAGGGGCCCCACGGCGAAGATGAGGGGCATGACAGGGTCAAAGGGGTCAAGGGCATGGAAACCGCGCATGAGACGGACCCCGAGCCCTCTCCCCCCCAGGTAGGCGTGCAAGAGTTCAACCGACAGATCCTCGCGCCATGCTGCGCGGGACGACAGATCAATATTCAGAATCGTACCGGTCCAACCAAACATATACTTACCCACTTATTGCGGCGTCAAAAATAAAATAATCTTAGCCAGATGCATCATCCGACTCCTACGCTCAGACAAAGAGCGGCAGAGTCACCAGGGCACCATAGGTGTCGACCAGATAGTCGGCGTCGGCAATTTCGCTCCGTTCACCATATCCCCAGGTACACCCCACGGTGGTAACGCCCGCCCCTTTGCCGGCGGCCACGTCATTGATACTGTCGCCGATGATGACGGCCCGTTCCCGCGGCACGCCAAAGTCCGCCAACAGCTTCAGTACAGGCTCCGGTGACGGCTTGCGCGCGGGAAGCGAGTCCGCCCCCATGATCTCCTCGAACCACTGCTCGGCCCCCAGGGCAACGAGCACGCTGCGACAGAGATCGACGTTCTTGTTGGAGATGACCGCCATCCGCTTTCCCTGTCCGCGAAACCGGGCCAGCGCCTCCAGAGCACCCGGGTAGAAGGCCGTACGCACCGCGATGTGTTCCCGGTTGTAGTCGAGAAACAGCTCCAGCCCGCGCTCGATCTCTGCCGCGGCGCCGCCGGGCATGGCGCGCTCCACCAGCCGCCGCGCCCCCTGCCCCACCATGGTGCGAACGGCATCGCGGGTGAGACGCTCCCGCCCCAGCGCGGAGAGCATATGGTTCACGGCATCGGTGAGATCGTCGAGAGAATCGATAAGGGTTCCATCAAGGTCGAAGATGATAAGATCAATTGAAGGGGGCACGGCCGGGCTCCGTCATGTGATATCAGCTCAACATCTGACTATAATTGGTTTCCGTGCCCCACCGCAACAGAAAAGCCCGTCCGCAGCCGGACGGGCTTTGTAACGCCACGCGCACTCTCCGTCAGTACTCCTTGAGGTTGCTGAATTCGCCCCAGGCCAGATAGGTCTTGGGCTCCTCAATGAACGAGTAGATATTTTCAACAATGCTCAGGTGCCTCCGCTCCTCATCGGCGAGCTTGAGCAGAATGGCGCGCGTGTCCTCCCGCTCCGCCTTGGCAGCCAGATCCTCGTAAAACTTGATGCTTTCTTCTTCCTCTTTCACCACATGCCGGTAACCGTCCGGGTCGCGCCGCAGTTCCGCCACCAGATCACGTTTGCCGAGCAGCGGCTTGAACACGCACGAGGCATCATCCAGAGCAGTGAATGCGGTCGCGGCGGCATCGGCATCGCCAAGCATGGCGACGAGTTTGTCGTGGTGCTCCTTTTCAGCCGCGGCCAGCAGCCCGAAGATACTCCTCAACTCTTCCACCGGCGCAGCAGCCGCCAGTTGGCTGTAATGGGCGGCTGCCTCTTCTTCCATCCTGAGAGCGCAGTCGATGAGATTCATATTCAAGCCCCCTTTCCTTGGAGTGACTATTGGTACTCCTACTGAAAGGATACCAGATTACTCCGTTTTTTTCACGGGGGCCGAGCGGGAAAGAAGGGGTTGCATATGAAAAGGGCGCCGTTGCCGGCGCCCTTTGCGGTGTGTCTATTCCCACTCGATGGTGGCGGGAGGCTTGCTGGAGATGTCGTACACGACCCGATTGACCCCCTTGACCTCGTTGATGATCCGGCCCGAGATGCGGGCCATGTCCTCGTAGGGCAAAGGATACCAGCCCGCGGTCATGAAGTCCTTGGTCTCCACGGCCCGCAGAGCGATCACGTACTCGTAGGTCCGGCCATCCCCCATGACCCCCACGCTCTTGACGGGGAGGAAGACGGCAAAGGCCTGACTGATCTTGTCATAGTGGCCGGCGGCGTAGAGCTCCTCGATATAGATGGCGTCGGCCCGGCGCAGGATATCGGCGTACTCTTTCTTCACCTCGCCCAGAATCCTGACCCCCAGCCCCGGCCCCGGGAAGGGATGGCGCCAGACCATCTGGCGGGGCAGTCCAAGTTCCTCACCGATGGCCCGCACCTCGTCCTTGAACAGCTCCCGCAGGGGTTCGAGGAGCTTGAGCTTCATGTACTCGGGAAGCCCGCCCACGTTGTGATGGCTCTTGATGTTGTGGGCCTTGCCGGTTTTGGCCCCGGCGCTCTCGATGACATCCGGATAGATGGTCCCCTGGGCCAGCCAGGTGGCACCCTCGATGCGGCTCGACTCCTCTTCGAAGATCTCCACGAAGAGATTGCCGATGATCTTGCGCTTTTTCTCCGGGTCTGCCTCATCGGCCAGGGCGGTCAGGAACCGCTGCTCGGCATCGACCCGGATCACCTTGACGCCCAGGTTCTCGGCAAAGGTGGCCATCACCTGGTCACCCTCGGCGAGGCGCAGCAGGCCGTTGTCCACGAAGACGCAGGTGAGCTGGTCGCCGATGGCCCGATGGATAAGGGCCGCCGCCACCGACGAATCGACGCCGCCCGAAAGCCCGAGGATGACCCGCTCCCGGCCCACCTGGGCCCGGATACGGTTCACGGCGTCCTCGATGATGTGTCCGGGGGTCCACTGGCCGGTGCAGCCGCAGATCTTGCGGACAAAGGTATCGATGAGGATCTCGCCCCGGGGCGTGTGATTTACCTCCGGGTGGAACTGGACGCCGTAAAGGTTGCGCGCCGTGTCCTGGATGGCGCAGACCGGCGCGTTGGCCGTCTCCGCCACCACCTGGAACCCTTGGGGCATCCGGGAGACATGGTCGCCGTGGCTCATCCAGACCGGGCTTTTCCCTTCCACGAAGAACCCTTCGAAGAGAGGACCGGGAGTTCCCGCGGCCAAGAGGTCGGCGTGGCCGAACTCGCGCTTGCCCGCGGGTACTACCTCGCCGCCGAAGTGGCGGCTCATGAGCTGCATGCCGTAGCAGATGCCGAGCACCGGCACCCCCAGATCAAACAACGCCTCTTCCACAGCCGGCGCCCCTTCTTCGTAGACCGACTTGGGCCCCCCCGAGAGGATGATTCCCTTGGGAGCGAAGGCGCGGATGGCTTCCAGCCCCATGTCAAAGGGGTGAAGCTCGCAGTAGACGTGAGCCTCGCGCACCCGCCGGGCAATAAGCTGGGTGTACTGGGAGCCGAAGTCCAGGATCAGGATTTTTTCAGTATGGATGTCGGTGCTCATCGAACGTTCTCGACCCGGTAGTTCGGGGCTTCCTTGGTGATCATGACGTCATGGACGTGGGATTCCTTGAGGCCCGCGCCGGTGATCCGGACGAAGTGCCCCTTTTCCTGGAGCTCCCGCACGGTGCGGCAGCCGGTGTAGCCCATGCCGGCCCGCAGTCCGCCCATGAGCTGATGGACGTTGGCGGAGAGCGGTCCACGCAGCGGCACCATCCCCTCGATCCCCTCGGGAACGAGCTTCACTTCGCTTTCCACATCGCTCTGGAAGTAGCGGTCCTTGCTCCCCTGCTTCATGGCGCCGATGGAGCCCATGCCGCGGTAGCTCTTGTAGGCCCGGCCCTGATAGAGGATGGTGTCGCCGGGCGACTCCTCGGTGCCGGCAAAGAGAGAGCCGATCATGATGACATCGGCACCGGCGGCCACTGCCTTGGTCACGTCACCGGAGTACTTGACGCCGCCATCCGCGATGAGGGGGACGTCATACTTGCGGGCAACCTTGGCGCACTGGGCGATGGCGCTTATCTGGGGCACGCCGACGCCGGCAACCACGCGGGTGGTGCAGATGGAACCCGGTCCGATGCCCACCTTGATGGCGTCGACACCGGCCTTGATGAGTGCCTCGGCGGCCTCGGCAGTGGCAATGTTGCCGGCGATGAGCTCGACCCCGGGAAAGTTCGCCTTGACGGTCCGGATGGCATCGAGGACCCCCTGGGAGTGACCATGGGCCGTGTCCACCACGATAACGTCGACCCCGGCCTTGACCAGGGCGTCCACCCGGGCCTCCATGTCGCCGGAGGGGCCGACGGCGGCGCCGACCCGCAGGCGACCCAGGGCATCCTTGCAGGCATTGGGGTATTTTCTGACCTTCTCGATATCCTTGATGGTGATGAGCCCCTTCAGGTTCTTCTCCTCATCCACCACCAGCAGTTTCTCGACCCGGGTATGCTTGAGGTGTTCCTTGGCTTCTTCAAGGGTAGTGCCGACCGCTACGGTCACGAGCCGGCGCTTGGTCATGCGGGCGGAAATGGGAAGGTCCAGGTTGGTTTCGAAACGGAGGTCGCGGTTGGTGAGGATGCCGACCAGTTTCCCCTTGGAGTTGGTGACGGGTACGCCGGAAATCCGGTATTTCTCCATGATGGCCAGGGCCTCGTGGATTTTCTGGTTGGGCCGCATAGTGATGGGGTCCACGATCATGCCGGACTCGCTCTTTTTGACCTTGTCCACCTCCATGGCCTGCTCTTCGATGGTGAGGTTCTTGTGAATAATGCCGAGTCCCCCCTCGCGAGCCATGCAGATGGCGGTCCGTGCCTCGGTGACCGTGTCCATGGCTGCCGAGACGAGGGGAATGTTGAGGGTAATGTTCCTGGTCAGACGGGTGTTGAGGGAGACATCGCGGGGAAGGACCTGAGAGTGGGCGGGAACGAGCAGAACGTCGTCGAAAGTCAGACCTTCCGGAATCAATTCATCTAACATCGCGGACTCCTTTTAGTGGTGGGTCTCAAAGTATTAACCGAAAAGAATAGTGGAGGGACAAGGATGAGTCAAGGGGAAAAACCGGGGCCGGAGAGTATACGTTCCCCGGCCCCGGTCTATGGTGCGCGGTCAGCGGGGAGTGAAGTCGCCCGCCATCCCCGGCAAGGCCGCCACGATCAGCCTGACCGCCTGATCAAGATCGGAGAGGGAAATCACCTCCACCGGCGTATGCATGTAGCGGAGCGGCAGCTTGACCAGGGCGGTGGCGACGCCGCCGCGGGAGATCTGCATGACGTTGGCATCGGTACCGGAAGCCCGGGGGATACCCGTATACTGGACAGCGATCTCCTCACGCTCCGCCGTTGAGGAAAGCAGATCAAAGAGAGGCGGATTGATATTGGCCCCACGGGGCAGGATCGGCCCCTTGCCGAGCTTGACCTCGCCGTTGTGCTTCTTCTCCACGTCGGGCTGATCAGTGGCGAAGTCCACCTCGACGCAGATACCCACGTGGGGATTGACGCTGTAGGCGCTGGTTGCGCCGCCGCGCAGCCCGATCTCTTCCTGTACCGAGGAGACGCCGTACAGATCAACCGGCAGTTTCACCCCCGATTCGGCCACGGCCCGGAGCACCTCGGCCACCACGAAGCTGCCGGCCTTGTCGTCGAACGCCCGGCAGGCAACCCGATCGCCCAGCAGGCGTTCGAAGCCGGCGGCAAAGGTGACCGGGTCACCCACACGCACGTACTCCAGGGCCTCCTTCTTGTCGGTAGCGCCTATGTCGATGTACTGGGCGTCGAGGCGAACCACCTTCCGCCGGTCTTCCTCGTCCATCAAATGGATCGGCTTCTTGCCGATGACGCCTGCCACCTCGCCCTTGGCCGTGTGGATGCGAACCCGCTTCCCCGGCGTCAGGTGGGCGTCCACCCCGCCGATCGGCGCAAAATAGATGAAGCCGTTGTCGTCGATGTACTTGACCTGAAAGCCTATCTCATCCGAGTGGCCGACCACCATCACCCGCGGCAGGTTCTCCCCCCCGCCGCGAATGAGACCGATCACGTTGCCCATGACATCGGTCTTCACCTCCGCGAAGGGGGCTATGTAGTCGCGAAACACCCGTTGGGCCGGCTGCTCGTAGCCGGAAGGGCTGGGGGCCTCCACAAGTTTTTTGAAAAATTCCAGAGATTCCGGACGCATGAAAGAATCCTCCACGATAGCGGGTCAGGGGCACGGGCCACGGCCTGCCGGCCGCTGCCCTGATGTCACATGGGATACTTGCCGAGATCGGCGGGATCGAGGCCTTCGAGAAAATCGACGAAACGACGCTCGTCGGCCTCCGTGAAGTGGTCGCCCATGGTGCCGGCCGGGGCGGTCGCCTCCTCCACCAGATGGCGGGGAACCATGACCGGCAGGGCATTTTTGAGGGCGAGGACGATGGCTTCCGAAATGCGGACCGGCAGGCGCAACTCCTCTTCCCCCACCATGAGCCGGACGGAGCAGATGAACTTGCCGTCCTTGCCGCCGTCAATGGAAATATCGAGCACCTCGGCCCCCAGATGGCCGAGCAATGCCGTGAGCAGGTCCTTGCGCTCCCCCGAGGAAGAGGCGTCCCGCCTGATCAGCTCCGCCACGATATAGAGGGTGTCGGTGCCGTTGATCCAGATGGGCAGCGTTACTTCGCCGCGTTCATCCTTCAGGAGCACCACCGGCATCTGGGCGATGGAGTCAAGGGCAAAGCCGTGGATGGTCATAACGATGTGCATTACCGTGCGTCCCCTTTATCGGTGACGATTTCGCCCAGCAGCGAATTCTGATAGTCCTGGGTGATGGTTACCTCTGCCATGGTTCCGATGAGCGACTGGTCGGCCGCGAAGTTGACGATCCGGTTGCCGTCGATGCGACCGTAGAGCTGATCGCCTCGCTTGCTCACCCCCTCCACCAGGACAAGCTGGCGGGTGCCGACAAAGCTGATGTTGCGCTCGCGCTTCATCTGCTGCTGGAGTGTCTGGAGCCGGTCGAGGCGCGACTGCTTCTCCTTCCGGCTCACCGTATCCCGGATACCGGCCGCGGCCGTTTCAGGGCGCGGCGAGTAGATGAAGGAAAAGAGATCGGCGTAGCGCACTTCCTCCATGAGCGAGATGGTTGCCTGGAAGTCCTCTTCCGTCTCACCCGGGAAGCCCACGATCATGTCTCCCGTGAACTGGATACCCGGCCGGGCTGCCCTGAGGGCCTCCACCTTTTCGAGGTACCCGGCCCGGGTGTATCCCCGGTTCATGCGCGCAAGGACCGCATCGCTCCCCGACTGGGCCGGCAGATGAATGTGGCCGCACAGCTTGGGTACCTCGGCGAAGCAGGCGATGAGCTCGGGCGAGATATCCTTCGGGTGTGACGTGGTGAAACGTATCCGTTCAAGCCCCTCCACCTCGGCAATGCGACGGATGAGTCCGGCGAACGACAACTCTCCCTCGGTCTTGAGACCATAAGAGTTGACATTCTGCCCCAGAAGAGTCACTTCCTTGACACCCTCCGCAACGGACTTTCGCACCTCGTCAATTATGTCGGATGAACGGCGACTTATCTCGCGCCCCCTCACATAGGGGACAATGCAGTAGGAACAAAAATTGTCACAACCCTGCATCACCGTCACAAAGCGGGTGACACCACCCTCTCCACCTGTCTCGGGGAACAGGTCGAGCCGGGTTTCGTTGTCGATGAACCCCACCTCGGCCCGGCGCTCGCCCCGCTCGGCCGCCCGCACAATCTCCGGCAGCAGGTGGAGATTGTGGGTGCCGAAGACCAGATCGAGCCAGGGAACCTTCTGCAGCAGGCGCTCTCCCTCCTGCTGTGCCACACACCCCCCCACGCCGAGCAGGAATCCCTTCTTCCTGCTCCGGACGCCCTTGAACCGGCCAAGGTGCCCGTATACTTTCTGCTCGGCCTTGGCCCTCACGCTGCACGTGTTGAGAATGACCAAGTCGGCCCGTTCCGGATCGTCGGTGGGGAGATACCCCTCATCTTTCAGGAGCGTCGCGATCTTTTCGGAGTCGTTGACATTCATCTGACATCCGAATGTTTCTACATACAGATACTTGTTTTCCGTCACGTAGTGCCTCTTTCCAGGTAACTCCCGCCTATAGTAAGCAATCGGGGGCTCGGACGTCAACCGCTATCGCCACCGGGCATCCGTCATGGCCGCGTTACGTGATTCTGCCAATTGACCGAGGCGATTTCGCCATGTGACGGAACCGAAACACAGGTTTTGCAACCAACATACAGAAATACAGATATTTGCATTTTATATCTTAATTGGTCTTTATATTGCATAGCTGGAATGTTTAAGTATCACGATTATGTGAATGCGATTGGCAAAACACGGGGGTCGCTTTAAAATTAACAAAATTTTATGTCAGGCCACCGCTCCCGACACGAAGGAGGTGAAGACACAGCATCAATACGGCGGACTCAAACGCATCCCCCCGCCGAAGTATCAAAGCGGTTCGCGGCACGGTAGTTCACTTTTATTGTTTTATGGGAAAGGAGAGCACATGAAGCGTATGTCCAAAAAGGTTCTGGCAGCTGCCCTTCTGCTCGGTCTCAGCCAACCGTTCTCGGTTATGGCGGCCGATACCGACCTGCAGAAGAAGATGGAAAGCCTCGAGAAAGAACTTGAGGCCCTGAAGCAGCAGATGCAGGACACCGACAAGAAGGTCGATAAGGTTGAGCAGAAGTCCCTGGGTCGCTGGCTGACCATCAGCGGGGATTACCGGTTCAGGGTCGACTCTCTCAAGGGCAAAATTGTAGATCACGCCAGCGGTCCTGTGTTCGGACAAACATACATGGCAAGGCTACTGGCAGGAGATACCCCCAACGTCGCACAGGCGACAGCTTTTGCCGCATCACAGCAGGCTGGTCAAGGATACAAACCCAAAAACGACTCTCTTATGACCCACCGCTTCGGGCTTAATCTTAAAGCCAAAGCCACCAAAGATGTTTCTGTCACTGCACGCCTTCTCATGTACAAAACCGCAGGCGCTCAAGATGATGATGCCGTAACCCCGGGTTACTTTGCAGATCGAACCGGCGTATTCGATGGAACACTTGGCCACATACCTTCTGACGGTCGACTCGCCGTTGACCGCGCCTACGCGACATGGAGCAACATCGGTGACGAGCCAATTTGGTTCTCAGTTGGTCGTAGGCCCTCAACTGGCGGAGTACCAACTCACCTTAAGGAGAACAGGGAAAAACCTGACAGCAGTGGAACTCCTGCGCTTCTAGTTGATTATGCCTTTGACGGCATGACTGTAGGATGGGCGCCTGACCTTGAGGCGCTACCAGGAGCATATGCTAAGATCTGCTATGGTAGAGGTTTCGAAAACGGATTCACTGGGAAAAACGTCAACAATAGTCTCCATGACACCGACATGCTCGGCGTGCAGATTATACCTTATGACACAGATGCACTCAGTATATTTTTCCAGTACAACAGAGGCTTCAACATTTTCGACTTTCCGAAGATGACTAGCTCAGCATTCGGCGACACGGCTCCAAGTACTGACCTAGGTGCCATCGACTGGTATGGGCTAAACTTCCTAGGCAAAGTAAAGAACATCGGCATTGGTAATTTCAATTGGTTTGTAAGTGGTGCCATAAGTGACGCTCAACCGAACAAAAATGTATCTGTCGCCGCAGGCAATCTCGGTCTTATGAACGGCACTTTCCTTGGCCAACAGGATGCAAGCAGCTTCAAGGATCGAACCGGTTGGGCCGTATACGCTGGCGGAAGGTACGACATCGAGTCAACCGGCACCAAACTCGGCTTCGAATACAACCATGGTTCCAAAAACTGGATCACCTTTGCTCCGTCTGCCGATGATATGTGGACATCAAAGGTGGGAACCCGAGGCAACGCCTACGAGGGTTACATAATTCAAGAACTGAAGCTGCAGCCCATCTCTTCATATCTGAGCAAAGTATTTTTCAAGCTCGGCTATCAGTATTATGATTTTGAGTACACTGGCAGTAACAATTGGGTCGGAGCACCCCAAAAAATTGCAGACATTAAAGCTTCCGATCTCCAACTGATGGCTCCAGTTAAATACGCACAAGACATCTATGCAACCTTCGAGGTACACTTCTAGGCCACAGCAGATGAACACCGGGAGGGAGGGCGCCAGCCCCCCTCCCCCAGCCCTACGGGGCACCATGCCACAGGCGGCCTGCTCCGCCAACAACAGTACAAAGGAGACGGAACAATGAAAAAAGCAGTATCGATCGTTATGGCACTCGCACTCCTCACCATGAGCCTCGTTACCTTTAGCGGCACGGCCAGCGCCGCCGAAGTGAAGATGATCGCCACCATCAAAAAGATTGAGATGAAGGGCAGCGCGGCAACGGTTACCCTGAAGGACACCAAGAGCGACAAGACCGTAACCGTTACGGTCAAGGACGAGCTTACTCTCGACAAGTTCAAGGACAAGCGGATCGTTGAGGGCGACGAAATTCGCCTGAAGTATGACGATGCAACGGGTGAGTCCAAGCTCTTCAGAAAGACCGCCGGCTGCTGATGCTCCGGGGGCGCTGGAGCCCTCTGCGGAACCGTTGCAGCCCGGGCGCCTCGGCTGCAATTTTCTTCCGTTAATTAATCGTTTTATTTAGATATATCATCTATATGTATAGCCAAATAAAACGAACAACTTACGCACGAGGTACCCAATGAAGAATACGACGTTCATCGCCACCCTCATGGCGAGCGTGGCAGTGGCGGCCCTGGTACAGGCCAAGGATCATCCGGGCAAGGAATATATCCAGAAAAACGGCTACCAGGGGCCGGCAACCTGCGAGGTCTGCCATCCCGGCGCGGCAAAGGAGTTCCTGAACTCCGTGCACTGGAAGCACGCCTCGAAGGTCGACAACGTTGAGAACATTGACCCGAAGCAGGAATACGGCATGAAAAACCGTATCTACACCATGTGCAACGGGAACGACATCGTCAACAATCTGAAGGAGATTCCGCCCAGCCCCGAGACGGGCAAGACCAAGTACTCGGGCTGCAACTCCTGCCATCCCGGGAATCACATCCAGGACGTGGGGAGCACCGGGCCCGAAGCGGAAGCCGCAGTGGACTGCCTTGTCTGCCACTCCTCCACCTATGATCACAGCAAGCGCAAGCCCTTCAAAGACGAGAAGGGGAACGTGGTGCTCGGCCAGGATCGCAGCACCGATGCGGCCCTTTCCATTGCCACCCCGACGGTCAAGAACTGTATGACCTGCCACGAGGCTGCAGGGGGCGGCGTGCTGGTGAAGCGCGGGTTCGCCTTCAACAAGGAGCACGATGTCCATGCGGCCAAGGGGATGGTCTGCGTCGACTGCCACAAGACGAAGAACCACAAGATCCCCACGGGCTACGATCCGAACAACTGGGCCCATGACGGCGTACGTCTCTCCTGCACCGACTGCCACACGGCAAAGCCCCACAAGGACGAGGACTACAACCGCCATACGGCGCGCATCGCCTGTCAGACCTGCCACATCCCCCGGACCGGCGGCGCCTTTGCCAAGGATTTCACGAAGTGGGAACAGCTCTCCAACAAGTTCTACGAGCCGACCACGCTCAAAAAAGAAGCAAATGAAACGGCTCCCGTCTACGCATGGTACAACCTGACCGTGGCCAACCGCCCTGACTTCATCGGGCCCAAGGGTGACCGCAAGGACGGCAAGAGCAAGATCTACCCTTTCAAGATCTTCCAGGGCAAGGCGTACTTTAACAAGAAGGACGGCCAGCTCCTGTCCATGGACTTCGCTCCGCCCATGGCAACGGGTGACACCCTCGCCGGCGTGGCATCAGCTGCCAAAATCCTTGGGATCAAGGATTACGAACCGGTCCCCGGCTGGCAGACCATCTACTTCGGCAGCAACCACCAGGTGGCTCCCAAGGAGAAGGCTCTTACCTGCTATAACTGCCATGCTCCCAACGGCATTCTGAACTTCCGCGAGCTCGGCTATTCGTCCGACGAGGTCAAAAAGCTCACGAGCCCCGAACTCTACTTTGAGAAAATCGCAGAGAAGATGCGGGAAGAGTGGTAATCGCGACGTAATCTTCAACGTTCCCGATACAATGGGAGGTGGACCCAGTCCACCTCCTTTTTTTGTGCCCGCCGTCAGGGTACAAAAAAGCCCGCTGCCGCAGGGGCAACGGGCTCCGGTCCGTCATGCACGCACACTTCTTTCAGGTGGGGCAGGAACTTCGGTGACACTGGTCGGTAAACACCGTGTCCAGGCACGCCAGGAAGTCGCTGACCAGCCGATCCTGCACCTTGCTCCTGCTCAGGGCGACCGTCCGCTGGCGGCTGTGGCAGAATCCCTCGACTCTGTGCTGCTTCAGCTGGCCGTTTTCCAGATATTTATTCACCAGACAGGAGGAAACGAACGCCACCCCTCCCCCGTCAAGGACCGTATCGACCGTGAGATGCAGATCGTCATAGACCACGGTGCTCCGGAACCCCTCCAGGTCCTTGCCGATGGAGGCAAGATTGAGCCTGAGCAGTTTCTTGGAACTGCAGCCGTCCTTGCGCGTGATGAGGCGTTCCTCGAAGAGCCGCTCGATCGTCACGAGCGGAGTGGGGATGCCGAGAGACGGCGCGCTCACGAAGACCAGTTCGTCCCGCGGCAGGGTCGCAGTATGGAAATCGGCCAGGTCCAAGTCTTCGCAGTGCTCTATGATACCGATATCGAACTCCCGTTCGGCCAGCCCCTTTACCGCCTGCTCCGGGCTGTAGAACATGAACTTGAGATCGACGATATCGGCGTTGCGCAGCATGAACCGGTTGAGAACCTTGGGCATGTGGGCGATGCCGAACGATGGCGTACAGCAGATGGAAAGGCGCTGCCTTCCGGTAAATTTCTTGAGTTCGTCCTGCAGTGTCTTCTCGATGTCGAGGATGGCCTGGGCCTTCCGTACCACGGCCTCACCTGCAGCGGTGAGCATCATGACAGGACCCGAGCGATCCAGCAACTCGCAGCCGTAACGCTCCTCGAGGAACTTGACCCGTTGCGACACCGCAGATTGGGTGATGCACAGCTCTGCAGCGGCCTTGGAAAAACTTCCTTTCTCAGCCGTCACGATGAGCGTTTTGAGATACAGCGTCTCCATACCAAACCTTCCCGAAAGAAACTTCCCCAACCATCCTCTAGATAACGACCCATCATAAATAAAATTATCGATGCCGCCGCTGAAGCCGCATTAGAACTGCGTGTTTTTTCATACCTATAAGTTTTGCTTATACAAACACAAATAAAATGCGGTTTCTAATGTGTGCTTTCAGAAGTACTATTTGCATTCGTGAAGACGCAATAACCTTGCCACGACCACTAACCCATGGAAGGAGGAAATAGATACCCGATTATCATTCGATATTCTGAATAGTTAGAAATTCCAAGAACAACACACCAACGAAAGGAGCAACCATGCGAAACAAGCTGTATGGCGTGAAAGCGCTAAAAATGGCCGGAATGGTCGCGATTTCGCTGCTTGTCGGTGCCTGCGCCACCGGGAAGATCAGGGAACGGGTCCTGACATTGCCGACCATCGAAGGCGCTTCGTACGTCGGCGACACAGACTGTGCCCAGTGCCATGACAAGATCGCGGCACCCTTCGTCCGGAGTATTCACGGCCGGATCGCCGACTTCGAAGTGATGGGGGGAACCAGGGGATGCGAGTCATGCCACGGTGCCGCCAGCCTTCACACCACGGAAGGAGATTCCGCCAAGATTCTTTCGTTCGCAAGCCTGTCGTCGGACCAGGCATCTGCCGTCTGCCTCAAATGCCACTCGGCCGGCACCCACATGGAGTGGGCAGGCAACGAACATGCCCTCAACGATGTGGCCTGCACCGACTGTCATAAAATCCACCAGGACAAGACCGTTGCCCCGCACAGCCTGAAAATGGCACAGCCCGAGCTCTGCTACTCCTGCCATCAGGAGTATCGCGCAAAGGCCAACTTCCCTTCCCACCATCCCATCCGAGAGGGGAAAATGACCTGCACGAGCTGCCACGAAGCCCACGGTTCCGGCCAGAAGAACCTGAAGACCGAGGAGCGGGTGAACGACCTCTGCCTTAACTGCCACAGCCGCTACCAGGGGCCCTTCGTCTTCGAGCATGCGCCGGTCCAGGAAGACTGCACCATCTGTCATGACGCACACGGCACCGTAGCCAACAACCTGCTTCGCCAGAGCGAGCCCTTCCTCTGCCTCCAGTGCCACGAGAGCCACTTCCACATCACCCGCGAGGGAGCCACGATCCCGGCGGGCAATGTCGCCCTTGACGCCAACAAGGACGGGGGCACCACCTACCCTGCCGGCCAGACGATCAGCTCATCCAACAGCGTAACCATGCCGAACAATCTCGGCGCTGAAGGATGGCGGATGGCCTTCGGCACCAAGTGCAGCGTATGCCACACCCAGGTGCACGGCAGCGACCTTCCCTCCCAGACCGCACCCACGGTCAACAGCACCGGCACCAGGGGATGGCCGTCCGGCGGCAAGGGATTGACCCGCTAACAACTTCTAGAGAAAGGAGCTTCTATGCGACATATCGGTAAATGGCTCATGCCGTTGCCCGTACTGATCCTCTGCGCCCCGCTTGCTCTCCTTGCCGAGGAAGGTCACAAGCCCTTCTCGGCCACCATGGAAACGGGTGGAGCGGGGCTTGCGGTCTCCGACGACATCAGCCGGGTGAACGAATATTCCTCCGTCAGAACCGAGCCCGGCATCAACCCGTACGGCAAGGTCGACATCCAAATCGACAAGGGAGGAGTCGAACTGGACCTCAACAGCCGCTACCTGGATTCCCGCGACCAGACCCACGGTGCGCGGATCGACGTGAAGCGGTTCTTCAAGAGCAGTTTCAGCTACGATGCCTTCCAGCACTGGCTCGACCATGACAAACTCCAGTATCTGGATGCCTCGATCCCGGCTGCACCGGTGGCGGGCGCGTTCGATACCACCGGAGCCATCCTCGGCGTGCCCACCGCTACCGGCACCACAAATCTTTACGCGTACACCGCCAACCCGATCGGACCGAACTTCGCGCCCAACTTCCTCGTTACGCGCAGATCCGACGGGGCTCGCTTCGTAACCAACGTGGCGCCGTCCGACACGGCAACCTATGCCGTTCAGCAACTCGGCCGGGCATCACTGTACGGCGAGGATATGGTTCCGAACCAGGACTTTTCCATCGTGCGGCGGGAGTGGAAGAGCAATTCCGACTTCACCATCCCCCAACTGCCCAATCTCACCTTTCACTTCGGTTTCCGGGAGGAGACCCGTGAAGGGTGGGAGCAATCCATCGGCATGAGCAAGTGCACCTCGTGCCACATTACCGGCCAAAGCAAGCAGATCAGCGAAAGCACCCGCGACCTGACCGCGGGAGTGACCGGCAAATTCGGTCTCCTGACCATGAACTACACCTATCTGAACCGCCAGTTCCGTGAGAACGGCGCCGATCCGGTCCGCCGCTACGACCCGGCCCTCTCGCCAGGGGCAGCGCTGCCTGCAAACTACTATACCGGGGCAAACTCCCCCCCCACCTTCGACAACCGGATGCTCTACGATTACCGGGACGGCTACCTGCCTTACGACGTGACCCCAGACTCCAACAAGGACAGCCACGTTGTCAAAGCCAAGGTTGATCTTCCCCGGGACACCACGGTCTTTGCCAGCTACGTGAAAGCAACGGTGGATAGCGACAAATCGGACGATCCCGGCTACTTCACCCTGGACAAGAAGACCCTCGAATCCGAGTATGACGCCTGGAGCGGCAAGGTCAGCACCACTCTCTGGAAACGACTGACTCTCACTCTTCGGGGCAAGCTGGAAAAACTCCAGGATGACGACGTGGCCATCACCTACACGCCCATCGCCTACAACGACGGCAATGCCGCCAATGACATCTTCGGCTTCCCCGGCGCCACGGCTTCGGACATCCTGATGCTGCAAACCATCAACCGCCACTCCAGCGCATCGCGCGACGTGGCGACCCTGGGGCTCGACTCGGTCTACCGCCTGGCGAAGCGAACCACCCTCCGCCTCTCCTACGAGTTCAAAAACGAGGATCGCGACGACTCCTTCTTCGGCACAACCAAGACGCACACCGTCAAGGCCGCCCTCAACGCCAGGCCCACCAATACCCTTTCGGCCCGGGCAAGCTACACCTTCAAGGCCATCGAAAACCCTTTCCAGAACCCAACCGCCGGGCTGGTCCCCTTCACCCAGTCGGCCAGCGGCTACGGCTACCTGGTGGGCAACGGCCCCACCTATGGCGTTGAGTTTTACGACCGCAGGACTGCCGACCTGACCAACCGCCCCGACACGGTCCACGAGGGGAGCCTTTCCACCACCTGGTCCCCCTCGCCGCGCTTCTCCGCCACGGCCTTCGTGCGGGTGAAGAATGAAAGCAACGACCTGAATAAAACCACCTGGAAACAGGAGACTTACGTGCCGGGCGTATCGCTCTGGTACGCCCCCTCGGACAAGGTGAGCATGACCCTGGCATACACCTATCTCAAGCAGACGACCGAGAATTCAATGTGCCAGGGGCTTTACGACGGCTGAGCGGGCATCATCGTATCGGGCCAGTTTGGCTCGACTTGTGACGAATACCAGTACGACACCGACGTCCACACGGTATCGCTCACCACAAACTATGACGCAACCGAGAAGCTCAAGCTCTTCGCCAATGCCATGTACAACGACGCCGAAGCCCGCATGAACGGCCTCTATTTCCCCTCGTTCGCGGAACTCGGCTACACGGACCCGGTCCTCACCTCCGCCTTCTACGGTCTGCAAAACCTGCCGCGCATCCAGGAGTATTCCGACCTCCGCTACCGGCAGATCGACCTGAGCGCCGGGGGAACGTACCAATTCACCCCCAATCTTTTCATGACCGCCCAGGCCGGATTCCAGCAGTTCATGGACGATGCCCCCTATGTCTACGGTGACCAGGACGGCATCACCTACACCGGGTCGGTCGGAATCGGTTATAAGTTCTAGATCGGCGTGCCCTTCAGGGGCCTCCTTCCTGGAATGTCATCGGGCGGACCGAACGGTCCGCCCTTTTTTGTCCGTCGCCGAAGAGCGAGACACTGGCGAAAAGGTATTTTGGGCTTGACAGTATCGTCTGCTCGGTGCTATTTAAATACCTTTCGAAAACGAAGAAATCACTCCTCGAACGATACTCAATAGAATTACATGGAGGTGCAGTTTGGCTCACCACAAATCGGCCCTGAAGAGAATCAAGCAGAACAAGAAGAAGTACCTGAGGAACAAGCACATCCGCTCTACCCTGCGGACCTTCATAAAGCGCGTGCGCGAGGCTGTTGAGGCCAAGAATGCGGACCAGGCCCGGCAAGCCCTGCTGGCCGCCATCCCGGTCATCGACAAGGCGGCCTCCAAAGGGGTCATTCATGCCTCCAATGCTTCCCGGAACGTCTCCCGCCTGACAAAGCTCGTCAACACCCTCGGCTAGACGTACCGCTACAGAACAGTTACACAAAAAGGGGGCTCCGTCGGGAGCCCCCTTTTTATTGCTGTAAAGCGTTGCGTTACCTCTTCCGCCGTCCCATCCCGCACACGTCCATCACCAGCCGTTCCATGACCAGCGAAGGTTTTCCGCCGCCACCGACTCCCTTGAGGGCGAGATCGGCTGCATAGAGCCCCTCGAAGACCCGGCGCAGGTCTGCCACGGTGAAGTTGCGGGCCTGATCCATGACCCCCTTGAGGAAGTAGGGATTGATGCCGGTTCTGCGGGCGACCTCCTGTTGCTGGACCTTGGCGGCCATGAGCTCGCGCACCCGCCAGAGCTGGCGGAAATGCCGCGCTATCATGGCCAGAAGCATGAGTGGGGCCTCGCCGTCCCGCAAAATAGTGGCCAGGCTCCGCAGAGACTTGCCCAGATCACGCTCTCCCAGAGCGTTGGCCAGGTCGAAAACGCTTTCCACCTTGGTATCGGATACCACTTCCCGCACATCCTCTACCGTGAGCGTCTCCCTCGTACCCACAAAGGTGGCCACCTTTTCCAGCTGGGTCGCCAGTTCCCCCAGATTGTTCCCCACGAGATAGACGAGCATTTCAACGGCAGCGCCGTCGATCCGCTTGCCGAGACTCCGGGCCTCGTCACGGATGAATACGCCGAGCTGGTTCTCGTAGGGACGCTTGAACTCGACCAGTTCTCCCTTTTTTGCCAGATCCAGGAAAAACTTCTTCCGCTTGTCGATCTTGTCGCCCACAAAGAGGAGACAGGTCTGGGGAGCGGGATCGGCAACGCAGGCGGCAAGGGTTTCGAGAGCAGCGGCCGACAGATCGCCGGCCCGCTTGACGAGCACCATGCGGCGGTCGGCGAACATGGGCAGGGTCTGGGCGGCAGTGGCGATATCATCCCCCTTGCTCTCGTTGCCGTAGAATACGTCCAGGTTGAAATCGCGGAAATCCGCCGACACGACCCGTTCCGTGAGACGCTTGACGGCCCGCTCCATCAGATAGGGCTCGTCTCCGTAAAAATAGTAAAGGGGGGCAATCTCCCCCCTTTCAATGGCGTTATCCAGTTCGTCGGATTTCATGGTTCAAAAGTTCTCGGACATCCTGAGGGTCAGTTCGCGCGCCAGGCGGCGGCAGATGACGGCTATGGCCTGCTCTTCACTGTTCTGCTGAAGTACCAGGTCGTCATTGGCTGGGAAGTCCTGGTAAGCGGAAAGGCTCCCCTTCCAGAGAACCTGCCCCGAGTCGGTGCGCCGGAGCGTAGCTTCCACCGTGACCGTGGCCCGGTACTCCTTCACCGTGTCGGTGGCGGTGTACGAGACCGCGGCAGTACCGTAGGAGACAACGGCACCGGACAGGGTCAACTCACCGCTGTCCTCCACGGCGCGGCTCCCCTCGCGGCGCACGAACTCGTCGATGAGGGAGTTCGTCAGCACCGCCTCCACGTTGGGCCGGTAGCTCTTGTTGGTAAAGATGTCAACGTGGACGGTCTTGTCCGCCAACGCCGACCCTTCCCCCCCGATCCTGGCCGCGCGGTAGCCGCACCCGCCCCCTGCGGCTAGCACAAGGGCCGCGAGCCCTGCGATCAGGAATCGTGTCATCAGGGAACGGGTCACCGGTCACCCCACCACGATATTGAGAAGCTTGCCGGGGACATAGATGGCCTTACGGATCTGCTTCCCGTCAAGCCACGGCTTTACCTTGTCGTCGGCAAAGGCCGCGGCCTTTACCTGCTCCTCGCCGGCATCCACGGCAACCGTAACCTTGCCGCGCAGTTTGCCGTTCACCTGCACCACAATGAGGAGTTCCTCCTCAACAGTCGCCTCGGGATCGTAGGAAGGCCAGCCGGACGCCTCCACGCCTCCCTGGTGTCCCAGGGACTCCCAAAGCTCCTCGGCCACATGAGGAACAAAGGGTGCGAGCAGTTGCACGACGCTTTCCACCGCCTCCCGGAGAACCGGGGCGTTTTCAGGAGCGTTCTTCGGCTCGAAGGACTGGATGGCGTTCACCAATTCCATGACCGCCGAGATGGCCGTATTGAAGTGGAACCGCTCGTCCAGGTCATCGGTCACCTTACGGATGGTCTTGTGCACGGTCCGGCGCAGGTCGCGCGCTCCATCGCCCAGGGCGGCCGGGTCGGGCTTGCCCGCGGAGCCGATGAAGGGCAGAACCTCGAAGACCAGGCGCCAGACGCGATTGAGGAATCGGAAGCTTCCCTCGACTCCCTGGTCGCTCCAGTCAAGATCCTTCTCGGGAGGCGCGGCGAACAGGGTGAACAGCCGGGCCGTGTCGGCGCCGTAGCGCTCGATCAGGGCGTCGGGGTCTACCACGTTCCCCTTGGACTTGCTCATCTTGGCCCCGTCCTTGATGACCATCCCCTGGGTGAGGAGGTTCTTGAACGGTTCGGCCACGGTCACGTACCCCAGGTCGCGCAGGGCCTTGGTGAAAAAGCGCGAGTAGAGGAGGTGAAGAACGGCGTGCTCGATGCCGCCGATGTACTGGTCAACGGGCATCCAGTACCCGGCCCGGGCCCGGTCGATGGGGCCGCAGGCGAAATCGGGGCAGCAGTAGCGGAGAAAATACCAGGAGGACTGGACAAAGGTGTCCATGGTGTCGGTTTCGCGCCGAGCCTCGGCACCGCACTGGGGACAGGTGACGTTGACGAACGATTCGACCCTGGCAAGGGGATTGCCCCCCTCGCCCGTGAACTCGGCGTCCATGGGGAGAACCACCGGCAGATCCTTGTCCGGCACCGGCACCACGCCGCAGATATCGCAGTTGATGACGGGAATCGGGTTCCCCCAGTAGCGCTGGCGGGAGATACCCCAATCGCGCAGCCGGTAGTTGACGGTCTTGGTGCCGACCCCTTCCTGCTCCAGGTAATCGGCAATCTTCTCCTTGGCCTCATCACTCTTCATTCCGTTGAAGGGGCCGGAGTTGACCATGGTCCCCACCTCGGTATAGGCGGCGGTCATGGCGGCAGGGTCGAGGGTTTCGCCCTCGGGCTGGATCACCACCTGGAGCGGCAGGTCGTACGTGCGGGCGAACTCGAAATCGCGCTGGTCATGGGTGGGCACCGCCATGACCGCGCCGGTGCCGTAGTCGAGCAGGACGAAGTTGGCGAGATAGACCGGCATCCGCAGATTGGTTACCGGATTGATGCAATAGGCGCCGGTGAAGACCCCTTCCTTCTCAAAATCCTCGGCGGTCCGCTTGATCTTGTCGGTCTTCTTGACCTTGTCGATGAACGCCTCCACCTCGGCGCGGCGCTCCGGCGTGGTCAGCTCCAGGGCCTGCGGGTGCTCGGGCGCCAGGGACATGAACGTGGCGCCGTAGAGGGTGTCCTGACGGGTGGTGAACACCTTGACCTTCTCGACTTTCCCCTCGACCGGGAAATCGATCTCGCAGCCGAAGCTCTTGCCGATCCAGTTCCGCTGCATCACCAGAACCCGCTCGGGCCAGCCGGGAAGGTTCCAGGTATCCTCAAGCAGTTCCTCGGCGTAGCGGGTGATTCGGAAGAACCACTGGTCGAGCTCTTTCTGGGTCACATCGCTGTCGCAACGCCAGCAGCAGCCGTCCTCCACCTGCTCGTTGGCGAGCACCGTCTCGCAGGCGGGGCACCAGTTCACAAAGGAACTCTTCTTGTAGACGAGCCCCTTCTCATACATTTCCAGGAACATTTTCTGTTCCCACTTGTAGTAGTCGACATCGCAGGTGGCAAGTTCGCGGCCCCAGTCATAGGAAAGGCCCATCTTCTTGAGCTGGCTCCGCATGTAGTCGATGTTCTCGTAGGTCCACTTGGCCGGATGGCTGCCATGCTTGATGGCGGCGTTTTCGGCCGGCATGCCGAAGGCATCCCATCCCATGGGGTGCAGGACGTTGAAGCCGCGCATCCTCTTGAACCGGCCCACCACGTCGCCGATGGAGTAGTTGCGCACATGCCCCATGTGAATGCGGCCCGAGGGATAGGGAAACATCTCGAGCAGGTAATATTTCGGCTTCGACGGATCTTCGGTGACCGTGAAGGTTTTGTTCTCTTCCCAGATTTCCTGCCACTTCCCCTCAACGTTTTTGGGGATGTAACGCTCTTGCACGCCGGCACCTCCACCTGATTCTGACGATAGTTCGAAAGGTTTGTTATTAGCACAAAAAAGCCGGCCATGCAAACAGAGAGGTTTGCCGGCCGGCGCGGGTCTGATCGGCAGTTGCGGGCTGCGGCTCAGTAGAGCCGCTGGTGGCACCTGACGCAGTTGACCGGATCGCTAACGGTGAAGGCCATGCTGAAGCCGTGGCAGGCACCGCAGGATTTGCCCTGCTCCATCTCCTTCATGGTGGAGGATTTCCGGCCGGCCCCGGCGGTGACGATCGTGCCGTGGCAGTCGCTGCAGGCGTATCCCTTGGCGGTGTGGTTGCGGTGGCTGAACAGAACGCTCCCCACGTCGGCGGGGAGATCGTACTTGATCCCCTTGGTGGCGGGATGGCACCTGTCGCAGCCGGCGGTGACGGGAAACGCAGCCGATCCGTCGTGACAGGCGCCGCAGGAGGTGCCCCTCTCCATCTCCGCCATGGTAACGCGCCGGTTGTCGGGACCGGGCCGGTAGAGGGCATCGTGACAGTCACCGCAGCCATGTACCTTGAGATGGACGTCATGGCTGAAGCGGGCGCCGGACGGCGTAAAGGGGATGTCTTTCACCGGGTGGCATCTGGTGCAGTTCTCCCTGACGGTGAAGGCGACCTTGCCGTCGTGGCAGGCGCCGCAGGACTCGCCCTTCTCCATGGCGGCCATAGTGACACGCCGGGCCGTGACTCCGGCGCCGACGACGGCATTGTGACAGTCCACGCAGGAATAGAGGGCCGTATGGGAGCTGTGGCTGAATCGGGTTATGCCGGTCTGTTTTACGGGGATGGCCACCTCTACGGTCTCCCGGTGGCACGCGCCGCACTTCCCGCGGACCGAGAAGGCGGATGTGCCGTCATGGCAGGCGCCGCAGGAATTCCCCTGTTCCATCTGGGGCATGGTCCACCGGCGGTTGCCGGGGCCGGCCTTGAACAGATCGTTGTGACAGTCGCCGCAGGTGTTGGCCTCCAGATGTTTCACATGGGGAAAATACGAATTGGCCGCCATGTTCACGTCGCGCAGGGGGTGGCATCTGCTGCAGCTGTCCGCGGCCGTTGCCGGGAAGGCGCTTTTACCGTCGTGACAGGCGCCGCACGACAAGCCCTTGCCCATGTCGGCCATGGTGGCGCCCACACGGGCCGCACCGGTGGTGAAAATGCCGTTGTGGCAGTCGCCGCAGCCATACATCTGCCGGTGCGCGTCGTGACTGAAGACCACATTCCCCGCCACGGCCGTCCTGAAGCTGACATCACGGGTCTTCGGGTGACAGCGGTCACAGTTGCCGGTCACACCGAAAACGGTCTTATCCTCGTGGCAGACGCCACAGGAACGCCCCTGTTCCATATCCTTCATGGTGTAACGCCTGCTGGCGGCCCCGCCGATAAAGATGCCGCTGTGGCAGCTGTCGCAGTTGAGGAGCTGTGTGTGGAGCTTGTGGCTGAACATGGCGTCGTGGGCGGCGAAGGACACCTCCCTCACATTGGCGTGACACCGGTCGCAATCCCCCTTGACCGAGAAGGCGGTATTGCCGTTGTGGCACCCCCCGCATGATTTTTGAGTCTCCATCTCCTGCATGGTATAGCGCCGGCTGTCAGGGCCGGCCGTGAAAAGCCTCCCGTGGCACTCGCCACAGCCGTAGCCGGCTGCCAGATGGAGCGTGTGACTGAACGTAGCTGATGCCGCAAAGGTGATGTCACGGACCACATGGCACCTGGTGCAGTCCCCCTTGACCGAAAAGGCAGTGCTGCCGTCATGGCAGGCGCCGCACGATTTCCCCTGCTCCATGGCCTTCATGGATACATTGGGGTTGTTGGTTGCCGCCCTGAAGACGGCATTGTGGCAATCGGCACATCCGTAGGCCCCGAGGCCCAGATGGAAGGCGTGGCTGAAGACCACTGCGCCGAAGTTGGGGATGTCGATGGGGACTTCTTTGGTCACATGACAGCGGGTGCACGCCGGCAGGCCGAAGGCGCGCTTGCCGTTGTGGCAGGCGCCGCACGAAGCACCCTGCTCCATGGCCTTCATGGTGACCGGCGCAGCCTTATCGCCAATCTTGAAGAGCGTGTTGTGGCAAAGGGTGCAGTTGTTGCCCAGGGACTTGAGGTGAACGGGGTGGCTGAAGGCAACCGTGCCCGCGGTCTCAGTGGCGAACGTGACGATCTTGTAGTCACGGGCAAAGAGAATGACGGGAAGAAACAAAAGCACGATGGCAGGGACAAGAAGGCGTAGGCGTTTCACGGGAACTCCCGGATGAGTGAGGAGTAGACGCGCCGGCAATCCGGCGGCGACTCATCGTTTTTTTCCCGGCATGCGGCGCGCGGATTCCAGTGGGTCATGGATTCGGGGATATCCCGAGCAATTCTCTTGCCACCGACAGGACCCTGCCTGCCTGGATCGGCTTGGTAATGTAGGCGTTTGCGCCCAGGGCAAGTGCCCGCTCCCGGTCCTCGGCGGCCCCCTCGGTGGTGATGATGGCAATGGGCAGGTGACGATGGGAGGGATCGCTCCGGACGAGGCTCACCAGCTTGAGACCGTCCATGACCGGCATATTGATATCGGTGAGGATGAGATCGATGGCATGGGCGGAGAGCTTCTTGAGACCATCCACCCCATCGGACGCCTCCACGATGGAAATCCCCGGAATCCGCTTCAGGGCAAAGGCGATCAGTTGTCGCATGGTCGGTGAATCTTCCACGATCAGTACGGTTTTTTCCGCCATGATGAACGTCTCCTCAGAACACAACTGCTACGTGGTCAGCAGATTGATGAAGCCCTGCATGGTGGAGAGCTTGCGCTCGGAGTCCGAATAGATGCGGGAGCTGAAAATAGCCGTGGCCGCGTGCCCCGCCAGGAGCGTGAACAACTCGTAGTCGACGCTGGCGAAGCTCTTTTTCTGGATCAGAAGCTTGTAGATGGCGATGACGCCGATGACGTGCTCCTTGATCTTCAGCGGAATGCAGACCATCGGCCGCAGCAGGTCCCGCTCGTAGGTCTCCGGCCCCTCGGCGAAGTAGTTCTCGCCGGTGCCGGCAGCGATACCGATGACGCCCTCGCCCAGGCGCACCCGGGGAAGTTCCTCCAGCGAGATCCCTTCGGCGGCGACGGCGTCCAGGCTGCCGGTCTTCTCATCGACGAGCATCACGGCGAACTCCTCGGCACCAATCAGGTTGATGATGATCTCGGTGATTATCTGGAGCACTTCGCTAAAATCGAGGGTCGAGTGGAGCTGGTAGCTGGCAATATAGAGATTGGCCAGATTGTTGTTCTCCTCCTCGATCTCCACGTAGCGGGCGGCGAAATCGTTATTCTCCGCCTCGATCTGCCGGATCTGGCCGATGATTTCCGCTATTTCCCGCTCAAGCTCCTCTACCCGGGCGGCAAGTTTGCGGT
The DNA here is from genome assembly GCF_000007985.2 of Geobacter sulfurreducens PCA. NCBI lineage: Bacteria > Pseudomonadati > Thermodesulfobacteriota > Desulfuromonadia > Geobacterales > Geobacteraceae > Geobacter > Geobacter sulfurreducens. The sequence goes on from NC_002939.5 coordinate 2,428,813, forward strand.
TCTCGACGGCCAAGGCCGCCGCTACCCCCTCGCCCTTCTGGTCGGCCTCCAGTTGGAGGGTCCGGAACCGGAGACGCTCATTTTCCCGGAGCAGCTCCTGGGTGAACTCCGCCCCCTTCTTGAATGCCTGAAGAAACTCATCGGCCCGCGCCAGCAGCCCCTTTTCCTCTTCCACTGACATGTCTCGCTCCTATGCCCCTTCAGCACTCAGGCTAAGAGGGATCGGTCAATCGACGTCGCTGAGAAGACCGCACCGCTGTATAATCTCGCGGGACATGCGGTCCAATGACACTATCTTGTCAACCACCCCGGTGGCAATGGCCTCCTTGGGCATACCGAAGACCACCGCCGTCTCTTCAGCTTCGGCCAAGGTCTGCCCCCCTGCCCGATTGATGGCCGCGACCCCTTTGCTGCCGTCATTCCCCATACCGGTGAGCACCACGCCCAGCGTACGCGGACCAAAGACCTCGGCGCAGGAAAGGAGCATGGCATCCACGGACGGCACGTAGCGGTCATCCGTGCCCGGCTTCACGATCCGGGCACGCACCTCGCTCCCCTGACGCTCGAAGACCATATTGTGCCCGCCGGGGGCGATGAGCACCCGCCCGGCCCGCACCTCGTCACCGTCCGCTGCCTCGCATATCTCAAGGGGTGACAGCCGGTTCAGACGCTCCGCAAATGTCCGCGTGAATCCCGCCGGCATGTGTTGAGAGACCACGACCGCCTGGGGAAACGCCCCCGGCAGAGCACAGAGTATCCGCTGAAGTGCCGGCGGCCCTCCCGTGGAAGCACCGATGGCCACCACCTCCAGGCGCCCGGCGGGGCGGGGAGCGGTACTCTCGGTTCGCACGGCTGCTTTTGCATACGGCGCGGAGCCGGAGGTCCTGCGGCCGGCCGCGACAGAAGCTCGCTCCTGTTCCCGCTCGCGACGAACGATGCCCGCCAGGTTCAGGTGGATGACGCCGCGCACCTTGCGATGAAGGTCCTCGCGGATGGTGAGAATCTCCTCGGACACCCCCTTCGTGGGTTTTGCCACAAAGTCAACTGCACCCAGTTCCAACGCCCGGAACACCTTCTCGTCCTCGCTCCTGGAACTGATGACGATGACGGCGGTGGGAGAGTATTCCATCACGATCCGCAGGAGGGTGAACCCGTCCATCCTGGGCATCTCAAGATCGAGGGTCACCAGGTCCGGTTTCAAGTCGATAATTTTGCGGATACCCTCCTCGCCGTCGGTGGCATACCCGATCACCTCCACCTCGGGCATGCTTTCGAGCATCTTGGTGATGGCGCGGCGGCTGTAGGCCGAATCGTCGATGACCACGACCCTGATCTTTCTCATGGCCGGCCTCCCGGAGGGAGAGGTTTCTGGTAGACCATGTCGTTCTTCAGGTGCTTGAGGGCAAACGCCGTGGATATGTTCATCAGCGATTCGGAATGGCCGAGCAACAGGTAGCCTCCGTCCCGCAGGACGCGGTGGAAGGAATCAATCACCGTCTTGCGGGCGGCCTGGTCGAAGTAGATGATGACGTTGCGGCAGAAGATAACGTCCATGCGGCCCAGAAGCGCGATGCGGTTGGTATCGAGAAGGTTGAGGTGGCTGATGGTGACCAGTTCGCGGACCCTGTCGTTGACCCGGAACATGCCGTCCTGTTCGGTGAAGTAGCGGCGGACATATCCCTCGTCGGTGACCCGGAACGATGACTTGCCGTAGACCCCCTTGCGGGCCTGCTGAATCACCCGCTGGCTGATGTCGGTTCCGATGATTTCCACGTGCCAGCCGGCAAAGCCACCCATTTCCAGCAGAAGCATGGCAATGGTGTATGGCTCCTCGCCACTGGAGCAGCCGGCGCTCCAGATCCGGAGCGTCCGGTCGCCGGCCTTGGCCTTGGCGTCGCGGATTTCAGGGATTATCTCCTGGGTGAAGGCTTTGAGCTGGAACGCCTCGCGGAAGAAATAGGTCTCGTTGGTGGTGAGGACATCCATGATGTCCGAGAGTTCCTGGTCCTTCTTCCGGTTGTAGCGGAGGAAATGGTAGTAGTCCCGGAACCCCGACAGCTGGTGCAGTTGCACCCTCTTGGCCAGGCGCTTTTCCAGAAGATAGGCCGAGTCGCTGTCGAAGAAGAGACCGCAGTGGCTGTAAATGAGGTCCCGGATGAGGCGGAACTCCTCATCTGACATGGGTATTTCGGGCTCGAAGGTAAACATTAGCGCAGACCGCCGAGCAGAGTTTGGAGTTCGTCGCGCACCAGTTCATCCTGCTCTCGCTGGAGGGCGACAGTGAGGTGCGGCATCGCCTCGCGGCCCAGAAGACGGGTCATGGCCCTGGCGAAACTGATCCGGACATCCCAGTGGGAATGGCTCAGGAGGCGATCCCGATAGGCATTCACCCAATCGCTGCCGTCGTTCGCCAGCAGATCGATCGCCACCTTGACCACCTCTTCGTCGCTGCTATCAAGCCCACGCTTCACCAGACGCACCGCCCGATCGCCCTCGATCTCGGAGAGCGTCTCCAGGGCCGTGATCATCACCACCCCATCGGCGGAATCGATCAGCCGCTCGATAGCGTCAAGTGACCGCTCCCCGCCGATCCGGCCAAGGCTCCTCAGGGAGGCGCACCGGACCCACGGATCCTCATCATCCAGGGACAGGATCAGGGGTTCCACCGCCTCACCCCCGCCGATCTCGCCGAGGCCCGAGGCTGCCGCGATCCTCACGTCCGGGTCTTCGTCCACCAGTGCCATCACCAGATTGGACACGCTTTCTGGGAGATGCTGATCCGCCAGGGCCGACACGGCGCTGCGCCGCACCAGGGGGTCTTCATCCTTCATCAGGAGCGCCAGACGGTCCGCATCGCCCAGGGAAGCGTAAAGCCGAACCGCGTCGTGCCGCGAACCGGTGGCTGGCGAATCGGCGAGTTTACGGGCTATGGCCCTCACTCCGGCCGGCTCGGCCGGGGCAAGGCGGATGAGGCCATTAATGGCCCCTTCGCGCACATCGTGCTCCCGGTCATCAAGCAGGGCCGCGATGGACCCCATCAGGGACAAGATACCGATCTTCCCCGCCGCCACGGCAGCAGCCTTGCGCATCATGGGCCGGGTGCTCTCCATGGCCGCACCGAGGAGATCGGCACACCCGGTGAAGCCGAGCTCACCCCAAACCTGGATGATGATCGACTTTTCCTCGTCGTCCGCCGCAGGATAGGCGGCCGCCAGGGCCTCCATCCCCCGCTCGCCCATGGTGCGCAATCCCTGGAGACAGAGCCTTCTGAGCCGTTCGTCCCGACATCCCTGCAGAAGGGGCAAGGCGGCGCGGGCATCGCCGATGTAACCGAGAACCCGGATCAGCGCGTCACGTACCCCCTGATCCGTGGTATCCAGTGAGCCGAGCAGTCCATCGACCACGGCAGAGCCCGTGAGCCGCGCCAAGGCATCATCAACGCACCTGGCCGCCGCGGCGCCGGCGAGACGGCCCCGCAGACGGATAATGGCGCAGGCAGCCGCCTCCCGCACGGCACGGACACGGTCGCCGAGCCCTTCCACCAGGAGCGGTACCGCTTCGGCATCGCCCACGGCACCGAGACACTCGATCACCGGCCGCTTCAGAATACCGTCCGACGCGTGGGGGGTAAGGATGTTCACCGGCACCGGTTCGCCGATGCGGGTCAGGGCGCCGAGGATTGAGTAGCTGAACCAGACATCGTTCTTGCCGAGGGCGGCCAGCAGCGGCGCAACAGCACGCAGATCGCCGATCTTGCCGAGGTTTTCCGCGGCAGCGGCCGAAACGTTGGGGTCCGGGTCGTCAAGGGCGTCGATCAGGGCGGGGATACTTGACCGGTCGCCGATGGTGCCAAGGATGTCGACCACAAACTTGCGGACGTCGCGGTCGTCATCCTTGAGGTGAGTGAGCAGCGCAGGCACGGCCCTCGACTCCAGCCCTTCGAGCACCTCGACGGCCGAATTGCGCAGACCGGCATTGTCCACCGACGAGAGCAGCCCGATGATCCCCTCGATGGTTCCCTCATCCGGGCACATGCCGAGCAGGAGAGACACTGCCTCTTTGCGCACCCGCCAGCTGACGTCACCCATGGCGACGAAGAGCGGTTCGCGGGCATTGGCAAGAGGAACGGCCGCCAGGTCGAGCACGGCCCGACGCCTTGTCTCTTCGTCGGTCGATTGGAGGTCGGCATTTACGGTTTCCAGAACAGCCACGCACGTGCTCCTTGCGTTGATTATCAGTTACAGGCCGAGTTCTCTCCTGATCGTGCCGATGAACTCGGCGAACGCATCATCCAGGTATGACGTTCCGGCACGGACATCGCCGGGCACTCTGTTCTCGTAGAGGGAGCGCCCTTCGGCCACGTCCTCGGCAAGCAGCTCGAAGAAGGTGCCGTTGCGGACTCCTTCCCGCACGAGGTCGCGATTATAAAGTGCGATATCCGAAACAATGAGCCGGGCAAGCCGGCGGGCCTTATGATGCTCATCGGCGAGTGTCGGTTCGTCCCCGCCATATTCGTCGTTGCGGGCGTCTCCGCAGTGTTGCGCCCCTGAGTCCCCGCCGGGAGGCGCTTGTTCTCCGGGAACCATTGTCGGGCCATCTTCCCGGGGAGGAGCTCCCCCGCGGAGCGGCGACGTTTCAGGCGTCGTGCCCGCCAGGAGCCGGCGGACGCGGGCGGGCAATTCGTCCGGAATATGGTGCTTCTCCAGATAGTCGTCCGCTCCGTGGAGCGACTCGGGAGCACGCTTGTACTTCGCCTTGTCATAAATGGAGGCGACGAGAATGATCTTGATGTCCGCCGTGGCTGGCGAACCCTTTACCGCTTCACATATCTCGAAGGCGAACATCCCGGGGAGCGCCGCATCGAGAATAGCCACCCGGGGATGCCGCTCAAGGATTATCGCATAAGCGCCGGCACCGTCGGCCGCCTCAAGAACCTCGAACGGTTCACCGGCCAGAGCCTGTCGGACAGTATTGCGGAAAACCGAATTTTCATGGGCCACGAGAACCCGCGTCACGGTCTCCGTGGTGGACGGCTGGTGCGGGATGCGCGGGGAGGCTTTTCCCCGCACCTTGAAGACGGTGCGGCACGAACTGCACCGCAATGTTACTCCCCCGTCCGGGATCCGAGCTCCGTCAAGCCGGTACCGCGCCTGGCAGACAGGACACCCTGCGATGATCACATCCGCCATCAACGCCCCGTCCCGGCAAGGCCGGCAATGGCCGACGCTTCGCGGCTCGTCAGGATGCGATCGAGATTGACGAGCATGACCAGGGTATCCCGCACCAGGCAGACACCGATCAGGTACTCGGCACTGACCCCGTCGATGGAATGGGGGGGTGGCTTGATGTCACCCACCTGCACCGTGACCACCTCGGTCACGTCATCAACCACGAGCCCCACCAACTGCCGGCTCACCCCAACCACGAGAAGGCGGGCCTCCTCAAGCGCCACCCGCTCGGGCAATTCGAACCGCTTGCGCAGATCGATGACCGGAATCACCATGCCCCTGAGATTGATGACTCCTTCCACAAAGGCCGGCGCCTTGGGGAGCTTCGTCAGCTTCTGGGGGCGGATGATCTCCTTGATCCGCATGATATCGGCGGCAAAGGTGGCGTCGCCGAGGCGGAAGCAGGCGAGCTGTATTTCCTGGATGTCGGTTTCCATGCGTATCCTTCGGGAGCGTGGGTCTGATACGTATGCGAAGGGCGGCCGGCAGCGTCAGGCAGCCAGAAGTCCCTGAATGATCTCGATGATCCGGGCCGACTTGAACGGCTTGGTCACGTAAGCGGAAGCACCGGCCTCCAGCCCCTTGTCACGGTCCTGGGTGCTTTTCTTGGCAGTGAGCATAACCACCGGGATGTGGCGGGTTGACGGGTCGGCCTTGATCATCTGGCAGACCTCGAAGCCATCCATTCCCGGCAACATGATATCGAGAATGATCAGGTCGGGAGGTGTGGCTGCAATATAGTCAAGGGCGGACTTGCCGTCGGTAACCCCTGCCACGGCGTAACCGCGGGAAGACAGCAGAATGCTTTCAAGTTTGAGCAGACTCTCTTCATCTTCGACGATCAGAATCCTTTTCTTTTCCATCGGCATACCCTCCTGGGTATTACATCAATGCTGAATCGAGCACCTTTTCCAGCTGAAGCAGTATGATTATTCCGCCGTCATGGCGGCCTATGCCGTTGACAAATTCACGATCCATGCCATCGAGTACGGCAGGCGGATGCTCGATGGTTGCAACCGGTATCTTGACTACCTGGGTAACCTCGTCCACCAGAAGACCGCACAATCCCTCTCCGTGCTTGACGACGACAATCCGCTCCTTCCCGCGGGCCACGGCATCGGCCAGGCCGAGACGCTCACGCAGGATGAACACGGGAATGATGATGCCGCGCAACGACAGAACCCCGGCGACAAACGGCGGTGAATGGGGCACCTCGGTGGTCTCCCGGGGTTTGATGATCTCCTTCAACTCCATGATATCGATGCCATAGGTCTCGTCGGCCACCCGGAAGCACAGGACTTCCAGATAGGTTTCCGTTTCCCTGGCGGGTTCTGCCTCTGTATCGGAGACAAGGTCTTCCACCAGGGCCGCCCGGCGCCCCTGGAGGATAAGCGCCAGAGGGTCGAGAACGGGCGGAGCGGCCGCCGGCACGGAAGCCGGTACCGGAAGGGCAGCATCATCGGGAGCGAATACATCGTCGGAAAGCTCCTGGAACTCCGGGACCACCGGCGCTGAAGGTGCGTCGGCAGCGGGCCGGGACGGTTCCGGTCGGGGCTCCCGCCGCACGTCGCCCGTCGACGCGGCTCCCCCCTGCTGGCGGTCACGCTGGGCCTTTCTACGTATCTCGGCGATATCCATCATATCCGTTTTCCCTCGCCATGCAAGTTACGACGGCTCCCCACGGAAGCTGTGAGCTGTCAGTACAGGTTCGCCTCATCCCGCAACTCCTCCACCAGAGAGGCGTCGATCCACGCCGCATCCCTGCCGTAGCCGACCAGCAAGGCATTGGTTGCCAGGATATTGATCTTGCGCGGCACGCCGCCCGAAAGTTCATGAATCCGCTGCACCGCGTCCGGGGAAAAAAGCCCCGGCGTCCCCCCGGCCACTTCGAGCCTGAAATCAATATACTCCAGAGTCTCGTCGAGGCTGAGGGGCTGAAGGTGGTAATGGAGTGCAATCCGCTGCCGCAGGGGCTCATGGACCGGGTCGGCCAGGATCTGACGCAGCTCGGGCTGTCCCATGAGGACGACGCTCATGAGGTTCTGGTCGTCCAGCTGGTAGTTGGTGAGAAGCCTGATCTCATCGAACACGTCACGGTCCGGGATGAGCTGGGCCTCGTCCACCACGATCACCGGACAGCGCCCCTCGGCATGCATCAGGTAGAGCGTTTCCGTGAGTTGTTTCAACAGTTCGTCCTTGGCCCCCGCAGGATTGTCGATCCCAAGGCTCCGGGCGATGACCCGCAGAAACTCCAGCGGCGAGAGGCGGGGGTTGAAGATGAAGCAGAAGCGGCACGCCTCGCCCATGGCATCCATGAGCGCCCGGGAAATGGTGGTCTTGCCGCAGCCGATATCGCCGGTCAACAGGGCCAGCTCCCGCTCCTCCACGGCGTACTGAAGCCGCGCAAGGGCCTCCCGGTGCCCCCGCGACAGGAAGAGGTAGCGCGGATCGGGGGTCTTGGAAAACGGCTTTTCCCGCAATCCATAGAATTCCCGGTACATTTACCCCCCGCTCCGCAGGGCTTCGCCGATGATCCCCCCCACATCCATGACGAGGATCGTCCTCTGGTCGCCCAGGTCGGCGGCGCCCGATATCCCCTTGTACCCCTTGAACATGTCGCCCAGTGACTTGATGACGATGTCCTGCTGCCCCACCAGATCGTCCACGATGATGCCCAGCCGTTTTTCGGCCACGCCGACCACTACCACATAGAAGCTGCCGGGCGGTGGAGTCTCGCGCTTGACCTTGAAAAAACGCTCCAGCCGCACCAGCGGCAGAGTGGTCTCCCGAAGCTGGTACACCTCTTTCCGTTCCACGGTAAGGATTTCCCGCTCCTCCACAATGATCGTTTCCAGCACCGACGTGATCGGAATCGCGTAGGTCCGGTCCGCAGTGAGGACCAACAGTGCCTTGATGATGGCGAGGGTGATCGGCAGAGTTATGATGATCCGGCTCCCCTTGCCGAATTCGCTTTCGATGTCGACCATGCCCGACACGGCGGCGATGTTGCTCTTCACCACGTCCATGCCGACGCCCCGGCCCGAGAGTTCACTCACCTTGTCCGCCGTGGAAAAGCCGGGGAGGAAGATGAAGTCGAGGGCGTCCCGGTCGCTCACCCCCTCCAGGGTCTTGATGAGCCCCTTCTCCAGGGCCTTCTGCTTGACTTTCTCGATGTTGAAGCCCCGGCCGTCGTCGGCCACCTCGATGACGACGTGGTTGCCTTTCTGGTAGGAAGAAAGCCTGATCGTTCCCCGCTCGGGCTTGCCGGCGGCAATCCGTTCCTCGGGAGTTTCCAGCCCGTGATCGATGGCATTGCGGATGATGTGGACCATCGGGTCCGAAATATCCTCAATGATCAGCTTGTCCAGCTCGGTGTCTGCGCCGAACAGCTTGAGATCGACCTTTTTACCCTGCTCCCGGGACACCTTCCGAACAATGCGGGACATTTTTTCGAACAGCTGTCCCACCGGGATCATCCGGATTTCCATGACCCCCTTCTGGAGCTCGGTCAGCTTGCGGTCAAGCCCCTTTGCGGCCTTGCCCAGCTCGATGGCGAGAGATGAGAACCCCGCCAGCCTCATGCGGGTGGTAATATCTGCAATGGTGGAGTGGGAAAGGACCAGTTCCCCCACGATGTTCATGAGTTCGTCAAGCTTCCCGATGTCGACCCGGACCGTGCGGCTCATGCTCTTGGCAGTCAGTTGATCATCAATACCGGCCGGCATTGTGGCAGGCGTTGCCAGCACCGGAACGGACGGCAACGGGGAGGACGGCGGCGGGGAAGCCGGGGCTGCGACGGGCAGGGCAGAGCGCTCTTCCGGCTGGGCGGCAGAGCCGTAGTGGATGATGGTGAGCCCGTCCCGGTCGAGCAGTGCGGTCAGACCTTCTTCGTCCAAGTCGGTGCCGAAGAGGATGTCGAAATCTATGAAGGATTCGGGGGAAGTGCTGGCGCTCGGCAGGGTACTGACGACCTCACCCTCTTTTTTGAGCGTGTCGGAGATTTCTCCCAGGTCCTGGTCAAAAGACATGAGACTGAACGATGCATGGATGGAAAAGATGTTCCGACGCTTTTTCACATTTTCCAACAGGCGGTGTTCTTCGTACTCCGTCAGGGAGCTGAGGACCTTCTCGGGCATGCCCAGTTCCCTGAGGGGTGAAACTTCCTGGGCTTCCCGGGCCGAGGCGCAGGCATTGAGTCGTGATACGGCATCCTCGATTGCTGCGCTGTGATCCTCGCCGCTGCCGATGCTGCGGATAATCCCGCTCAGCAGCTCCATGGAATCGAACAGCACGTTCATGGTTTCGGGGGTGAGGGGGATTTTGCCGAGCCGCAGGGAGTCGAGCAGGTTCTCCAGGTTGTGGGACAGGGACTGGATCTCCGTAAAGCCGAACATCCCAGCCAGTCCCTTGAGAGAGTGGGAGCCACGGAAAATGGCGTTCAGGAGATCAGGGTCGCATTCACCGCTGTCGGCACAGTCGCTGAGAGTGACCAGGTCGGTATTGAGCTTCTCGACAATCTCTTCGGCCTCGGCCAGAAAATCATCAACGGCCCTGCCTGATGCGTCGTGCGTGTTGGTCATGGAACCCTCCACCTCTACTCAGGAGGTGTACTTGACGATCAGATCCTGGAGACGGGCCGGGTCGAACGGCTTGACGAGATATTCGTTCGCCCCGAGCGACAGCCCCTTTTCCCGGTCCCGCTCACTCCCTTCGGTTGAAATGATAAAGAGCGGGATGTGCCTGTAATTGTCGCTGGTGCGGACAAAGCTCACCAGCTCAAGCCCGTTGATGTCGGGCATGTTGATATCGGTGATGATCAGGTCGAGCCGCTCGCGGGGAAGCAGGCGCAACGCCTCGAATCCGCTGGAGGCCTCGACGACCTCGAACCCATCCAGCGACTGGATGGTGGCCACCAGCATCGATCGCATGGTGGCAGAGTCTTCGGCAATCAGAATCCTCTTCACGTTCCCCCCTGGACACTTTCGAGAAGCTTGCGCTCCAGAAGCGCCTTTTCCATGGCCACACCGGCCTGGGAGAGAAAAATCTCCAGGGCTTCGGTGCCGCCGATCGGCTTTTTGTCGGGCAGATTGTCGCCGTAGAGGATGGCGACGACCCGCCCCTCGCTCACAATGGGGCCGACAAAAACCTCGTCGGGGATCTCCGGCCCCAGGTGCTCGAACAGGTATCGGTTCCAGGCGGCCGGCTCAGGCCTCACCACGGCTGGATGCTTGGCTTCAATGATCGCGCTGAAGAGGGATTCTCCGTTACGCGGAATTCGCAGTCTTCTCACTCGCGCGTCGGCGACTCCCCCGGTCTCCTCGATGCCGAACTGGCCAAGCCCGACGATCTCGTCGCGCCTCACCATGAAAATGATCGCCCGATTCATGAACTCGGCGGCAAAACGGAGGACCATCAAGGTAACGCCTCCGCCGAGGGCGGGATTGGACAGCTCTTCGAGCATCCCCCGCAGCAGCGCTATGCCGGTGCTCGGTTCCACGGACTCGACCTCGCCGTTCAGGTCGTCGCCGAGTTCCAGGCGCAACTCATGCCCCAGATTCACCATGTCGCCCGTGGCAACGGCGAGTTCGCCGGCCCGGAGTCTCCAAAGCACATCCAGCAGATCACGGCAGAAACGGTCGGCTTCCCGGGAGTCACCCATCTGGGCTCTCCGCGGCTTGATGAGGTGGGGATACCCCAGCGCCCCGACCCGGCGTTCGGCGTCACTGTTATGGTAGTCGGACATGACCAGGAGCCGGAGGTCGGGAAAATTGTTCCGCACGAGCTCCACGAGTTCGAGACCGCCCAGAATACCCGTGCCGTCCATGCGCGGCATGATGAGATCCGCAAGAACCACCGGCCGCTTTCCCTTGCGATAGAGGGAATCGATCCGGATCAGCGCATCCTCGCTTCGCTCCTGCTGATAAACCCGGTAGCCTCCCTGCTCCAGCGCCGCAGCAAGCGTCTCCCGGGTCAGATCATCGTCGTCGACAAGGACAAGCGACACCGGCTCTTCGGCCTTTGCCGCCGCGTCCGGCTGCAAGCGGGTCTGGCCGGAAGCAGGGGGTTCCTCCATGCCGGACAGGTGCGGGACCGCTGCCTGAGGCGCAACAGCGGGAGGGAGGTTTCCGCGATGCCGCTGCTCGTCGATGAGCCGCGCGCCTTCCATGGCCAGGAACTGAGGATTCAGCCCCTGGTCGAGCATGAACTGCATCGGGTCCATCCGGATGTTGTCGACCGCTTCCACGTTCTCCTGAAGCTCGAAGTCGAAGGTTCCCTCGACCCAGGCGAACAGCGAGTAGACAACTTTTTCGAACTGCTCCCGGACCACCTCGTCGATGGCTGCCGCCGCGACCCCGTACTGGCGGATCAGGATCGAGCCGAGCCGCTCCTGGAATCCTTCCCGTTCCTGAAGGGCAAGGGCGCCGCGGAGGGTCGCCAGGTCGATGAGCCCCTTGCGGATCAGCAGCTCGCCGAGGCTTTCCTGGAAACTGCTCGACGACGCCCGGATCACTTTGCCCTGGCGGAAAGCGATCTCGCCCAGTCGTCCCCTGCTGTTGACCCGCAAGACACCCGATTTACGGGAAAGGCTCACAATCTGGAGAATTTCCCCCAGGCCCAGATCTTCCAGGTTGCCGACGAGACTCATACCCGAATCCTGTCAACAAGCCGCGGATTGGTGCTGGAAGCGGCGCCCATCATAAACCATCGACCCATGCAAGTAAAGTGGTTACGGCTCCCCGCGAGAGGCCGTCCAGCCGCCGTTTACGCTCGTTCGGAGGGCTAGCGCTCCCGTCCCCTGAACAGGAGACGCAAAGGCGTTCCGGTAAAATCGAACGCCTCGCGGAATTTATTGACAAGGTACCGTTCATAGGAAAAGTGCATCCCATCCGGCCGATTGGTGAAAATGACAAAGGTGGGGGGCCTGGTCCCCACTTGGGTGGCGAAGTAGAACTTGACCCGCCGCCCCATGACGAGCGGATGGTGATGACTCTCCACCGCTGCCGAAAAGATCCGGTTGAGCTCCGAGGTGGTGACCCGTTTCACGTACTGGGCCATGACCTTTTCCACCTCTTCCATGATCCGGTTGAGCCGCTGGCCTGTTTTAGCCGACACAAATACTATCGGCACAAAGGCGAGATACTTGAATTCAGTCCTGATCTTATCCACGAAGCGCCCCACGGAGCTGTTGTCCTTCTCAATGGCGTCCCACTTGTTGACCACGAAGATACAGGCCTTGCCCGCCTCGAAGGCATAGCCGGCAATCCGTTCGTCCTGCTCGGTCACCCCCTCCTCGGCATTGAGCACGATGAGGACCACGTCGGCCCGCTCGATGCTGCGCAGGGAGTCCACCACGCTGTATTTTTCGATCTTCTGGGTGGTCTTCCCCTTGCGCCGGATGCCCGCGGTATCGATGAGGAGGTAGCGCTTCTTGTTGCAGGTGAACCAAGTGTCCACGGAATCCCGGGTGGTGCCGGGAGTCGGATTGGCCACCACCCGCTCGTATCCCAGCAGCCGGTTGACCAGGGAGGACTTGCCCACATTGGGGCGGCCCACAACGGCAATCTTGGTCGCATTGCGCTCCTCGGGGCTGGTGGTCCGCTGGGGCAGGGCCGCCACCACCTCGTCCATCAGGTCGCGCACGCCGCGGTTGTGCTCCGCTGAAATGGTAAGCAGATTGTCGACTCCCAGGGAGTAGAACTCGGATGCCGCCACCTCAAGGGTTTCGCCATCCACCTTGTTGACCACGAAGAAGACCGGCTTGTCCACCCGCCGGAGCATCTCCACCACCTCCACATCGGCGGGGTTGAGCCCGGCACGGCCGTCCATAAGGAAGAGGATCACGTCAGCCTCTTCCATGGCGAGCCGGGACTGCTCACGCATCTGCTGGAGGAGCCGGTCGGAACTCTCTGGCTCGAACCCGCCGGTGTCGATCAGGATGAAGGGGACGTCGAAACGGGTGACCGTTTCGTAATTGCGGTCCCGGGTTACGCCGGGCATATCGTCAACTATCGCCTTGCGGCGCCCCACGAGACGGTTGAAAAGGGTCGACTTGCCCACATTGGGGCGACCTACTATGGCAACGATCGGCAGTATCATCGGTATCCGAGCTCCTTGAGTATATTCGGGTTTTCGCTCCAGTCCCTGCGGACCCGCACGAAGAGTTCCAGAAACACCTTCGTGTCGAGCAACCGCTCGATCTCCAGCCGGGCCTCGCTGCCGATCTGCTTGAGCATGGCCCCCTTGCGGCCGATAATGATCCCCTTCTGGGAATCGCGCTCCACCGTGATGGTGGCGGAAATGGAGACGAGGCCGCCGTCCTCCCGCTCCCGAAAGCTGTCCACCTCCACGGCGGTGGAGTAGGGAATCTCGTCCCGGGTGAGGCGAAAGACCTTTTCCCGCACGATCTCGGCCACAATGAACCGCTCGGGCAAATCCGTAAGGATGTCGTCCGGGAAGTAGACCGGCCCCTCGGGCAGGGTATCGCGCACCACCTCTACCAGCCGCTCCACATTCTCACCGGTTTCCGCGGAAACCGGCACCACTTCGCGGAAGGGAAACAGTTCGGCATAGGCGGTGAGCCGCTCGGCCAGGATGTCCGGATCGATGAGGTCGATCTTGTTGACAACAAGGAAAACGGGCACATTCACACTGGGCAGAAGTCCCGCGATCTCCCGCTCCTGGTCGCCCGGAGCCCGGTTGGCCTCCACCAGCAGCATGACCAGATCTACCTCGCGGATGGAGGAAAGGGCCTCCTCCACCATGAATTTGTTGAGCCGCGAACGGGCGTGGTGGATTCCCGGCGTGTCGATGAACACGATCTGGGCGCCGGGCAGATTGTGGATTCCCTGGATGCGGTTGCGGGTCGTCTGGGGTTTGTCCGAGGTGATGACGATCTTTTCCCCGAGGATCCGGTTGAGAAGCGTCGACTTCCCCACGTTGGGGCGGCCGATGATCGAGACAAAGCCCGAGCGGAATGGCGTTTTCGACAACATAGTACTCCTTGTGAGTGTGGCCGCTGCAAGGGCGGCGTTCAGTCTGTCAGACTGCCGGCAACGGTGCCGCCGGCGTGAGTCAGGGTAAGGGTATCGGGTGCCGCGGTGGGACAGCCGGCAACACCGGTGACGACGATCCCCCGCCGTTCCAGCAGGCGGGACAGGTTGACGCGCCGCTGTCCCACCACATCGGAAATCCGCGCGGGGGCACAGGCCACCGACACCACGGTTCCCGCGGCAAGGCCGGTGGTAAGCCGCTCCAGCAGCCGGTACCAGAGCTCGCCCTCCACGAGCTGACGCAGGGCCGGGTGCCAGGGACCCGCCAGCACCGAACGTTCCAGGATATCCGTCGGCTGAAGGCCCAGCCGGATGACCGGGACCCCGGCCCGCTTGCAGGCCAGCAGCATGTCGGCACAAAGAGGTACGGCATCGGCAAGGGTCAAGGGGGTGTAGCTCCCTTCGGCCCAGAATTCGGCAAGCCTGGTCCCCGCCACTACCAGGGTCGGGTAGATGCGGAGGGAGACGGGTTTCAGATCGAGGATCCGGGTGAGGGAATCCAGTGAGCGCTCCCGGCTGTCGCCGGGCAGTCCGGGCATCAGTTGCGCCCCCACGGCGATCCCCTCGCTCCGCAGGACATCGAATGCCCGCACCGTGTCAGCGGCCGAGTGCCCTCTGCCGGACACATCCAGGACTTGGTCGTCCATGGATTGAACGCCCAGTTCCACGCTGGCTACCCCCATGGACTTCAAAAAGCCGGCTGTTTCGGCATCGAGGGCGTCGGGCCGGGTGGAGAGCCGCACGCTCCTGACGGAACCATCGTGCCGAAGAGGCTGCAGCGCCGCCAGGAGTCTCTCCTGCTCGTTGCGGGGAAGGCTCGTAAATGTCCCGCCGTAAAAAGCCGCCTCAACGGGCCGTCCCCTGCCGAAGGTCTTCACGGCGGAATGGATCTCTGCGGCGGACGGAAGCCGGCCGGCCCGGCCCGCAATGCGTTCCTGGTCGCAGAAGACGCAGCGGTGGGGGCATCCCTGATGGGAAATAAAAAACGGGACGATAACGGGCCGCGTCATGGGGCAGCGCTGCACCGCCCCGTTTCGAGGCGTTCCAGGCATTGCCGCGCCGCAGCCTGCTCCGCCTCCTTCTTACTCCTGCCCGTCCCCTGGCCGAGGAGGCGCTCACCCACGTACGCTGCCACGGTGAAACGCAGGTCATGGGCGGGACCACTGGTATCGACCAGGACATATCGAGGCAATCCACCATACTGGGCTTGGGCCAGCTCCTGGAAATCAGTCTTGAAATCCCGCCCCTTTATCCCGGCAGCAACACCGGCCAGGCGCGGGCCGAACCACGCGTCCACGAGACGCTCCACCGGAGCCATACCTCCGTCGAGATACATGGCCGCAAGAAGGGCTTCCAGGGCATTGGCGAGCAGCGATCTGCGGTGGCGGCCTCCGGAGCGCTCCTCGCCGCGCCCGAGTCGCAGGTAGCTGCCGAGCTCAACGGCCGCGGCCAGGTCGGCCAGCGTCTCTTCGCCCACCAAAGCCGATTTCATCCGTGCCAACGCTCCCTCACGGCTTTCGGGGTAGTGCCGCAGGAGCATCTTGCCGATGCAGAAACCAAGGATGGCATCGCCGAAAAATTCGAGCCGCTCATTATCGGGAACCGTCGGGGATCGGACCTCGTTCAGCCAGGAACGGTGAGTCAGGGCCTCGTCCAGAAAACGGCGGTCGGTGAAGCGATAGCCGATCGAGGTCTCCAGCCCCTCCGTCGATGCCGCGCCGCCGGCGACTGGTTGTTCATCCGTTTCACGCATAGCGGAGAAGTATAACCCGATTCCATCGTCTTTATCAATAGATATGCGGACCGACGGCCATTTTGCGCTTGATAATGCATGACCTCTCGCCTATAATTCAGCCTTTACGAATCGAGAGGGTACATCCGGGCCGTATGGGCTATTTCATTACATTCGAAGGCATCGAGGGGTGCGGCAAAACGACCCAGATCAAGCGGGCGGCGCAGTCCCTCAGGGAGGCGGGCCACCGGGTGGTCGTTACGCGCGAACCGGGCGGTTGCCCCATTGCCGACGACATCCGGGCTATCCTGCTGGACGCCGGCAACAGCGCCATGGTACCCACGACGGAGCTCCTCCTCTACGCGGCGGCGCGTGCCCAGCACGTGGCCGAGGTCATCGCGCCCGCCCTGGCGGAGGGTGCCGTAGTCCTCTGCGATCGCTTTACCGATTCCACTCTCGTCTACCAGGGCTTCGGCCGCAACCTGGACCGGGATCTCATTGCCCGGCTCAACACGCTGGCTGCGGGACAGATCCGGCCGGACCTCACAATCCTCCTCGACTGCCCCGTGGCGGTGGGGCTTGCCCGGGCCGCGGCGCGGATCAACTCCCGGCAGACAAACCGGGAGGAACGTTTCGAGCGGGAATCGCTCCTCTTTCACGAGCGGGTGCGGGAGGGATTCCTCTCCCTGGCCGGCGGGGAACCCCACCGGTTCGCCGTGATCGACGGAAATGATGGAGTAGAAGCGACGGCGACGGCCGTGGCGGATGTACTCCTGAACCGCGTGCCCCGGAGGTAGGACGATGCCTTTTTCCCGGGTCCTCGGCCAGGAAACCGCCGTGAATGTCCTGCAACGCGCGCTCCGTTCGGGCAAAACGGCCCACGCCTACCTTTTCGAGGGGATCGAGGGGTGCGGCAAGATGACCACCGCCCTCGCCTTCATCGAGGCAGCCTTCTGCCGGCGGGATGACGGCTGCGGTTCATGCCCCTCCTGCCGGAAAATGGCCGGACTCCAGCATCCGGACCTGCACCGACTGGCTCCCGAGGGTGCATTCATCAAGATCGACCAGGTAAGGGAACTGCAGCGGGAGCTTTCCCTGCGTCCGGTTGAGGCACCGATGAAGGCATGCATCATCGATGATGCCGACCGGCTCAACCCGGCAGCGGCCAACGCGCTGCTCAAGACGCTGGAAGAACCGCCGGGCAATGCACTTCTGATCCTGCTCACCACGAATCCGGCGGGAATTCTCCCCACGGTCCGTTCCCGCTGTCAGCTCCTGAGGTTTTCGCCGCTCCCCGAGCGGGTGATCGAAGAATACCTGACGGACGCCGGCCGGGAACCGGCCGCAGCCCGCCTGGCCGCATCCCTGGCCGGCGGCAGCCTTTCCCGGGCGCTGGAGATGGAGGAAGGGAGCGCCGGGACAGCCCGGCAGGGACTGATCGAACGGCTTCGGACCCTCACCCTGGAAGAGATCACCCCCCTCTTCGCGGCCGCCGAGGAACTGGCCGCGGACCGGGAACGCGCCGTGGAGGCCCTTGGCACCCTCACCTCCCTGTTGCGTGATGTTCTCCTCATCCAGGGGGGGAGTAACGAGGTGGTCAACCGGGATCTCGTCGACCTTCTCGAAGAAGAAGCGTGCCGGATGTCGCCGGAGCGGACCCTCACCCGCCTCGGCCACGTCATGGAGGCGCGCCAGGCGCTCCAGCGCAATGCAAATCCCCGGCTCACCATGGACGTGCTCCTCATGCGCCTGGCGGACCGGACGACACCGTAACGCGCTTCGTTACACAACGGGCATTCAAACAAACAACGGGGAGCTCCCCGGGAGGATAGTGTGGTCAAAATCGTCAAGGTCCAGTTTCATACCGCCGGGAAACTCTACGACTTCGGGTCCGGCGACCTCGACCTGAAACAGGGCGACCGGGTCATCGTCGAAACCGAGCGGGGCCGGAGCATTGCCATGGTCGTCACCCCGCCGCGGGAATACGAAGACACCCATGTCCCGGAGGGGCTCAAGAACATCGTCCGCCTCGCCGAACCGTCCGACCTGGCTTCGGCGGCCCGCAACGCGGCCAAAGAGCAGGACGCCTACCATTTCTGCCTCCGCAAGATCAAGGAGCGGGGCATGGACATGAAGCTCGTCAAGGTGGAGTATCTCTTTGACGGGAGCAAGGCCATTTTCTACTTCACCGCCGACGGGCGGGTCGATTTCCGGGAGCTGGTCAAGGATCTGGCCCACCAGTTCCATACCCGCATCGAGATGCGCCAGATCGGGGTACGGGACGAGTCCAAGATGATCGGCGGCATCGGCATCTGCGGCCGGGAGCTCTGCTGCTCGTCCTTTCTGCGCGATTTCGAGCCCGTCTCGGTCAAAATGGCCAAGGAGCAAAACCTGGCCCTCAACCCCACCAAGATCTCGGGCCAGTGCGGCCGGCTCCTCTGCTGCCTCGGCTACGAATTTGAAACGTACTGCTCTCTCAAGAAGTGCCTGCCCAAATGCGGTAAGATTGTGAAGTGCGGCACCGCGGAGGGCGAAGTCGTCAAGCAGAACATCCTGGAAGGGACCGTCACCATCCGGACCGAGGAAGATCGCGAGATGGTCGTCAAGGGCGAGGAGATCAAACCCGAGAACATCTTCGATCGCCCCAAGGCCCCGCGCAAAGAGGGAGGACGGGAGAAAGACCAGAAATCGCCCCAGGACGGAGAACGTCGCGAACGTCCCCGGGACCGCGACAAGGAACGCAAAGAAGGCTCAGGCGGCGAACGGCGCGAACGTCAAGAGCGGGAGCAGGCTCCCCCCCGCGAGGAGGGGAACAACCGGGAGCGCCGGGGCGGCAAGGGAAGAGACCGGGATAAAAAGGAGAAGAAATGAGCCGAACGTTCTATGTCACGACACCCATCTACTACGTAAACGACGTACCGCACATC
This sequence comes from Geobacter sulfurreducens PCA, assembly GCF_000007985.2. Taxonomy (NCBI): domain Bacteria; kingdom Pseudomonadati; phylum Thermodesulfobacteriota; class Desulfuromonadia; order Geobacterales; family Geobacteraceae; genus Geobacter; species Geobacter sulfurreducens. The sequence goes on from NC_002939.5 coordinate 2,447,750, forward strand.
GGCCACGCCTACACCACCCTTGCAGCAGACGTTCTCGCCCGCTACAAGAAGCTCAAGGGGTACGAGGTCTTCTTCCTCACCGGCACCGACGAACATGGCCAGAAGGTCGAAAAGGCGGCCAACACCGCCGGCGAAACGCCCCTGGAGCTGGCCGACCGGGTGGTCAAGCGCTTCCAGGGCCTCTGGGAAAAACTGGACATCCAGTATACCGACTTCATCCGCACGACCCAGGAACGGCATAAAAAAGGGGTCTCGCACATCTTTACCAAAATCATGGCCCAAGGTGACATCTACCTGGGTGAATATGAAGACTGGTACTGCACCCCCTGCGAAACCTTCTGGACCGAAACCCAGCTCATCGACGGCAAATGCCCCGACTGCAACCGTCCGGTGGACAAACTCAAGGAAGAATCCTACTTCTTCCGGATGAGCAAATATCAGGAACAACTCCTGGCCCACATCGAGGCAAATCCCGATTTCATTCAACCCAAGAGCAGGCGCAACGAGATCATTTCCTTCGTAAAGGAAGGCCTGCGCGACCTCTCCGTCTCCCGGACCTCCTTCAACTGGGGCATTCCGGTTCCCGGAAACGAAAAACACGTCATCTACGTCTGGTTCGATGCCCTGACCAACTACATCACGGCCTTGGGCTACCCGGACGAACAGAGCGCCTTCAAAACGTTCTGGCCGGTTGACGTCCACCTGATCGGCAAGGACATCCTCCGCTTCCATGCGGTCTACTGGCCCACATTCCTCATGGCCGCAGGCCTGCCGGTGCCCAAAAAGGTCTTTGCCCACGGATGGTGGACCGTGGAAGGCCAGAAGATGAGCAAGAGCCTCCAGAACGTGGTGGAGCCCAACATGCTGGTGGACCGGTACGGCATTGACGCGGTCCGTTATTTCCTGCTGCGGGAAGTCCCCTTCGGACTCGACGGCGACTTCTCCCACGCGGCCCTTGTCCACCGGATCAACTCCGACCTGGCGAACGATCTGGGCAACCTGCTCAACCGCTCCACCGCCATGGTCAACAAGTACTTCGACGGCGTTCTCCCCGCCCCCGGCCCCCAGACCGAGCTGGACACCGCCTTTAGGGAAAAGACCGAAGCCATGGTGCGCCAGCTGGATGCCTGCATGGACGAACTGGCCTTCAGCAAGGGACTTCAGGCTATTTGGGAAGTTATCTCTGCGGGAAACAAGTACATCGACGAGACGGCACCCTGGGCCCTGGCCAAGGACCCGGCCAAACGGGAATACCTCGGCACGGTCATGTACACGCTGCTGGAAGCCCAGCGCATCGTGCACCTGGTCCTCTCGGCCTTCATGCCGCGCACCTCCGCCAAGGCCCTCGGCTACCTGGGATGGACGGAGCCCTGCCGCGAAGAAGACCTCGCCTGGGGCAGGCTGGCGCCCGGGACGCTGATCGTCAAGGCGGAAGCGCTTTTCCCACGCATCGAGGAGAAGGAAGAAAAATAGGTCCCTATCTGGCCGGAATCCTCAGCTCTGCCGACGCGAAGAGGAAGAAGAACCTGAACAGGCAGTACTTGTAGAACTCACTGAAGAGAAGCCGGAAGCTCCCCTTGTCGTCCCACCACCGCTCTTTGAGATTGGTGGTATCTACCGGGTGGGGATAGATGGCGATGTCGCGCGGCAGTACCTGCCTGAAGAGAAGAGTGGCCCGTTTCATGTGGTAGCGGGAGGTGATCAGCCGGATTGAACGTACCTCTTTCCGCATGATTATCTCCCGGCCGTAGAGGGCATTTTCAAGGGTGTTGCGGGACAGGTTTTCCAGGAAAACACGGTCTGCGAGCCGCTCTCCCTCCCGGTCCCGGAACAGATCCCGCTTCTTTACCACGGGATCGACGCCGATGAGATAGAGATACGTGCCTTTGCGTTCCCGGAAGAGGCGGACTCCCTCCTCAACCCTCCCCCGTCCCCCAGCCAGAACCACGATGGCATCGGTGGTCACATCCCTCTGGCGCAGGGAGAAGGTTTTGTAGGCAAAGTCCACGAACAGCACGGCCACTATGATCAGCACTACGATGAGAAGGGATATGATCCCCCGGAAAAAGAGAGCCATCACACATCCTTGACGGAATATTTCACTTGCATTCGCACTTTCCGTCTGCTATAAAAGGGAGCTTCGAAAGCCACCCGAAGGGAGTAGAATCATGTCCAAAGTTTGCGAAATCTGCGGCAAAGGCCCCAGTTTTGGTAACAATGTCAGCCACGCTAACAACAAGACCCGCACCACGTGGCATCCGAACCTCCAGAAGGTGAAGGCCGTCCGTAATGGCAGCGTCAAGACCATCAAGGTCTGCACCCGCTGCATCCGTTCCGGCCACGTAACCAAGGCCGTCTAGACCCTTCTTTCACCACGGCACGAAATGACTGAGCCGCAGCGCGTAAGCGCGTGCGGCTTTTTGTCGTTCCAACACCGGCAGACCCCGCAGACAACCACCATCCGCCCCTTACTGACAGAGCGCGATCGCCTCGATCTCCACGAGAGCTCCCCGGGGAAGCCCTTTCACCTCCACGGTGGAACGAGCCGGCGGCGCCGCAGCAAAGCGGCTGCCGTAGACCCCGTTCACGGCGGCAAAATCGGCGAGATCCGCAAGAAAGATCGTCGTCTTCACGATGGCGTCAAATCCGAGCCCCGCCTCGGCCAGTACTGCGGCCATGTTGTCCATTACGCGCATCGTCTGAACCGTGATGTCCCCGTCGACCATTTCGCCGGTGGCGGGATCAAGGGGTATCTGACCCGACAGGAACAGGAATCCCCCTGCCCTCACCGCCTGGGAATAGGGACCGATCGCCTTGGGTGCCTGTTCTGTCGCAACAATCTCTTTCATGCTCCCCCCTTCAATTTTTCATTCGCTCGACCGAAATGACACCGCTCAGCTTCATGATGTTGTTCATTACCCGCTTCAGGTGATCCAGGTCGGTGACGTCCACTTCAAAGATATTGACCCCGCGCTTGTCGACCGTGCTTTGGATCGACGCGCTGGAGATGTTTGCTTCACAATCGGTGATGGCCTGGGTGATGTTGGCGAGAATACCCTTCTGGTCGTGACAGGAAACTCGGATTTTCACCGGCAGGGCAGCCTTGCGCTCACGGTTCCAGGTGACGGCGATACGGCGCTCCGGGTCGTTTTCCAGGGCAACGGGACAGTCGGCGGTATGGATCGTGACCCCTCTTCCCCGGGTGATGAAGCCGATGATATCGTCTCCGGGAACCGGGTTGCAGCACTTGCCGAAACGCACAAGAACATCGTCGACCCCGCCGATCTGGATGGCGCTGGGAGACGAGCCGGTGAGCTTGCCGATCATCTTCCCGATACGGGATTCCTTCTGTTCCTGGCGTTCCTGAAGCTTTTCCTCGGGAAGCAGCTTGCCGATCACCTGGTTTGCCGAGAGTTTGCCATAACCAACGGCGGCCATGACGTCATCATCGGTGGAAAGGCCGAACTCCGAGGCCACTCGCTTAATCTCTCCAGCCTTCTGCAGCTTGGCCAGATTGAGAGAATAACGCCGGAACTCCTTCTCAAGGATCTCCTTGCCGAGAGAGATGCTCCGGACCCGCTCCTCTGTCTTGATCCATGCCCGGATCTTGTTGCGGGCACGGGAGCTCTTGACGATCTTCAGCCAGTCCTTGCTCGGCGTGTGGTGCGGAGAGGTGATCACCTCCACGATATCGCCGTTCTTCAGCTCATACTTGAGGGGAACCAGCTTGCCGTTCACCTTGGCGCCCACACAGCGATGCCCGATGTCGGTGTGGATGGTATAGGCCAGATCAATGGGGGTCGACCCCTTTGGAAAACTCTTCACGTCCCCTCTGGGAGTAAAGACGTAGACCTCCTCGGGGAAAAGTTCCACCTTGACCGTATTCATGAACTCGTGGGAATCCTGAAGCTCCTGCTGCCACTCCAGCAGCTGCCTCAGCCAGGCGAACCGCTTGACCTCTTTTTCGTCGTACCCCTTCCCTTCTTTATACTTCCAGTGAGCCGCGATACCGGCTTCCGCCACCCGGTGCATGTCGGACGTGCGGATCTGGACCTCCATGCGCTCCCCGTGCGGACCGATGACCGTCGTATGGAGCGACTGGTACATGTTCCCCTTGGGCATGGCGATATAGTCTTTGAAGCGGCCAGGGATCGGCTTCCAGGTCGAATGGATGATCCCGAGGACCTCATAGCACTCCCGGATATCGTTCACCATGACCCGGATCGCCACCAGGTCATAGATCTGGTCAATGTCCACATTGCGGGCCTGCATTTTGCGCCAGATGGAGTAAAGGTGTTTGCTCCGGCCGAATACGTCACCCTTGAGGTCGTGTTCGGCAAGCTTGGAGACGATGATCTGCCGCACCTCCTCCACATAGCTTTCCCGCTCCTTCTTCTTCTTGGCAACCTTTGAAGCCAGGTCGTAGTAGATCTGTGGTTCCAGGTAACGGAAGGAAAGGTCTTCCAGCTCGCTCTTGATCCATGAAATACCGAGACGATTGGCAAGAGGAGCATAGATATCGAGGGTCTCGCGGGAGATGGAGCGCTGCTTCGGCTCGGGCTGGTACTGGAGCGTCCGCATGTTGTGGAGGCGGTCGGCGAGCTTGACGAGGATTACCCGGATGTCGTTGGCCATGGCCAGCAACATCTTGCGGAAGTTCTCGGCCTGACTCTCCTCTTTGGTCTTGAAGTGGATCTTGCCGATTTTGGTGACGCCGTCTACCAGGTTTGCCACCTCGGCGCCGAACATCCCCTCCAGCTCCTCCCGGGTCGTGAGGGTATCCTCGATGGTGTCGTGGAGCAGCCCGGTCACCACTGTCGGCACGTCGAGCTTCAGGTCAGCCAGTACGCCCGCCACCTCCATGGGGTGAACGAGATAAGGCTCTCCCGAAAGACGCGTCTGTCCCTGGTGGACCTTTGCACAGTAGACATAGGCCTTGCGGATCAGGTCCAGGTCGGCTACGGGATTGTAGGTGACGACCTTATCGAGGATATCGTTGAGCCGTATCATGGGGAAAAGACAAAAAAAGGGCGGAAGCCTGGTGCTTCTGCCCTTGGGAGGTCCTGTGATTAGCGGGAACGACGACTGGTCAGTTCGTATCCGACCTTGCCGGCGGCGATTTCGCGCAGGGAGATCACCACATTCTTGTTGGCGCCCCGGTTATCGATGAGCGGACGTGCCCCCTTGTACAGCTGCTTGACGCGCTTGGACGCCAGCATGACAAGCAGGAACCGGTTATCAACCTTGTCCAGGCAATCCTCAACGGTTACTCGTGCCATTATTACTCCTTTCGTGCAACCGGCACCCGCTGGCGACGGGGACGGTAACGTGTGTAAAATCCGACCCGCAACGGGGTCACTCAATCCATGGAAAAAATCTCTGAAACCGCATCCAGCACCCTGGCGGTACGACACTGCTCGGCAATGATGACCGATTTGAGCTCTTCCACCGCCCGGCTGAATTGATCGTTGACGATAATGTAGTCGTACCAGCGGGATTCCCGGATCTCGCCGGCAGCAGCGTTTATCCGCCGGCTGATAACCTCGTCGCTGTCCGAGGAGCGCCCGTTGAGCCGACGACGCAACTCCTCAAAGCTTGGGGGGAGAATAAAGATATAAACGCCGCCCGCAAACCGCTCCTGGAGCTGGCGTGCCCCCTGGATATCGATATCCAGGATAAGGTCCACGCCTGCGGCACGATTCTCCTCAAGGGTCCGGATGGAGGTGCCGTAGCAGTTGCCGTGAACCTCTGCCCACTCCGCGAACTCATCAGCATCGATCATCCGGTGAAACTCATCCATGGAAACAAAAAAATAGTCTTTGCCATGGATTTCGCCGGGCCGTGGCGTGCGCGTAGTGTAACTGACAGAATGCCGCAGCTGTGGAAAAATGTCAATTATTTCTCTGCACAGCGTGGTTTTACCCGCCCCCGACGGTGCCGACAGTATGTATAAAACCCCTTCACGTTTCATCAAGACCCCGCTCGTGGCAAACGCTATTCAATATTCTGGACCTGCTCGCGAATCTTCTCCAACTCGGCCTTGAGCTCCACCACCAGCGCTGCGGTGTCCGCATCTCCCGCCTTGGAACCGATGGTGTTCACCTCGCGGTTGAACTCCTGCATCAGGAAGTCGAGTTTGCGCCCCACCGGTTCGGACAGCTTCAGGGTGTCGTCGAACTGGACCAGGTGACTACGGAAACGAACCAGCTCCTCGGTAATGTCGCTGCGGTCGGCCATAAGTGCGACTTCCTGGGCGAAGCGGGTCTCGTCCAGCGTGGTTCCGCTCAGGAGTTGCGTCAACCGTTCACGCAGGCGGGCGGCGTACTCGGCAACCATGGCCGGCGCGCGCAGCGCAATCCGCTCGATGATGTCGGACAGGGTCCGGCGCCGCGCCGTCAGGTCGGCGAGCAGCGCCTCTCCCTCCCGCAGGCGCATGGTTTCCATGGCCTCCACGGCTCCTCGCACTGCGCCGAGGAGTTCACCGCGCAGGGCGTCCTCGTTGCCGTCCTCTTCCCGGGCGGACAGGACATCGCGTTGGGACAGGATGAGCGGCAGCGTCACGGGATCAGCAAGGTCGAGTTCGCGTTTCAGTTGTTCGAAGGCATCCCGATAGGCCTTGGCCAGAGGAACATTGACGTTGGGCAGGTTCTCTCCCCCCACCGCCTCCTCCCGTTGAACGAAGACCTCAATTTTTCCGCGCTTGAGCCGGTCGCCCACTGCCTTGCGAACGTCATTCTCGAAGGCAAGAAGCGTACGCGGCATCTTTACGTAAACCTCGCCGTAACGATGATTCACCGAACGAATTTCGACAATGGTGCGCCCGGTATCGGTTTCGACCACGGACTTGCCGTAGCCCGTCATGCTCTTGATCATGAATGCTCCATCTGTGTGAACTAAGATAAGGGAAGCGCGTGCGCCACCACAATCGGCCACTAGTTGCCGCTGATTTTCTTTTCCCAGCGCCAGGCATCGGCAACGATGGTTTCAAGATTATCGTAGCGGGGAGTCCAGCCGAGCAGCGTCCTGGCTCGATCCGCCCGTGCCACGAGACTGGGTGGGTCGCCCGGCCGCCGGGGAGCCTCCTCGGCAAGGAAATGAACTCCCGACACCCGGCGGACCATGTCGATCACTTCCCGGACACTGGATCCGCTGCCATAGCCAACATTGATACGGGTCGACTCGCCACCTTTTTCCAGGTACGACAGGGCGGCCAGATGAGCAGAGGCAAGATCCTCCACGTGGATGTAATCCCGGATTCCGGTGCCGTCCGGAGTCGGGTAGTCGGTGCCGAAGATGCACACCTTGTCCCGCAGCCCCAAGGCAGCCTGGCAGGAAACCTTGATGAGGTGGGTCGCCTCCGGCGTTCTCTGTCCCATGCGTGCCTGGGGATCGGCGCCTGCCACGTTGAAGTAGCGCAGGGCCACCGAGCGCATGCCGTGGGCGGCACAGACATCGCGCAGCATCCACTCGCTCATGAGCTTTGACGTGCCGTAGGGGTTGATGGGCACAGTGGCACTCTCCTCGGCGGCGACGCCGCTGTCCGGGATACCGTAGACCGCCGCGGTGCTGGAGAAGATGAAACGCTCGACACCGTGCTTCACGCAGGCACCGAGGAGGTTCAGGGTATTTCGCGTATTGTTGCCGTAATACTTGAGCGGAGCTGTGACCGACTCGGGCGCAATGATGGAGGCGGCAAAGTGGAGCACCGTTGAAAAACCGTACTCCACGAAAAGCGCGTCGAGCCGGGCGGTGTCGGACAAATCGCCCGTCACGAGCCGTTCTCCGTGGACAAGGGCATCGGGGAAGCCAGTGGAAAGATTGTCGTAGACCACCACCGTATAGCCGGCCTCCGAGAGCTGGCGGACCACATGGCTTCCAATATAGCCGGCACCGCCGGTGACCAGAACAGGCATACGTCCTCCTCTTACGGCGTCAGACGCCGTAGTATCCCCGGTACCACTCGACGAACCGCTCTATCCCCTCCCCGATGGGAGTGGCCGGCTTGAACCCCACGTCGTTCATCAGGTCATCCACGTCGGCGTAGGTGGCGGGCACGTCACCCGCCTGCAGGGGAAGCAGATTCTTCTGCGCAGTGATCCCCAGGTTCTGTTCGATGGCTTCAATGAACGCGAGAAGCTCGACCGGGTTGTTGTTGCCGATGTTGTAGATGCGATAGGGAGCGTAGCTCGTGCCGGGATCGGGTCGGGCCCCGCTCCAGGCAGGGTTGGGCTCCGGCGTGCGGTCCATGACCCGCGTCACCCCCTCGACAATGTCGTCTACATAAGTGAAATCACGCTGCATTTTGCCAAAATTATAGACATCGATGGGCCGGCCTTCGAGGATTGCCTTGGTAAAGAGGAAGAGCGCCATGTCGGGGCGCCCCCAGGGGCCGTAGACCGTGAAGAAGCGCAGGCCCGTGGTGGGCAGCCCGTAGAGGCTCGAATAGGTGTGGGCCATGAGCTCGTTGGCCTTCTTGGTGGCGGCATACAGGGAAACCGGATGATCCACGTTGTGGTGGATCGAAAACGGCATTGCCGTATTGGCACCATAGACGGAGCTGGACGATGCGTAGACCAAGTGCTTCACCCCGTGATGCCGGCACCCCTCCAGAATGTTGATGAAGCCGACCAGATTACTGTCCACGTAAGCGTGGGGGTTGGTGATGGAGTAGCGGACCCCGGCCTGGGCAGCCAGGTTCACCACCACATCGAAACGCTGGCCGGCAAAGAGATCCTCCAGGGCCGGCCGGTCTGCCAGACTGGTCCGCACAAAGCTGAATCCCTCGCGCCCCTCCAACTGGCGGAGTCGGTCCAGCTTCAGGTTCACGTCATAATAGTCGTTGAGGTTGTCGAGCCCCACCACGCGATCGCCCCGGTCAAGAAGGCGTTTCGTAAGATGAAAACCGATGAACCCGGCTGCTCCGGTGACGAGTATCGAAGACATGCACGCTATCCTTTTGATTTAACGCGTGATTGCGAAAGAGGTGCAGTGTAGCACATCACCCGGTTGATGGAAAGGGGGTCGCAAGGAGCCGGGCGATCCCGCCCATGAGGGCGTCAGCGGTGATACTGGTGCGGCAGGGAGCATCCCTGTCGCACGACTTGCGCAGGCAGGCGGTGCAGTCGAGGGGAGATTGGACGATCACGTGCTGATCACCCCGGGGACCGTTGCGGCTGCCATCGGTTGCGCGGAAGAAGGAAACCGTGGGCGTTCCCACCGCGGCAGCCATGTGGACCGGCCCCGTATCCCCCCCCACCACCACGTCAACCTTTTTGAGGAGTGCGCAGAACCCTTTGAGCGTCAGCTTGGGCAGGACCCGAACCCTGCGGCCGATCCCCGCGGCAATGGCCTCGGCGGCCTTTTTCTCCTGTTCGTTGCCCCAGGAGAGGAGGATCGTGGCATCGGGAAACATGTCGAGCGCCCTGGTCCCCAGAGCGATCCACCCTTCCTCGTGCCAAAGCTTCGTGGTCCAGGTGGTGCCGTTATGGAAGAGCAGGACAAAGCCGTCGTCGAGGGTTGCCAGAAACACCTCGGCTGCCTCGTCATCCTCCGGCGACGTGTAAATATCGGTGCTCAGCTTCATTCCGACATAGTCCCGGCCGAAGGGAACGCTGACCACCCTGAGCGCGCGACTGGAAATGTGATGGTCCTGGCGGCGGAGCGGCACCTGGTTGGTTGTGAAGTACAGGTTCAGCGACTCCCGGACACCGTCCCGGTCGAAACCGTAGCGGCGCCGGGCATCGGAAAGCCACGCTATGAGACCGCTCTTGATGTTCCCCTGCAGATCGAAGGCGATATCGTAGGCCGCTTCGCGCATCTCCCTCCGTACAGTGGCGATCTGGGTGCGCGTGGTGTCGGAGAGCGGATCGCGCCGCCATGCCTTGGTCCGGACCACATGGAGCCGGCGCAGCAGCGGATGTCCCTCAAGAATATCGCGGTTCCCCTCCTCCACCACCCAGTCGATCGCGATGCCGGGGGAAACCTGGTGGAGATAGTCGAGGACGGGCAGCGCATGGATCACATCCCCCAGAGCGGATACCTTGACGATGAGTACACGAAGCGGCATGACAGGACCTCAATCGGCAGAGGCGCCGGCACAGCGGGCGGTTCCCCACGCCTCCAGTGCGGCCGCGATCCGGCCGGCGGCCCGGCCGTCGCCGTAGGGATTGTGGGCGCGGCTCATGACCCCGTAGGCCTCTGCGTCGGACAGAAGCAGCGTGGCCTCGGCAACGATCCGGTCGAAATCCGTCCCCACGAGCCTGACCGTTCCGGCGGCCACCGCCTCGGGCCGCTCGGTCGTCTCGCGCATGACCAGGACCGGCTTGCCGAGGGAGGGAGCCTCTTCCTGCACCCCGCCGGAATCGGTGATGATCAGGTGAGCCCGGTTCATGGCGTACACAAAGGGAAGGTAGTCCAGCGGATCAACCAGGTGAATATTGGCTGCCCCCTCCCCGCCGAGGATTCTCTTCACCGGCTCCTGCACATTGGGATTCAGGTGCACCGGGTAGAGGATTTCCACGTCGTCGTGGCGGCGGGCAAGCTCCACCAGGGCGTGGCAGATGTTCTCGAACCCTTCGCCGAAATTCTCCCGCCGGTGGCCGGTGACGAGCACCAGGCGTCGGTTCGGGTCGAGGAACGAAAATCGGGCCTCCATCTCCCGGGTCAGCTTGTCGTCATGCCCGATGCGGTCGACGATCGAAAGAAGTGCGTCCACCACCGTGTTGCCGGTAACGACGATCGCCGAATCGGCAACCCCCTCCCTGAGCAGGTTTGCCCGCGCCTGCTCCGTTGGGGCAAAATGGAGATCACACACCACCCCCGCCACCTGCCGATTGATCTCCTCGGGGAATGGCGCGAACTTGTTATGAGTCCGCAGCCCCGCCTCCACGTGCCCCACCGGGATGCGCGCGTAGTAGCCGGCCAGGGCCGCCGCCATGGTCGTGGTGGTATCGCCGTGGACGAGGATGATATCGGGGGTCACCTCCCTGAGCACATTCCGCATACCCAGGAGCACATTGGCCGTCACATCGTAGAGATCCTGGCCCGGCTTCATGATGTCGAGGTCGAAATCGGGACGGAGATCGAACAGATCAAGCACCTGGTCGAGCATCTGGCGGTGCTGGGCCGTGACGCACACAAGACTGCGGAACCGGTCCGGCCGGCGCTGGAGCTCCCGCACCACCGGCGCCATCTTGATGGCTTCGGGGCGGGTTCCAAAAATGGTCATTACGTTTATTACTGTATTCACAAGGAGCGCCTCACAGTTGATCGACGAAGCTCTCTCAGATAACTTTTGAATTGCTTCTTTCTGAAATAGTATTTCAAGTATGCTACGCGTGGCAACTCTCTCAAGAGAGCGAGTCCTCCTTCGTCGCGCATGTGGCGCAGAGCCATGCTGCACGAATAATCGGCCGCACGGTATATACCGCGCTTCTTGTAGATGCCGGCCACTTCCAGAAAGAATCGCGAGGCGCCCTCATCGGGTATCGGCAGGAGCCCCCTTTCTGAGGCTTCCTCAAGAAACCATATGTGCAGGTCGTTGACCTCTTGGGAGTGAGTGGGAATTACATATGATCCCTGGTTGGAATGTGTCCGATATTTCACCAGAACTTTTCGTATCTGCTCGAACCGGTACTTCTGGGCAAAGGTGAACCAAAGTGCGTAGTCTTGAGTCGACCTCAGCGATTCGTCAAAAAAGCCGGTTTCTTCAAAACATCTCTTTGGCACCAACAATGTGCAACCATTCAGATGTCCGATTGTAATCAGGTTATACAGAAATTGCTCAGGCGGTATTTCACCCGCATTAACGGGCTTGATCACCTTCGAAAGGCAATCTATCAACTCAAAATCACTGTAAAGTATGGCATTCCTGTCATGCTCGGCAAGGTAACCTATTTGAGTTTCGATCTTATTGGGATAATAGATATCATCGTGACTCAGCCATGAAAAATACTCTCCATCCATCATCCGTATTGCAAAATTGAGGGCTGAAGCGACACCGCCGTTCTCTTTGGCAAAATATCTAATGTTTCCACCGTATGACAAGGCTATTTCGTGAGTCAATCCTCCATCACTAGACCCGTCATTAACTACTATTACCTCAATGTTACCGTATGTTTGGCCAAGCGCACTATCTATAGCCTCACGCATGTAGTCAGAGCCATTATATACAGGTATGACTATAGACACCTTTGGATAAAATTGCTCCATCATTTGCACCATATCGTCCTGTTAATGTAGTCAACGTAACTAAAAATGATCCTCACAACTTTCATGGAAACGTTGTCAACGTCATAGTCTTGAACAATTCTGAACGGTCTCTTGCCGTCGGAATAATGGGCCATGGCAATCTCAATGGCGTTCAGAACCCTGCCAGGCGTAAGCCCGCACATGATCAACGTCCCCTCGTCCATCCCCTCGGGACGTTCATGTGCTTGCCGAATAGTAACAGCAGGGAAACAGAGAATCGAAGACTCCTCTGTGATAGTGCCACTGTCAGAGAGAACGCACGCGGCGTTCGTCTGCAATTTTACATAATCGAAGAAGCCGAAGGGCTTACAGAACTGAATAAGCCCGTTCAATTCGTTTGGGGGCGAGGACTGAAGCCTTTTCATGGTCCGTGGATGGGTCGAAACGACAACCTTCTTGCGATACGTGGCGGCCACAGCATTGAGAGAGGCAAGCAGATCCCTGAAATTGCGTTCGGAGTCGATATTTTCCTCTCGATGCGCGCTCACCACAAAGTACTCGCCAGGTACGAGGTCCATCTCGCTCAGAACCCGCGACCCGTCAATTTTTTTACGGTAATAGACAAACACCTCTTTCATGGACGACCCGACCTTGATTATCGTTTCGGGCCGTACTCCCTCATCGAGCAGATAGCGCCGTGCATGCTCGGTGAGAGGCATATTTATATCACTCAGGTGATCGACGATTTTGCGGTTGATCTCCTCGGGAACTCGCTGGTCGAAGCAACGGTTCCCCGCCTCCATGTGGAATACCGGAATCTTGCAACGCTTTGCGGAGATGACGGAGAGACAACTGTTTGTATCGCCATAGAGCAGAACGGCGTCAGGTTTTTCCTTTGTCATCACGACGTCTGATTTGGCAATCACGTTGCCGATGGTTTCCGCTGTGGTTTGGCCCACGGCATTGAGAAAATGGTCAGGTTTCTTGATGCCGAGTTCCCTGAAGAAAATCTCGTTCAGTTCGTAATCATAGTTCTGACCAGTATGAACCAGTACATGGTTTGCGTGCTGTTCAAGCTCACCTATCACGCGGCAAAGCTTGATGATCTCCGGCCTGGTGCCGACTATAGTCATGACTTTAAGCATTGAGTTCGCCTCTAATATAGTCAAGCTTGAGGAGCAGCTCTTTAACCCCTTCAACATCCAATCTCGTAGTGTTGTGCGAAGTGTAGTCGTCCTTGAGCGATATTTTTTCTTCCCCCTCGACGAAATACTTATTGTAGTTCAAATCGCGGCTGTCTGACGGGATGCGGTAATACGTTCCCAGATCCTCGGCCCTGACCATCTCCTCTCTCGTCACGAGTGTCTCGTAGAGCTTCTCGCCATGCCGGGTTCCGATGATCTTGATCTCGTTACCGGCGCTGAACAATTCCTTCAACGCCTGGGCAAGATCCCTGATGGTAGAGGCCGGAGATTTCTGGACGAGGATATCACCCGAGTTCGCGTGAGCAAATGCGTAGAGGACCAGATCAACCGAATCCTCCAAAGACATGAGGAAGCGTGTCATGTTCGGGTCCGTGAGAGTTAGGCTCTTGCCTTCCTTGATTTGTTGCACAAACAAGGGGATAACCGACCCGCGTGAAGCCATTACATTGCCGTAGCGGGTTGCGCAAAGAACCGTTCTGGTTATGTCGGTCGTCCGCGACTTTGCCACCATCAGCTTTTCCATCATGGCTTTCGACAGTCCCATGGCATTTATCGGGTATACTGCCTTGTCGGTGCTCAGAACGATTACCTTTTTCACATGGTTTGCAATTGAAGCGTTAAGGACGTTCTCGGCACCAAGGATGTTCGTCCTGACAGCCTCCATAGGGTAGAATTCACATGATGGCACCTGCTTGAGGGCTGCCGCATGAAAAACGTAATCCACACCTTTCATTGCAGAGTCAAGACTGTCATAATCTCTGACGTCGCCGATATAAAACTTGAGCCTGTCATTGTTCAGGGCAATGCGCATGTCTTCCTGCTTCTTCTCATCGCGGCTGAAAATGCGCACCTCACTGATACGTGTGTCGAGAAAACGCTTCAGAACGGCATTACCGAAAGAACCGGTCCCACCGGTGATAAGCAGCACTTTATTCCTGAACATCCTAATGGCTCCCCTCCCGCAATTTATGTCGATACCATGGTGATGTCACGTAGTCGTTGTGCATTTCCGCAATCAGTTCCGGCCATGCGGGCGCGCTATAGCCCGTGGCATTCCTGAATTTATCCGAGTTCAGCGACCGGTAACAATGAAAATCACCGAAGGGGATGATTTCGATCTTCTTGCCGTACTGCGCGGCGATCAGTTCCAGTAACTCATACTTCGATATGGGTTCCGACGCCACCTGATAAAGTCCCTTCAGATTCATATCACAAATAATGTATTTCTCGATTATTCGTGCGATCTCAATCGTAGGAAACCCGGTGTATATCGCATTGGTGAAACCTTTGACCGGTCCCTTCCGAGAAAGGAACCACTCCACGAGACCGTATCCTCCTTTCAACTCATGGCCGATGATGGAGGTGCGCAAGGTTACGCAGTGGTCGGAGGTCACTTCGCCGAGAAACTTGCTGCGCCCATACAGGTCCGTAGCGTCTGACCGGTCGGTTTCGCGATAATCACCTTTCTCTCCGGAAAAAACGCAGTCCGTGCTGATGTGGACGAGCCGAGCCCCGGCGGCCTTGCATGCAACCGCGAGCCGGTGGGGGAAAAGTGCGTTGGTTGCAATACAGACGACCGGATCCTCTGCGGCTGGCAGCTGCTTGATTACTCCAACGCAATTGATGACCACGTCCGGCTTTATCTGCGCAAGAACTGCAAGCACTGAATCGAAGTTATCAGCATCAATTCCGCCATGAATTTTCAACAGATGATCGTCAGTGAACCATCGCGACAATTCTGAAACGCTACGGACAGTCGCATGAGTATCAAGCTTGTCGTTCTCAAATAAACGACCGAACAAAGTATGCCCCAGCATGCCGCTGGCCCCGACAATCAGCACATTAATTCTGTGGCTCATGAACTCTCCACTTGTAACACTGTCTCAAGCGCTATCTTGTAAGCTTTGACATCTTCTTGAACGTGTAGTCAACAAGAGAATACATTTTTTGCTTAACTGACAGAACACCCTGTCCTGTGGACAATTCATCGTCAAACGTCTTGATAGCCCAAAGTGCCCCAAAAGGCTTTTCGAGTTCATTCCCCATACTGTCGCTTTTATGAAATACTTCGGCTGCAACAATATCCCACGTTTCGTCGAAATCGTCCGGCTGCCAGCCGGACTTGTGCTCCTGCCACGCTCCGCCATCGAGCCCCCACGCGTCCTTTCCGTCTGGATGGCTCTGGGGCATAAATCCCAGAGGAGTGAACAGGGCGATCTGTCTGCGAGCAATACGCTCTGTGGCCCTCAGAAGATTGACAGCCTCCTCCTTCTCCAGATGCTCGATTACGTCGTTCAGGATGACCGTATCGACCGACTTGGGAGGAAACAGTCTCACGGTTTCGGCCCAAGTGGCATTTATCACCACATAGTTCCTATCGGTCCTCTCCTTGATAAGAGTCTGAAGGTGTTCGACATATTGTCCAAAAGGTTCGCAACAGATATGTACCAGCGGCCGGAGGAACTGTTGGGGCCTGATGCCGCAACCTATGTCCATCAGCACTCTGACGTGCTGGAGTTTCTTTATCGCTTCCGGGAAAAGCTTGCCGGCTTCCACCCATGTGACGGCCATACGGGACCTCCCTATCTTTACGGACATATTTCATGTAAAAACTGCGCCAACACCACTGTCATTCGCACCGCGAAGGAGAAAGAATGCTGCGAAGCCTTTGGGCAAGCGCGGGTATTTCCATGTCGGCACGCCCCTTCAGAATGTTCTGCCGCTGGCTTTCATACTCTTCGTACGGCGGTGAGTCAAGAAGGCTGAGCACCGTGCGCTTGAGTTCCCCATAATTATCGCACAGATAGCCGATATTGCCCATCCGCTCGAAATAGGACTCAAAAAAAGGGTTCCTGAGCGCGATGACTGGCTTCAGGTAGGAAAAGGCATCGAAAAGAACGCCGCTCGCCGTCAAGGTATATGTTTCTGGTTTGTGAAAAAAAATGGCATAGTCGATGCTACGGACGTGCAACGCATAGTCCTGCGGCGAAAGGGGAGCATCCGGCGACGGCAGTTCCACATCATCGCTCAGCAGCCCCCTCAGTTTCCTGTCGATTATGGGGCCGATGCATACAAATCTGGAGCAGAAACTCGTCCGGGTCTTCTGGATCTCATGGGCGAGTCTCAGAAATTCGTGGGACCCTTTTACCTTGCGCAGGACGCCGAGAGCTCCGAAGGTGATGCTGTTTCCAGCAAATGGGGAGTATTTCACTGCGGGCTCAAAATGGTAGGGATGGTCGATGCTGGTAACATAGGGGGCAAGGGATGGGACCCGATCCAGCAGTTCCCGCTTGATCGAGTCTCCCAACACGATGTATGTCAACCGATCGCAATTGCCTCGCAGCAGCCAGTTCCGGAACGTGTCGCGATTTTTCCAGGGAAGAAGCGAAGGGCGTTCGGCGACAGAGGAGAGAATACTATGCATCACCATCAAGCACTTGACGCCTGGAAATGCAGGGAACTGTAATTTCACCGCCCTGAGCGTTTCATTACTTATACAGGTGAAGACAACCCTGGAAGCTCCAGAGCGTTCGGCACGTTCGAACAGCATCCTGACAAGCCGGTGCTCCAGCTCGAAACGCTCAGCCTTGATGCTCTTGCGCTTCGGGATATCGATCGGCTCGAATTGTATCGCTTTTCGACTACTGACAAGGGTTTCTGCACCAACAAATCCGAGATGGTCCCTCTCGGCCAGGAAAACGATTTCTTCCTCGGGACAAGCATGGCTGATCACAAGCAGCATCGCCGCATTGAACGACGAGTGCTCGAAACCGTGACAGACTGGTTCACAGACCAGGATCATCGCCCTCTCCCGCCATGCGACTCCCCATGTTCGCCATCAACATTCCAAAGTCTGTAATAGTCCTCCTTGACCTTGGTCCAGGAGTTCTCCAGAGAGTAGCGGTATGCCCGTTCAGTCTTTTCCCGGTCCAGAAGGGCCTCGTCGACGCACCGCGCCACCTCTTTACTATCGCGCGCAATCCACATCAACCGGCGGCTGTCTGGCATCATTTCAAGATAGTCTTTCTTGAGTTCGTTATCGTACACGGCCACGACCGGCTTCTTTCGGGAAAAAGCCTCCAGGATGCCCAGATACCCCGAGGTGAAGACGACTTTTGCATCTGTAACGTAAGGGAGGGGGTTCTCCACGAGTCCGAGGAATTCCACGTTGCGAAGTCCTGTGTGACAGACGAAGTCTTCAAGCTCTTTCTTCATCGCTCCGTCGCCGCAGATGACCAGCCGAAGTTCTGGATGGTCGCGTACGATCCACTCCCAGGCTCTGAGATAGGAGTCGATGCCGGAATCCTTGGCAAGCCGTCCCACAAATACGACGCTGTTTTCATGAGCTTCGGGCAGGGAAGACCTGTGAACACCGCCATAGGTTACAACATCGGCACGTGTACCATACCATTTTTCGATAAAGTGCCCAACGCACATGGTTCCATCCGCAAGACGCGCTGCCAGTTTCCGCCTTGCGACGATCTTGTCCTTGGGAGGAAAATGTCCCTCCCATCCATGGAAGGTTATATAGACCTTCTTGCCAAGGACCCTGAGAATCGGGTAAATCCAGAGGCCATAACGCCACATGGTCGCAACGTCGTGAAAATTAACGATATCGGCTTTGAGAAACCTGCCAGACACCCCTGCAACCTGCAAGACCCGCTCTAATCCCGTGAACAGCTTGGTCTGTGGCTTGTTCAGCCTGACAACCTCGATATTTCCTTCCCGTTCGAAGTCCCCGTAGGAGCTGTCATGCTTGGGAACGAGAATGGTTATCGAATGGCCATCCTTCTGGAGTTCGAGCGACACCTCGCGGACGTGTCTTTCCACGCCGCCGATGTGAGGATAGTAGTTGGGTGCCACAAACAACACGCGCATGCTTCGCCTTTTTCCCGGAACATAACGTTCCCAAAAGAGTTGAGCCCAATCAGTTTTTTAGGATGGAATCGGCTATCGCGACAAGCCTGCCAACCGCCGCCTTCACCGTGTAAGGAGATATGGCCATCTCGCGCCTTCCTCCCTCCTGCCACTCGTAGATCATCTCCATGAGCCCCTGCTTGACCGCGACGGGGTCATCCGCAGCCAGCGGCCTGTGCCCCAGCTCCGCAAGCATCCGCGAGAGTTCGGGATTCCTGTGGAGCAGCCCCAGTATCGGCTTGGCCATATGGAAGTACTCATAGGTCTTCGAGGGAATCGTTTCCGCCGAGATGTCCTCGGTATTCTGAATGAGCAACAGCACATCGCAGTCCGCCATGGCCGACAGGGCCTCATTACGGGAAACCCGACCCCGGTTCCTCACAACCCCGGAAACAGGAAAATTGTCGACAAGCTCGCACGATACCCGGTCGCTCGTCCCGTACTGGTCGAAGCGAACGATTTCGGCAAGTTCCGGGCGATTACTCAAGAACATCTCCAGTCCCCGGAGGAACACGCTGAGATTGCGAGACCCGCCAAGCGAGCCGAAATGGGCGATGCGCCAGGTGTCCCGGCAGCAAGGGCGAGAGTCGTCATATTCCGGCGTGGCCGGTTCTGCGCCGGCGTAAATCACATATCCCTTGTCACCAAGCTCAGTCCTTTTGGATGCGTGTTCACGGGCGGCTTCGGTGAGATAAATCACCGCGGATGCTCGTGCACATACCACTCGCTCGACAAAAGCGTAGACGGCGTAAGCGCGTTTGCTTCTCTTCCAGTCGCGAAAAACGAGGGGATCCTGAAACTCGGCAATCCATGGGAGCCCTGTGAAACGTGAAACAAAGAAAGCGGCCATGTGGGCACTTGCCGCACCGCCCGTCGAGTAGATGAGCTCGGGTTTGTGCTCCTTGCACAGACGCCCTCCCGCGAAAGCGGCGAGGGGGAACCACCACCATTGGCTATCGAGATCGATCAACAGCTTTTCGAGTGCATAAAGAGGAAAAAGCAGCAGATTCAAGAGAGGATACAGCAGCGCAACCAGTCGACTCTTCCTCCTCAGGTGCCGCAACTCATAGCGAATCCCGGAGGGGGCCACGGACGGAACCCGTACATGCGCGAGGGACTCGTGGCCCGCGCCGCAGATGCCAGTGAGCATCACGGGTTCAATACCGTTTTCGAGGAGATAAGAGAGCCGGTCATCCACATGCTGCGCACATGCCATCCCGTCGATTTTCGAGAAATATGAAACGACCAGCCAGCGTCTTACCCTATGGTTCATTTCGACTCCCGGTCCGCGCAGCGGGCAGATACGACCTGATCGACACGACCCATCACTTCGTCCACCTCTATTTCGAGAATGCAGGCGCTCTCCTCTCCCCTTCCCCCACAGCCCGCTTCCCCGCACGGAACACACTCCCGATCCTCCTTACGGACAACGATGATCCGGCCGCCTGAAAGCGGAGGCACCTGCTCAAGGGGACCTTGATTGTCCCAAGGGAACCAGCGATTCAATTCGGTGGGGCCATAGAGGGCAACGAGAGGGATGCCGGCTGCTGCCGCCATGTGAGTCACCGCCGTATCGAGACCGATGTAGAGGGATGCGCCTGAAAGAAGACACGCCATCTGATTAAGACTAAACTCCCCCTTTATCACTAAAGGCGCATGGCGGCAGAGCCCGGCCCCCTGCTGGACCATCGATACTTCCACTGCCGATGGGGAGGCCGTCCATACCGGCCTCAAACCGTAACGCTCTGCAACGCGGTCGCTCAATTCGGCAAATTTTTCCATGGTCCAGAGCTTGTAACGCCAGCGTGCAAAGGGATGGATGACAAAGTAGGCCCCGTCGAGTCTCGCTTTTTCCAACACCTGGCGCACCCGCCCGGCGTCGGCTGCATCCCAGTGAACAGATGCGCTGAGCCGGTCTGCCGCCAGCCCGAGTGCATCCGCGACGGACTTGCACAGCAGAGCCACATGATTCTGACAGGGAAGCGGGATGAGGCGATGAAAGAGCATTTTCTTCCATAAAGCCTGACCAAAATTGTCTCCGAGAGTGAAACCGACCCTCGTCTTTTTCCCGGCCAGCAGAGCGGCAAAGCTTCCCCGATCCGAGGCGTTCATATTGATTGCCAGGTCATACCTCCGGAAAATATCCCGGAAGTAGCCGCCTTCCCGCGCCCCACCGGCAGCTACCGAGCCCTTCTCCGAATAGATGACCCGCCTGACCCGTGGGTCCTTTTCCAGAAACTCGCCGGTACCCCGGTTCACCAGAAAGTCGATGGCTGCGTCAGGGAATGCATTTTTCAGGATGCCGATGAGCGGCGTGGTCAGGATGACATCGCCGATGAGCCGGATATTGATGATGAGTATGGAGGAGGGTGATGCGGTCACGATATGTTCAGATCCTTCGGGCGATGACGTCGTTGAAATGGCCGAGAAGTGCCTCGATTGCCCGTGCTTCATCAAAGTCGGAGGCTCGCCGCAGGCCGGCAGCCGCGAGCCGGTCCCGGAGCTGCCTGTCGTTGCAGATCCTTATGATTGCGTCAGCAATTGCCGGGGGGTCGCCCACGGGCACCTGAATACCGTCCACACCGTCCGTTACGATCTCGGCGAGCCCCCCGGTCCGGGTTACCACCACGGGCACGCCGGCGGCCATGGCCTCCACCGGCGACATACCGAAGGGCTCCATGGAGGAAGGGAGCACGAACACGTCGGTGTTCGCCAGCAGCGCCGGCACGTCCTCGCGCTCGCCGGGGCAATCCACCAAGTCCGTCACTCCGGCCTCCTCGGCGAAGCTCCGTAAGTTCGCCACATACCACCCGCTTCCGGCCAGCACGAGCCGCGCCGACGGAAAAGGGCGACGGATCAACGCCATGGCTCGGATCAGGTCTTCCTGGCGCTTCTCGGTGCGAAACCCAGCCACACAGGCAATAACGGGGAAGTGACCGTCAAGTCCCAGTTCGCGCCTGGTATTCAGCCGCTCCTCGTCGGTGACCGAGGCAAATCGTGCCGTGGCCACGGGTGGATACTGCACGCGAATCTTGCGGGGGGCGACGCCGGCGGCAACCAGGTGCTCCCGCACGGCATTACTGCAGGCAAGCACCCGTTTCGGCAAGAGGTTGTAGGAGATGGCCCGTTTGATGGGGTTCAGGAGTTCACGGCTGCGGACCAGCGGAACTCCGGTGAGAAGTGAAGCGATTCCGCCGAGCCATGAATCCTTTGCCGAGTGGGAATAGATAACATCAACCCCCTCGCGGCGGATAACGGTACAGAACGAGCGGAGGGCTGCGGGGTGCACCGCGTTGCGCATGGGCACGCCGACTACCATGAGTCCTGCCTCCTGCGCCCGCGCACAGAGCAACGCATCGGGAGGGCAGAGGATGAGGGGACGGTGCCCGGCATCCCTCAACAGCCGCGCCTCGTGGACAATGCGCCGCTCCTGGCCGCCAAAATTTTTGGACGACTCAGCGAAAAGGACGGTCAGTCTGCTGCCGGTGCCCGTATTCCTGTCCATGGAAAGCATCTCAGCGAGCCGTGGAATTTACCGTTCGAGTTCTTCCGGCCGGGTCATGACCCAGCCGCGCGCCGCTTCAACCTGCTTGGCGTAGCGGTAGAACGTCCCCTCGAAGGTATAGAGGGCGATGACGAACCCGGCCCAGCCGTCGAGGATGCCGAGCCGCAGGATATACATCCGGAAAAATGCGAACAGTGCGTGAAAGAGCGCCTTGCCCATGCCGGGGCGTACCCCCTTGGCGGTCATCTTGGCGGCACCCAGGGTGGAATAGCGGTCTATCTTGGAAATCATCTGCTCGAAGTTGCGGAACGGAATCTGCCAGATAGCATTCTTCATGTGGCCGACTCGGCCGATGGTGGTAAACGACTCATGTACCACCTCGTCCGTGAACACCTGCGCGCCGCGGCGGAAAAGCTGGGGCTGGCGGTAGTCGGGGTACCAGCCGGAATGCTTGACCCAGCGTCCCATGAAAATGTTGCGGCGCGGCACGTAGTAAGCATCCAGGGCATCGGGGCTGTCGATGATGGCGAGGATCTCGTTCTTGGCCTCTTCAGTGCAACGCTCGTCCGTATCGAGGCTGAAGATCCATTCGTGGGACGTGGCGGCGATGGCGCTGTTGCGCAGCTTGCCGAATCCCTCGAAAGGGACCTGGATGACTTTGTCGGTATACTTCCGGGCGATCTCCGCCGTCCGGTCGGTGCTGAAGGAATCGATCACCACGATCTCATCGGCCCAAGTGACGCTCTGCAGGGCCGGCTCGATCTTCTGCTCCTCGTTGTAGGCTATGATATAAACGGAAACCTTCGCCATTATCTCTCCTTTGTCTGCCGCAAAATCAGTTACAGCCACGAGGTATCCGCCGTGCCGGTCAGGTCGATCCCCTCGAAGGCGTCACTGATGGGTTCCGCCCCTTCCTCCCTGCCGGCGGCCCGCCAGGCCGGCAGTCGCTTGCCGTAAAGCCTGAGCGAGCCCATGAGGGGGTTGTCCAGCGTGGCGCCCGCCCGGGGGATGATGCAGACGGCCGGGATACCGAGGGCATTGGCCGCCCAGTGGGAATAACCCGACATGGGGGTTGCCAGCATCACGGGGCAGCAGGCCAGGGCAAAGAGGTCTGCCACGGGATTCACCCGCGAGTCGTGGTCGGGCCCCTTGTAGCCATAGGGTGACGTCACATCGAGGGTGAACACGTCGAACCGGCGGTGGAGCGTCTCGTAGGTCGCCGGATCCCCCGTGCACGAGAGGAAGAAGCTGACATCCTTCTGCTTGAGCGCGATCCGCTCCATGACCGCCTCGTACCACCAGAGCGGGACTGCCGGCCACTCGCAGGCAAGGGGATCGTAGCGCGACTCGTCCACGATCCGGTAGTCGCCGTGGCGGATGTGCACGGCCACAACGGGTCTCCCTTGGACCCGCGCGAAGATTCGCCTGATGGCATCAGCCAGGTTCGGCGCAAGTTTCACGCGGGACGCCACGTCCAGATAGATGGGGTCCAGCTTGTCCGATGGTCCGTCCAGGGAACGAAGGATGATCTTCTTGCCGGCAAAGGTGGCAAACTGCGCGGCATCACAGTTGCGAACCCGGAGAGCCCCCGGCTTCTGCCAGAAGCGGAGCTTTGCCCGGCGGGTTCCGGCCACGCTGAATGAATCCAGCTCACTCCAGTCCAGAATGATCTCGTGCCCGTATTCCTTCTGGATGGCAAAGGCGAGCGGCAGAGTTTCGAGTCGATTGGTGATGCCGACGAATTCATCGATATACAGCCTGGGTCTGGCCATCACGATACTCCCTGGGAAGATAGTGCTTGTCGACCTGCCCGAAGCCGGTCTGCGGCCTCCACCACCTCGGCTGTCGTCACCGCGGTCATGCATCGGTGGTCGGTGGGGCATTCCCGCAGCAGACACGGAGCGCAGTCGGTGTCGCGACGCACGATAACGGCCCGTTCGCTCCAGGGGGAGGTGGTCGAATGGTCCGTGGAGCCGAACACGGCCACCAGCGGGACGCCGAAGGCCGCCGCAATGTGCATGGGGCCCGAATCATTGGTGATAAAGAACTCACAGCGCTTGATGAGCGCCATGAGTTCCCGCACCGATGTCTTTCCCGCCATGACGACGCAGGGGGTGGTCATGGCCGCGGCAATATCGGCGGCAATGGCCGCTTCACCCGGCCCGCCGGTCACCACAACCCTGGCACTCCAGCGGCTGGCCAACTCGTCGGCCACGGCGGCAAAACGCTCCGGATACCACCGTTTGGCGGCGCCGTACGTGGCGCCGGGGTTAATGCCAAGGAGGGCATCGCGAGTCCCGATTCCGTGCCCCGCCAAAAGTTCTGCCATGGCGGCATCCTCGTCGGCCGTTGTGGCCAGTTCAAGATGCCGATCACTGGTGGTGACCCCGAAACGGGCGAGCATGGCCAGGTAGTATTCCACGTGATGGAGCAGGCGCGTGGCGCCGTCAACCGCAACTCCGTGGGTCAGAAGCGGTCCGCGGCCATCGGTCCGGTATCCCATGCGCCGGGGAATCCGCGCAAGCCAGGCAATAAGTGCCGCATCAACGGCATTCTGCAGCAGAATCGCCAGATCGAACCGCCGGGCTCTCAGTTCCCGGGCAAGCCGGAGTTTGCCTCGCAGGCCGGCATGCACACCTTTTCGGTCATAGATGATGACCTCGTCCACGGCCCCGTGAACGGTGAACAGCGGCGCCACCAGCGGATTGGCCAATACCGCCACCCGGGCGTTCGGGAAGCTCTCGCGAATTGCCCGCAGCGCCGGTGTGGTCATCACCGCATCGCCGATCCAGTTGGTGGACCGAACGAGTATGCTGCTGATTGTCTCCTGCTGAATATCCAAAGCGTGTAGCCCCGTTTACCGGTCCCCGATGCGTTCAGCCTCGTCGAGGAGCATCACAGGGATATCGTCCCGCACGGGGAACCTGAGGCGGCATGCCTCGCAGACCAGGGCCGAACCGTTATTGACCGGTTTCACCTCCCCGGTGCAGCGGGGACATGCCAGTATTTCGAATAATTCGATTGATAATGCCATAGCGTAAATTCCTTTTAAAGCACTTTGTCCAGGGCCGCTTCAAGGGGAGCGGGGTCCAGCGGGCGCATCTCGAGCACTGTTGCGTAGACCGGCAGCAGACGCGCCAGATGGGCAGACAGCTTGACCCCATCCTTGCCGGTAGTGATCAGATAATCGGCACCCGCGGCCGCTTCCCGCAGCGTGCTTACCTCTCGCTCGCCGTAAGAGGCGTGATCGGCAAAGGGAATGGCAGCCACGATGTCCAGTCCCTCCCTGCGGAGTGCATCGAAAAAACCTTCCGGCTCGGCGATGCCGGCACAGGCAACCCCTCTGAGGCCGCGCAGGGCTGCTAACGGCTGCACCTCTCCATCGGGAAGAAGAGCCGCCCCCGTCAGTGCGTGACCGGCACGGCACGAAGGGATCATGCCGTGAACCGCCGGGGCTTTGCCACCGGTGCAGCGGGTGTAGACCACCAGATCGGCTCGCCGGACGGCCGTCTGCGGTTCCCGGAGCAGCCCCGCCGGCAGTGTCCGGCCGTTGCCGAGGGGACGGTTGCAATCCATGAGCAGGATGTTCAGGTCACGATGGAGCCGAAGGTGCTGGTAGCCGTCATCCAGAATGAAGACGTCCGGGTCGAGCTGTTCCAGCGCCAGGAGACCGGCTGTGTAACGGTCCGTGCCGATGACCGTCATGAGTCCGGGCACTGATGTTGCCAGATGCACGGGTTCGTCACCCGCCTCGGCGGCGGAGAGAACGATAGTCCGACCGTCGGAGACAATGCGTGTTTCGCCTTCCAGCGACCCGCCGTACCCCCGCGAGATGACCGCAACCCGCTTGCCCCGTGCCATGAGCCGGCGCGCCAGGTACGCCACCATGGGGGTCTTGCCCGTGCCTCCCACGGTCAGGTTACCTACGGAGATTACCGGACGGTCCAGGTGCCTGACCGTGGACAGCCCCCTGGCGTAGGCCAGCGCCCGGAGCCGGACCACCAGCCCATAGAGGGCGGCTGGGATGGCGAGAACCGCGCCGAGAAGCCGGGCAGCCGCGCCACACTCTTCACCGGAAGCCAGTTTTCGCCAGAACCCCGTGCAACTCACTCGGCGCTCCCCGTGACAAGCAGGCGCCCGATGATCTCCAGGTGACGGGCGGCGGCCCCCCCTTGCTCTGTCATGAGGCGGATGCCGCGCTCACCCATGGCGAGTCGGCGGGGCTCGTCGTTCAGGAGCCGCCGCAGGGCATCCTCCAAACCGGCTCGGTCTTCAACCTGCTCGCCCGCATTGGCTGCCAGGACCAGGGCCGTTATCTCCCGAAAATTGTGCATGTGGGGGCCGAACAGGACCGGGGCCCCGACCGACGCAGGTTCCAGCAGGTTGTGCCCGCCCACCGGCACGAGGCTTCCCCCCACGAAGACCAAGTCGGACAGGGCATAGAGGTTCATGAGTTCGCCGACGGTGTCCACCAGCAGAACCCCGCCGGCTGCCGGTTCAGGCGCCCCATCAAGGGCGGAACGACGCACATGGGGAATCCCTTTGCCCTGCAGCATCGTCCCTACTTCAGCGGCGCGCTCCGGGTGCCGGGGCACGAGCACCAGGAACAGTCCGGACCGCTCCCGGGCAAGGCGGGCATAGCTGTCCACCACGACCTCTTCCTCACCGGCATGGGTACTTCCGGCAGTAATGACGAGGGTGTCCGGTGGGAGACGGTAACGCTGGTGCAATTCCTCGCGCTCCGCCGGGCTCAGGGTTCTCACGGGGAGATCATACTTGAGGTTGCGTGTCACGAACACCCGCTGCGCCGGCCCACCGATAGCCACGATGCGGCGGGCATCCTCCTCGCTCTGCATGCAGAGGGCGGACAGCTTGGCCAGGAGTGGGGCAAAAAACCACGAAAACCGGAGATAGCGCGGAAAGGAGCGGTCCGAAATGCGACCATTGACCATGACGGCGGGGATTGACCTCCGACGGGCGTAGCGCAGGAAATTGGGCCAGATCTCCGTCTCCACCACAATGACCAGCGACGGGGATACGAGCCGAAGTGCGCGGGACACGGCAAAGCCGAAATCAAAGGGGAAGTAGACGACTAGATCCGCCTCGGCGATCTTCTCGGCAATAGAACGTCCGGTTTCGGTCACGGTTGAGAGCACGACGGGCCGCTCGGGATACCGATGTTTCAGCTCACGCAGCAGGGGCTTCACCGCCATGGTTTCCCCCACCGAAACCGCGTGGACCCAGACGGGCCTCTTGCCCGCAACGGGTATGAGCCGTTCCGGCGCGATGAACCCGAACCGCTCGCCGAACCCGGCGAAACTCCTCCCCCGGCTCACTGTCCGCCAGGCGTGGTGGGCGATAATCGCGGGCGACAGCAGGAGCAGCAGTATGTCGTACACAAGAAAGACCATCGAAACGCCATCCCCGACCGGTCGGCCGTCAAACCCGGGACCGGTCCCGGCCTTTCACTTGAACTGCATGTCGTAGAGCTTGCGGTAGAGCCCGTCGCGCGCCAACAACTCGTCGTTGGTCCCGACCTCAACCACCTCACCCTTGTCAATGACCACGATCCGGTCCGCATGGAGAACAGTGGAGAGCCGGTGGGCAATCACCAGGGTGGTCCGGTTCTTCATCAGATTGGTCAGGGCCTGCTGGACCATGTGCTCGCTTTCCGTATCCAGGGCGCTGGTTGCCTCATCCAGGAGGAGAATCGGGGCATTCTTGAGAATGGCCCGGGCGATGCAGAGCCGCTGCCGCTGACCACCGGAGAGGCGCACCCCCCGGTCGCCGATGTTTGTGTCATACCCCTCTGGCATCTCCATGATGAAGTCGTGGGCAAAGGCAGACCGGGCCGCGCGCTCCACTTCCTCCAGGGTAGCATCGGGGTTGCCGAGCCTGATGTTGTTGGCAATGGTTTCGTTGAACAGGATCGTTTCCTGATCCACCAGGGCGATCTGGCAAAGGAGGTCATCCAGCCGCAAGCGCCGTACGTCGATCCCGTCGATGAGCACCGCACCGCCGGTCACATCGTAAAACCGGGGAATGAGCGACATGACCGTCGTCTTCCCGGCGCCCGATGGCCCAACCAGAGCCACCACCTCGCCCCGCCCGGCCGTGAACGATACGTCACGCAGCACCTCCTCATCGTCATAGCGGAACGAGACATTGCGCAGTTCTACGGAGCCGCGAACCATTCCCGGCTCCACCGGATCGGGCGGGTCCTGGATGTCCGCTGGATGATCGATGACCTCGAAAACCCGTTCGGCCGCCCCCATGGCCTGCTGAACCGTATTGTAGGCGCTGAGGACCTTCTTGATCGGGCCGTAGAGCATCACCATGGCGGTCAGAAAGGAGAAGAATTCGGGCGCCGTCATCTTGCCGTCCATGACCTGGCTGCCGCCGAACCAGATCACCCCCGCCACTCCGAACGAAGTGATGATCTCCATGATGGGCGTGTGAAGCGATTCGTATTTAATGCTCTTGCGCAGGTAGCGGTACAGGCCGAGGTTGGTCCGGCTGAACCGATCCACAACGCTCTTCTCCTGACGGAATGCCTTGACCACCTTGATGCCGGAGAACGTCTCCTGGAGAATGCTCGTGATCTCACCCATCTGGCCCAGGGACTGTTTTGCCAGATTCTTGATCCTCTTGCCGATTTTCTGGGCCGGAACGGCCGTAAGGGGGAGCACGATAAACGTGATGAGCGCCAGCTGCCAGTTGCGGTAGAAGATGACGCCCAGCAGGCCGATGGCGGTCACGCCGTCTCGCAACAGGCTCGTGACGATATTTGCCACCCCCTGCTGCATCTGCCCCACGTCGCTCATGATCCGGGACATGAGGGTCCCGGTGGGATTATCGGTGAAGTAGCGCAGGGGCAGCCCTATCTGCTTGCGGTACACCTCGTTGCGGATGTCCTGGATGGCCAGCTGACCTGCGGTCTGGACATAGTAGCCCTGGAGGAACCGTGCCACCCCGCGGAACAGGAAGACGATAATCAGGGCCACAGGGACGAGGATGAAAATCGTCATGTCCCTTTCGGAAAAGATCTTCTTCAGCAGCGGCTCCACCATCCAGGCGATGGCCGCATCGGTGCCGCCGACGCAGAGTGACGCCGCCATGGAGATGACGATCCGCCACCAGTAGGGCTTGCTGTAATGCAGAATGCGCTTGAAGGTATCCATTAAACCTGCTTTCCGAGCATTTCCAGAACGATTCCTGCTACCCGTTCCGAGCAGCCGCCGGTACCGAGCTTTTCCTTGACCATGGCAAGGCCGGCGCGAGTTTTCTCCGCATAGGCGGGATCATCCAGATAGCGTCCGATCTCGGCGGCGATCCGGTCGGCCGAGGCATCGTCCTGGATCAGTTCTGGAACCACCCGCTCGCCCGCAACGATGTTGCAGATGCCGATATGGTCGACGCGGATGAGCCGCTTCCCCACCTGGTAGGTAAGCGGAGACACCTTGTAGATGATCACCATGGGCACGCCCATGAGGGCGATCTCCAGGGTCACGGTGCCGGAGACGGTAATTATGGCGTCACAGACCTGCATCACGTCGTACACCCGGTCTTGAGTCACAGTAACGTCAAGGCCCGATGCCGCCAGCAGGGGAGCAATGTCTCCATCGGTGAGGCTCGATGCCAGCGGCAGGATGAACTGGATGTCGGGATAGCGTTCCCGCAGCTGCTGCGCGCTTTCGAGGATTACCGGGAAAAGCTTGGCGATCTCCCCGCGGCGGCTGCCGGGGAAGAGTCCCACCACTCGCCGCCCCGGATCGAGCCCGAAGGAGGCCAGGGCTTCGTCACGCCCCATGGTCGGACGCACCCGGTCCGCCAGCGGATGTCCCACGAAGCTGACCGGCACCCCGGCCCGTTCGTAAAAGGGCACCTCAAAGGGAAACACCACGGCCATCCGGTCCACCAGCCGGCCGATGGTCTTGACCCGCCCGGTCCGCCAGGCCCAGACCTGGGGACTGATGTAGTAGAGTACCTTGACGCCGTGGCGTCGGGCCACCCGGGCAAGAAGCATGTTGAAATCGGGGTAGTCGATGAGAATCAGGAGGTCGGGCGGATTCGAAACGATGACCTGCCTGAGCGTCATGAAGGCGCGGGAGATCACCCCGATGTGGGCCAGCACCTCCACGATACCCACCACCGCCATCTCCGAGGAGTCCACCAGGGTCTCCACCCCGGCTTCCCGCATGCGGGGGCCCCCGATGCCGAAGAAAGAGAGAGTCGGGTCAAGACGGAGCGCTTCCCTGACCAGTCCGGCCCCGTGGAGGTCGCCCGAGGCCTCGCCGGCAACGATCATGATTCGATGTGATGTGTTTTCTGTCATCCGTCAAAAATGGCAGAGACGCCCCGCAGGGCGTCTCCGTGTTCAGTGTCGTGGCAGGTGTCGCAGCTAGAGCGCGCTCTTGATGACCCCGACCACCTCGCGCACCTGCTCCTCGGTCATCTCGGGGAAGATGGGGAGCGACATGCAGCGGGCCGCCGCATCCTCGGTCACCGGGAGGGTCAGGCCGGCGAACTGTACTGCAAAGACATCCTGCTTGTGCAGCGGGATGGGATAGTAAATGGCGGAGGCGATGCCCGCCCCGGTCAGGGCTTTCATGATGTCGTCGCGCCGGTCCGTGAGCAGTGTGTACTGGTGGTAGACGTGAACGCCCTTGCCGTCCTCGAAGGGGGTGACGATGCCGGTGCCGGCCAGCAGTTCCGAGTAGAGATGCGCCACCCGGCGCCGTCCCTGGTTGTACTCGTCGATATGCTTGAGCTTGGCCCGCAGGATCACGGCCTGGATCTCGTCGAGGCGGCTGTTGTAGCCGATGACCGAATGGTGATAGCGGACCTTGCTCCCGTGGTTGCGGAGCACCTTGACCATCTCGGCCGTCTCGGAGCAGGAGGTTGTCACGAGGCCCCCGTCGCCGTAGCACCCAAGGTTCTTGCTGGGGAAGAAGCTGAAGGCCCCCAGAGCGCCGATGGAACCGGTCATCCGGCCTGCCGCGGCGGCGCCGAAGGACTGGGCGCAATCTTCGACCAGAAGGAGGCCGTGTTTGGCGCAGATCGCCTCGATGGCCCCCATATCGGCGGGCTGGCCGAACAGGTGGACCGGCAGCACTGCACGGGTCCTGGGGGTGATGGCCGCCTCGATGGCTGCCGGATCGATATTGTAGGTGCGCGGGTCAATGTCGACGAAGACCGGCGTCGCCCCCACATAGCGAATGGCCTCGGCCGTTGCGATGAAGGTGAAGGGGGAGGTGATCACCTCGTCACCCTCCTTGATGCCGGCTGCGGCCAGAGCAAGATGAAGGGCGTCGGTGCCGGAGGCTACCCCAATGGCGTGCTTCACGCCCAGGTACGCCGCAGCCTCCTCCTCGAAGGCGCTCACGTTGGGACCGAGGATGAACTGGGTCTTCTCCAGGGCTTCCAGAATGCCCCGGTCGATCTCGTCTTTAAGTTTCAGGTACTGGACCTTGAGGTCTACCATTGGAATCATTGTCTTCCTCCTTGGATACGCATTGAAACGCGGACGTGGTGCTTGACCATCAGATCAAAGGTATCAATCCGTTAACGCTTCAACGCGTCTACAGTTGTTTCGTAATCATGAGCGCCGTCTCCAGAGCCCGCTTGCCGTCCCGGCCACTCACCACCGGGGTCGCCCCGGTCCTGATGCAGTCCAGGAACGAGGCGATCTCGCTCTTCAGGGCATCGCCCTGCTCGAACGTCTTCTGGTCCATGGCCACATTGGGCACGCCGGGGAACATCTCGCCGCTCCCCTTGCGGAAGACCGCCAGGGATTTATTCTGGAAGTCGACCGTGATGTAGGAGTCGGCCTGGAAGATCCGCATCTTGCGCTCGCTCTTCAGGCTGATCCGGCTGGCAGTGACGTTGGCCACACAGCCGTTCTCGAACTGGATCCGGGCATTGGCAATGTCTTCCTCGTCGGTGAAGACCGGCGCGCCGATGGAATTGACCTGCTTCACGGGCGAATCGATGATGTGCTGGATGATGTCGATGTCGTGGATCATGAGGTCGAGCACCACGTTCACATCGGTCCCCCGGGGCTTGAACGGAGCGATCCGGAGCGATTCGATGAAGCGCGGCCCGGTCAGCAGCTCGTCAAGGGCCATGACCACCGGATTGAAGCGCTCAAGGTGCCCCACCTGGAACACCGCCTTCCGCTCATCGGCAATGCGGATCAGCTCATCCGCTTCCTCGATGGTGGTGGTAATCGGTTTTTCCAGCAGCACGTGGACACCACGGTCCAGAAACGCCCGCGCCACCTCGAAATGGTACTGGGTCGGCACCACAATGCTCACGGCGTCGACCCGGTCCAACAGCTCACGGTAATCGGTGCAGGGACTGGTACCGACCTTGGCCGCCACCTCTGCGGCCCGGTTCATGTCGGTGTCGACCACCGCCACCAGCTCGGTATCAGGAAGCTGGGCATACTTTTCCGCATGAAACTGTCCCAGGTAGCCGACGCCGATAACCGCTGTCCGTAGTTTGTCCGTCATCTGCAGAGTCCCCTTTCCGATTTCTCGGCAAAAGTAACAAAGTGGTCGACCTCCTGCGAGGGAGGGATTTCCTCGCGGATGCGGCGCAATGCCTCCTCCAGCTTGAGACCGGACCGGATCACGAGCCGGTAGGCTTTCTTGATCCGGCCAACGAGCTCCTCGGAGAAGCCGCGCCGCCGGAGCCCCACCGTGTTGAGACCGGAGGAAACCGCCCGGTTGCCGCTGGCGATGGTGAACGGCAACACATCCTGAACAACCATGGCCCCTCCGGAGAGCATGGCGCTCTCGCCCACCCTGACGAATTGATGAACCGCCGAAAGCCCGCCGAGGATGGCGAAATCCTCGACTACCACATGGCCGGCCAGTGTCGATCCGTTGGCCATGATGACCCGATTGCCGATCACACAGTCGTGGGCCACATGACAGTAGGCCATGAACAGGTTGTCGTCACCGATTACCGTTTCGCCGATGCCGGTGACCGTCCCCGGCTGGAGCGTCGTGAACTCGCGAATGACATTACGGTTGCCGATCCGCAGCCAGGTTTCCTCTCCCCGGTATTTCAGGTCCTGGGGAATGCCGCCCACGGAGGCCATGTTGAAGATCCGGTTGTCCTCGCCGATCTCGGTCCAGCCGTCGATGACGGTGTGGGGTCCAACGGTGGTGCCCCGTCCGATACGAACGTGCGCCCCGATAATGACATAGGGGCCGATTTCTACACCCTCGGCGATTTCCGCCCCGGGATGCACGATTGCCGTAGGATGAATCATTTAGAGTTTTTCCTTGTCGGCAAAGGTCGCCTTGAGCTCCGCCTCGGTGACCAGCTTGCCGTTCACGGTGGCCCTGGCGCTGAAGCACCAGATGCCCCGCTTGCAACCGGAGATCGTTACTTCGATCCGCAGTTGGTCTCCCGGCACCACCGGTTTGCGGAACTTGACGTTGTCGATGGAGGCAAAGTAGCAGACCTTGTCGCGGACCTCGTCGCCCAAGGTCACATAGGCGTAGATTCCCCCCACCTGGGCCATGGCCTCAACGATCAGGACTCCCGGCATCACCGGGTGTCCCGGAAAGTGGCCTTGGAAAAACGGCTCATTGATGCTGACGTTCTTGATCCCCACGATCCGCTCGCCGGCAACGTACTCCACAATCCGATCCACCAGGAGGAAGGGGTAGCGGTGGGGAAGAATCTTCATGATTTCGTTGATATCAAAGACTGTTTCCATGTTCACGCTCCTCAAAAGAGAAAAACGGACCGCCCGGAGGACAGTCGCGTTTTCTCGATTACACGACCGAAAATAGCGAAACAAACCGGTGCGGAGCCGGCTAGACTGCGGATTCCAGCTTCTCCTCAAGCTCGCGGAGCCGTTTTTCCAGGGCGGCCACAGTCCGCTTCATTTCAGGGAGTTTCGGCACAACCGCCGAGGCACGGAGCCACTCCCGGTGATCGAAGGCAGGGATGCCGCTCATAATGGTGCCCGAGGGCACATTGCCCGGAACGCCCGACTTTGCGCCAATCATGGCATTATCGCCGATCTCAAGGTGCCCGGCCACGCCCACCTGCCCGCCGAGCGTTACCCGCCTGCCGAGCTTGGTACTCCCCGAAATGCCCACCTGGGAGACGATCATGCAGTTCTCGCCGATGACGCAGTTGTGAGCGATCATGACGAGGTTGTCGACCTTGGTCCCTTTACCGATAACGGTGGAAGCAAGGGCGGCACGGTCGATGGCGGCGTTGGCGCCGATTTCCACGTCATCCTCGATCACCACGTTGCCCAGCTGGGGGATCTTGTACCAGCCGTCGCCGTCGGGCGCGTAGCCGAAGCCGTCGGAACCGATGATGGTCCCCCCGTGGATCGTTACCCGGTTGCCGATGCGGCACCCCTGATAGACCGTGACGTTGGCATGGAGCGTGACGTCGTCGCCGACAGTGACCCCCTCATAGAGCACCACTCCCGGATGAAGCGTCACCCGGTCGCCTATGGTCACATTATCGCCGACCACCGCACCCGGGTGAATCGTTATCTCCGAGCCGAGTTTCACGTTCCGGCCGACATGGGCTCCGTCCATCACTCCGCGGGCCGCGCGGGGAGCCACGTAGAAGAGGGTCAGCAGCCGGGCGAACGCCAGATAGGGATTGGGGACCATGATGGCGTTGTGGTTGTGCCGTTCGGCGCCGGGCGGCAAAATGACCGCGCCGGCCCTGGTGGAGGCAACCTTCGGCGCATAGCGGGGATTGGCGAGAAACGTGATCTGGCTGTCGGTGGCGTCATCGAGGCTCGCCACGCCGACGATCTGGCGGGAGCCGTCGCCGACCAGCGTTCCACCGAGGTAGTCAGCCAGTTCCTGTAGCGTCTTGCTCACGGCCATCTTATTTCTTCCGGGAGGCGTTGAAAATCTTCAGAACGTCCTCGGTCAGGTCGGCTTTATCGTCGGCAAAGATCATGCTCTCGTTCTTCACGAAGATGATCGTGTAGCCGCTCTTGCGGCCGAAGTCCTGAATGACCCGCTCCAGCTCCTCGATGATCCGCTTGGTGAACTCCTCGTCCTTGGCCTGGAGCTCGTCCTGGGCATCCTTGGTGAACCGCTGGAACTCCTTGAGCTTCTGCTGATAGTCCTTCTCCTTGGCGTTGCGCGCCGAATCGGAGAGGAGCACGCTCTGCTTTTCCAGGTCGTCCTTCAGCTTTTTGAGCTCATCCTGCTTGAGGTTGATTTCGTCCTGGTACTTCTTCACCTTTGCCGCAAGCTGCTCCTTGGCCTCCTTGCCCGCTTCGGAGAGGTTGAGAGCCTTCTGCATGTCGATGAAGCCGAGTTTGCCCCCTTCCGCTCCGAAGGCGGAAGCGGCAATGAGTGACAACGTAACGACGGTGGCTGCAATGATCCTTTTCATTGTTTCTCCTTTAGCTGGTGCTCTGAAACCCGCAGGTTCTAGAAAAAGCTCCCGATTGAAAATTCGAAACGCCCGCTTGACTTGTCGATGCCGTCGCGGGGGTTGAGCGGAATGCCGTACTCAAGCCGCAGCGGTCCCATGGGAGACACCCACCGGATACCGGCACCGTAACTCATCAGGACACTGGAGAACATATCCTGGTTCTCGCCGTACACGTTACCCGCATCAAAGAAGAGAACCCCTTTGAGGCCCGCATCCTTGAGGAGCGGAATCGTGTATTCCACGTTCAGGATCGCCTCCTTGTCGCCGCCGACAAATGCCCGTTCGGGGTTTGTCGTGGGGAGGCCGGTCAGCGGGTCGGTGGTCGGCACATAGGTGATAATGGACGGGCTCACACTTCGGCCCTCAAATCCCCGCAGAGTATTGATGCCGCCGGCGAAGAAGCGCTCGTCAATGGAAATGTCCTTGCCGCCGAGCCCCTGGATGTAACCGAGGGTACCCCGCAGGCTCAGAACCGTCCCGAAACCGGTCGGGAAAAAGACCGAAGTATCGCCGTAGTAGCGGAGGAACCGGTTTGTGCCGCCGAGACCGGCGAACTCGACCGAGAGGTTGTTGACCATGCCGCGCGTGGGGTCGAGACGGTAGTCGGTGGTGTCCCTGGTCAGGCTCACATAGATGGAGCTGGTAGTGGAGTTGGTCTCGGGCACGACCCGCAGGGCCGGTGAGATGTCGAAGATTTCCTTCTGCTCGTACTTGTAGACCCAGAGGGTTCTCAAAGTATCGCTCAGAGGATACCCCGCCTTGATGTCGCCGCCCGTTGCCCGGCGGGTAAAGTCGAGGTAGTCGCGCTCGGTCCGGTAAAGGTCGCCCCCCAAAGTCCAGCGGGTATCGAGGAAATAGGGGTCGGTGAGACCCAGGTTGAACGTGGACGATTTGCCGCCGATGGAGGCGGCCAGGTTAGCCCTGAGGCCCAGCCCAAGGAAGTTGCCCTGGGAGACGGAGCCCTGGCCGATAAGGCCGTCAAGCGAACTGTAGCCGGCACCGATGCTGAAGGTGCCGGTGGGCTTCTCCTTCACCTCGATATTCACATCCAGCTTGTTCTCGGCGCTCCCCTTAACCGTGGAGATTGCCGCTTCCTCAAAGAACCCGAGGTTCATGAGGCGCTGCTTGCTCTGCTTCAGGCCCGTGCTGCTGTAGGTTTCGCCCTCGGCCACTTTCAGCTCGCGGCGAATGACCTTGTCGCGGGTCTTGGTGTTGCCGCTAACGTTGATGCGATCGAAGAAGACCTTCTCCCCCTTTTCGAACTCGAAGGTCAGGTCCACGGTCTTCGTTTCCGGGTTCACCTTGGTGAGCGGTGTCACGTTGACAAAGGCAAATCCCTTGTCCGCGTAAAGATCGGTGAGCGTCATAACATCGGTACGGAGATTCGCCCGGCTGAACACATCCCCCGACTTGAGCCTGAGCACCTTGGTGAGGTCCTCCTCCTTCTCCAGCAGATCCCCCTTGTAGCCGATGGCGCCGGTCCTGAACTGATCCCCCTCGGTGATGCCGATGGTTACGATAAGGCCGCTTTTGTCCTCGTTGAGCGCCACCTGGGGCTCTCCGACCTTGACGTTGACGTAGCCGTTGTTGAAGTAGAGATCGGCGATGAGGTTTGCATCGTTCTTCACCACCTCGTCTTTGTAGGTGCCGGCACCGGTAAGCCAGGAGAGGAACCACTTCTCCTTGGTCTCCATGACTCCGCGAAGCTTGCTTGCGTTGAAGGCCTTGTTGCCCTCGAAGCGGATCGACTTGATCAGGACCTTTT
Organism: Geobacter sulfurreducens PCA; assembly: GCF_000007985.2. Taxonomy (NCBI): domain Bacteria; kingdom Pseudomonadati; phylum Thermodesulfobacteriota; class Desulfuromonadia; order Geobacterales; family Geobacteraceae; genus Geobacter; species Geobacter sulfurreducens. The sequence continues at coordinate 2,484,771 of NC_002939.5, forward strand.
CCCCTTCGGCCACCGAGACAATCACCCGCACGTCGGTGTCGGAACGCTTCTCGCTCCGGGTGGTGACTTCGGCCAGGTAATAGCCCTCATCCCCGTAGAGTTTCTTGACCCGCTTGCCCGCCAGGGTCAACTCCTTCTGGGAAAAGATGGTGTTCGCCTTGAGTCCCAGGGCGTCCCGCACCTTGTCGGTGGAAAGCTCCTTGTTACCCTCGATCCTGACTTCGCGGATAATGGGCTTTTCCTGCACCGTATAGACCAGGACCACTCCACCATCGCCCTGCTCGGTCTCTGCCCGCACGTCGATGAACTGCCCGAGCTTGTAAACAGCCCGCACATCGGCGTCCACCTTTTCGGCGTAGAGCAGATCGCCCGTTTTGAGAGAAAGGGCGTTGGTTATGGCAGCCGTCTCGACCCGCCGGTTCCCCTTGACCCGGACATCGATGATTTTTTCACCCTCGGCCCGAACACCCTGAACGTTCAGCACCACTGCGGCAATGATTCCTAGTGAAGTCGCTTGTAGCCGTCGCACCGCTACCCCGGAAATGTGGATTTTAACTGCGCTGCCCTACGTGCTGCCTGTTGAGACGAAAGAGTGCTACACCTCGATGCGGCCGTCCACCAGCCGGACAGTCCGTCCCATGCGGGAAGCGAGCCGCTCATTATGGGTCACGACCACCAGGGTCAGGCCCCGTTTCCGGTTGATTTCGGAGAGCGTTTCATGAACCTCGTCGCTGGTCTTCATGTCCAGGTTGCCAGTCGGCTCATCGGCCAGCAGGAGCCGGGGCGACAGGACCAGAGCCCGCGCGATGGCCACCCGCTGCTGCTCCCCGCCGGACAACTCCCCCGGCTTGTGGGTGAGCCGGTGGGCAAGGCCGACCTCCGAAAGCAGTTCCCGGGCCGGGCCAAGCGCCGCGGATCGCTTCATGCCGCCGATCAGGGCCGGCATCATAACGTTTTCCTCTGCCGTGAACTCCGGCAGCAGATGATGAAACTGAAACACAAAGCCGATGGAGCGGTTGCGGAAAGCGGCCAGGTCCATGTCGCTTTTCCGGAAGACATCTTCGCCGCCGAACAGCACCGACCCTGACGAAGGGCGGTCCAAGGTCCCCATAAGATGGAGGAGGGTGCTCTTGCCGGCCCCTGAGGCCCCCACCAGGGCAATGGTTTCCCCTTCGGCAACCGCCAGATTGACCCCCCTGAGCACATCGACGCGAGTGTCCCCGGCGCCGTAGGTCTTGCAGAGGTCCACAACCTCGATGAGGTTACTCATAGCGCAACGCCTCGGCCGGGGGGAGGCGTGATGCCTGCCAGGACGGGTAGAGGGTCGCCACCAGTGAGATAATCACGGCCGTCACCGAGATGAGCAGTACGTCGGACGGCACGACCTGGGACGGAAAATGATCCAGGTAGTAAACGTCCTTGCTGAACAACTCGAAACCGGTGACCCGCTGGATGACTCCGACGATGGGCTCCAGGTTCAGCGCCACAAGAAGTCCGCCGATAACGCCGATGGCCGTCCCGGAGATGCCGATGATGAGCCCTTCGAGAACGAAAATCTTCATGATGCTCCGCCCTGTCGCCCCCATGGATTTGAGGATGGCGATATCCTTTGTCTTCTCCATGACCACCATGAAGAGGGTCGAGGCGATGCCGAAAGCGGCCACCAGGACGATCAGGGTCAGAATGATGAACATTACCATCTTTTCGGTCTTCAAGGCAAAAAGAATGTTCTTGTTCATCTGCATCCAATCCCGGGCATAGTAAGGGAATCCGAGGTCACGGTTGATCTCCCGCACCATCTCTCCCGTGTGGTAGACATCGGCAACCCGGAGCTGGATACCGGTGACCGCTTTCCCCATCGAAAGAAACTCCTGGGCCTCGCCGAGCCCCACGTAGGCCAGGGTCGAATCATACTCGAACATGCCGGTGTTGAAGAGTCCGACCACCCGGAACTGCTTCATCTTGGGAACCATGCCGAGGGGGGTAATGTTGCCGAGGGGAGAGATGACGTTCAGGGTGTCGCCCACGTACAGGTTGAGGGAACGCGCCAGCTCCTTGCCGATGATGATGCCGGGCCGGACCGGCTCGGCCGAGGCCAGAGGGGCCGGGACAGTAGTGAGATCGGTCAGTTTGCCGTCGACGAGGGAACGGGAGAGATTGGTGACCTGGGGATCAGTGGCGGGATCGACCCCCCTGAGCACCACACCGGAAACGTTGCCGCCCGAGGAAAGCATCACTTGGCTGTAGATGAATGGGGTGACGGCCTTAACCCCTTTGACGGCACTAAGCCGCTCCATCATGGCGTGATAGTCCTCGATGCCGCCGCTCGATTTCAGCACCACGATGTGGGCGTTGGTGCCGAGGATCTTTTCCTTGAGATCTTCTTCGAAGCCGGTCATCACCGCCAGAACGACGATAAGCGCAAGGACCCCCAGGGCAACGCCCGCGGTGGAAATAAAGGTGATGATCGATATGAAGGTCGACTTCCGCTTGGCCTTCAGATAGCGGAGACCGATAAATAACTCGTAGGGCATGGGTGCATCCGGAACCGGAAATCGGGGACCGGGAGAAATCCGCCTGCCGTTCTCCGGCCCCTGGACCCGGTTTTCTTATTTTTCCTTGCGTAGTTGCGGAAAGAGAATGACGTCGCGAATCGAAGGTGAATCGGTCAGCAGCATCACGAGCCGGTCGATGCCGATCCCCTCCCCCGCCGTGGGGGGAAGGCCGAACTCAAGCGCGCGGATGTAATCCTCGTCCATGTAGTGGGCCTCGTCGTCGCCCTTGGCCTTGGCCGCCACCTGGGCGAGGAAGCGCTCCTTCTGGTCCACCGGGTCGTTCAACTCGGAGAAGGCGTTGGCCATCTCGCGACCGGCAATGAACAGCTCGAACCGGTCCACGATCTCCGGATCCTTGTCGCTCTTGCGGGAAAGGGGTGACACTTCGGTGGGATAGGCGGTAATGAACGTCGGCTGGATCAGTTTTGTTTCCGCCACTTCCTCGAAAATCTCGGTAATGAGCTTGCCGTACCCCACGTCGGCGGGCAGGTCGAGCCCCAGCCGCTGGGCGTAGGCATAGGCCAGATCCCGGTCCGCCAGGGACTTGGCGTCGATGTCGCCGTATTCCAGAATCGCCTCGACAACGGCGAGCCGCTTCCAGGGGCGCTGGAAGCTGATCGGCATCTCCTGGTAGGTGAAATCGAGGGTGCCCAGCACTTCCTGCGCAACATGACAGAGGAGTTCCTCCGTGAAATCCATCAGGTCTTCAAAGGTGGCGTAGGCCTGATAGAACTCCATCATGGTGAACTCGGGGTTGTGGCGCACTGAAATCCCCTCGTTGCGGAAGTTACGGTTGATCTCGAAGACCCGCTCGAAGCCGCCGACCACGAGCCGCTTCAGGTACAGCTCCGGTGCGATCCGAAGAAAAAGCTGCATATCGAGGGCATTGTGGTGGGTCACGAAGGGGCGCGCCGTGGCACCGCCGGGGATCGGCTGCATCATGGGCGTTTCCACTTCGAGAAAATCCTTGCGCACCATGAATTCGCGGATGAGATTGACGATGCGGGACCGCTTGACGAACACCTCGCGCACCTCGGGGTTCACGATGAGGTCCACGTAGCGCTGGCGATAGCGCGTCTCAACGTCCGTGAGCCCGTGGAACTTCTCGGGAAGCGGCTGGAGCGACTTGGTCAGGAGACGGATGAACGCGGCATTGAGAGTGAGCTCGCCGGTCTTGGTCCGGAACGGGGTGCCGCCGACACCGACGATGTCGCCGATATCGAAAGTCTCGAACGCCTCGAACGCCTCGTCGCCCACCGTATCCTTGCGTACGTAGACCTGCATCCGTCCCTTACGGTCCTGGATCTGGATAAACGCAGCCTTGCCGAAGGAGCGGCGCGCGATGATACGGCCCGCGACGGTAAAGCTGCGGGGATCATCCTCAATGGTATCCACGGTGCCATAGGCCTCCCTGAAATCGGCAGACGTATGGAGAGGTTTGAAATCATTCGGGTAGGGATTGATCCCCGCTTCCCAGAGGGCGTCGACCTTGCGCCGCCTCTGGAGCAACAGCTCACTCAACTCTTCCATTGCTCGTACAGTCCCTTTCTGGTAGCCGCTTTCCGGCCCGTTTAACAAACCGTCAACTTAGCCAAAGGAGCATGCCAAGTCAAGGAAAAACGGGGTGCGAACAGAGCGCACCCCGTCAATTTGGCCTGCATATTCAAACAGTTGAAGACAGGATCAGGGAAGGGCCACCTGCACCGGCGCGGTCCGGTTACTGGTCGTGCCGTCGCCGAGTTGGCCATAGCCGTTATACCCCCAGGCCCACATGCCTCCTGACCCATTTTTCTTGACGATCGTGAAGAACGACCCGAGGAGCACCACCCGTTCCACGTCGGTAAAGGGGACGTTCGATGCATCGCGTACCTGGGCCGGGCTCAGTTGATCGCCGGTGGTTCCGACGGACAGAAGACCGAGGGTATTGAATCCCCAGGTGTAAACCGTGAAGTTGCTCGCCACGGCCACCGAATGGGACGGACCGGCAAACACGTCGATAAATCCGGTGACGCCGGCAGGAAGCGTCAACTGGACAGGGGTGCTCTGGTTGGTGGTGGTGCCGTTGCCGAGCTGACCATAGGCATTGCTCCCCCAGGCCCAGATCGCGCCGGTAGAATCCAGGGCCAGGTTGTGGCTGCCGCCGGCGGAAATCTTGCGGATCGTAATGGAAGAGGGAAGCTGGACTTTTTGAGGCATGTGGTTGCTCAGGGTGGTTCCGTTGCCCAGTTGGCCGCTGGCGTTGTTGCCCCAGGCATAGGCCTCGGTGCTGGTATAGGCGATGCTGTGACTGCCGCCGGCAACGATGGCGGTCGGAGCAATGGGGAGTTTGGCCGTCTCAACCTGCCTGGGGGCGAAGCGGGTGGCGGAAGATATCGGGTTCAGGGCAAGTTGGCCCGCGCTGTTGCTGCCCCACGCCCAGACCGTGCCTCCGGCCAGAGCCATGGAATGGAGTCCGCCGGCCGCCACCTGCTGAACGGCACCGCCGAAGCCGCCGATCTTCACCGGTGTGGAACTGGTCGGGACCGTTGCGGGATCGCGGCCGATCTGTCCGGCCGAATTACTCCCCCACGCCCTGACCCCGCTCACGTTGTCGAACCGCGCGATGGCGAGGGTATGTGAGGCCCCGGTGGCAAATCCGCTGGAGTAGGTGGCAAAGCCGAGCCGGAGCCGCTTAGGTGTGGCAGCAGAGGTGGTTGTACCGTCACCGAGCTGGCCGGACTCGTTATTACCCCACACCGCAAGGGTCGTCATGTTCTGGAACACGGCACTGTGGGAATAGGCCGGCGACGAGATGCTGGTGGAGTCCGAGTAGGGCAGGTCGCCGTCGGCGCAGGCGGAAAGGAGCGTACAGGATGCAAGCACGGCGGCCATGCGAAAGTTGATGATATTTTTCATTGTCTTCTCCCTACTGGTGATTGGTCATGGGTACGCCACTGCTCTCCGGTTCTGGAGCCATCCGGACACCCTTATCTGCCGGCCACGATCTCGTACAAAACGCCGGGAGCCACTCCCTCGAACGTCACCGGGCCAAGATACTCGCCCTTGCGAAAGCAGACTCCCTCACCCGACACGAGTCTGGTGGCGGAGGAATTGCGAAAGGAAAAGGCCGTACCGCCCTGGAGCGAGGCAAGGGCCTCCGCCCGTTCGACGGGGAAAACGCGACGATCCACGACAGCGAAGTTCTCCGGCACGGGGAGCGGCGTGGCGCCGTTGGCCGCGTCCGCCATGGGCAGAGGGACGACGCTCCCTTTCCCGGCACCCCGTGGAAGAATGGCCCGAAGCGTGACCTCCACCGAATCCGTGCCGTTGAATCTGAAGTCGTAAAAAGGGGTCCAGCCGTTTCCCTTCACCAGGTAACTGTAGCGGACACTGCCCTTTCCGGCGAGTCGGAGCCGGGCCACGCTGCCGCCAGGGGACTCCGAAGCCTTGAGTGCCTTCAGCCGGTCATCCACCGACCTGATCCCCTCCTCGGCCTGCCGACGGGCCCGATAGACCTCCTCCAACTGCGTCAGGGCGTACTCGGTCCCCTTCCTGACCGACGTGAGGGGTTCGGGGTTGCCCTTGGTCTTTCGCGGCGTCTTGCTGCTTTGCGATTTTGCCGCCGCCTTGAATATCTCTTCCCGCGCTTCGATGGCTCTGAGCCGATCCTCAAGGCCCTTGCGCCGTTCGGCCAGGCGGGCGATCTCACTGCCGAATCCGGCAGCGGGCCGGAGGGGCTCCACTTCCACGCGGACCACGCTGGCACGGCCGGCAGGACTCACCCGGAGGGACCCGGGGATGTAGGTCGAAGGGAGCGGGACTTCCACCGTGCCCCTGGCGGCGCTTGCTTCGCCCGAAATCCGGGCCCCGTCCAGATAGTAGGTGACAGTGCTGCCGGCCATGGCCGGCACGGCAGCCAGCAGAAAACCGATTACATAAAGCGTGAGTCGCATCCGCCCTCCTTGGCGTAGCACGCAATCACGTGGCAACGTCGAGCAGTTCCACCTCGAAAATCAGAGTTGCATTCGGCGGGATCACCCCGCCGGCTCCGGCGGCACCGTACCCGAGTTGGGGGGGTACGATGAGACGGCGCTTGCCGCCGACCTTCATGGACATGACCCCCTCGTCCCATCCCGGGATCACCTCGCCCGCGCCGATGGTGAAGACGAACGGCTCTCCCCGGTCCACGGAGCTGTCGAACTTCGTGCCGTTCTCAAGCCAGCCCGTGTAGTGAACCTTCACCGGTTTACCGGCCACGGGGGCCGCACCGGACCCGGCGGCAAGGTCCACGTAGGAAAGCCCCGAAGCAGTCGTGACGGCATCCGAGGCGCCGGCGGCGCTTGCAGGCTTCGCCTCGCCGGCCGGCTTGGTTTCCCTGTCCGAACAGGCCGCCACGACGATCCCGACCAGGAGCAGCAGCAGTACGAGAATTTTCTCGACGTTTCTCACCAATTCCTCCGAAATAGCTTACAGATTGAACGGCTCATGGATTCCGCCGAGCCTCAGGATGAACTCCCATTGGGCCGGGGTCACCGGTTGTACCGAAAGGCGGCTCCGCTGCAAGAGGACCATATCCGCCACCTCCGGGTGCATCTTCAACTCGGCGAGCGTCACCGGCCGCGCGAGTGGCTTCACATACCTGACATCGACCATATACCAGATGGGGTTATTCCGGCCGGCCCGGGGATCGAAGTGTTCGCCTGCCGGGTCCAGGGCGGTCCAGTCGGGATACCCCTCGCGCACGACCCGCGCAATGCCGACCACCGCCGGATCGGGGACGTTGCTGTGATAGAAGAGGACCCCGTCCCCGGGCTTGATCTCGTCGCGCAGAAGATTGCGGGCCTGGAAGTTGCGCACGCCGTCCCAGTGCTCCGTGCCGTTGGGGCGGCTCCCGAGGTCGTCAAACGAAAAACAGGACGGCTCGGACTTGAAGAGCCAGTAACGCCGCTCGCGGTTCATGGTGTCTCCCCGGTCACGCCATGCGCCGTCCTAGGTCAGGAGGTGCACAAAGAGCCCACTCCTGAGCTTGGGCTCGAACCAGGTGGACTTGGGGGGCATGATCTTGCCGGCATCGGCCAGCTGCATCAGCTCAGCCATGGACGTGGGATGGAGCGAGAAGGCGACCCGATACTCACCACCAGCGACCAGGCGCTCCAGTTCGCCGATGCCGCGGATGCCCCCCACGAAATGAATCCGCTGGTCGGTCCGGGGATTGCGGATGCCGAGGACCGGACCCAGGAGGTTGTTCTGGAGGATGGAGACATCAAGATGGGACACTGCGTCGTGCTCGTCAAAGGCCCCCTGCTTGGGCACAAGCTGGTACCAGCGCCCCTCCAGATACATGCCGAACTGGTGCCTGCTTTTCGGCTCGAACCGCCCCTCTTCCGGGGAAACGCTGAAATGCTCTCCCACCCGTGCCATGAACTCGGCCACGGTGAAACCGTTCAAGTCCTTCACCACCCGGTTGTAGGGCATGATAGTCATTTCGCTGTCAGGGAAGATAACAGTAAGGAACCAGTTGTACTCTTCGTCGCCCCTGTGACCGCGGTTGGCGGAGCGGCGCAGATCCCGCACCCGCCCGGCCGCAGCGCTCCGGTGATGGCCGTCCGCCACGTACAGGGTTGCGATGGAGGCGAAACGGGCGGTGAGTTCGTCGATGACTGCGCGATCGTCAACGACCCAGAGAGTATGGGAAACCCCGTCGTCCGTGGTGAAGTCGTAGGCCGGTTCGGCCGAGGCAACCCGGGCCACGATGGCGGTAATGGCCGGATCGTTGCGATAGGTATAGAAGACCGGCTCGTCGTTGGCGTCGAGATAGTCGATGTGCTTTACCCGGTCCTCTTCCTTGTCGGCCCGGGTGAGCTCATGCTTCTTGATGACCCCGCTTTCGTAGTCGTCCACGCCGGCACAGACCACGAGTCCCGTCTGCACGAACTCGCCCATTTTCTGGCGGTAAACGTAGTAACACTCCCGGGGTTCCTGAACGAGGATGCCCTCGGCCGTGAACCGTTCCAGGTTTTCCCGCCCTTTTTCGTAGACCGGTTCAGCGTAGGGATCCATCTCGGCAGGAAGATCGATCTCCGGCCGGGAGATGTGGAGAAAGCTGTAGGGGTTGCCTGATGCCATGGCCTTGGCCTCGGCCACGTTCATGACGTCGTAGGGAAGCGCGGCCACCTTCTCAGCCAGGTGCTTCGGCGGGCGGAGCGCCCGAAACGGCTTGATCAGAGCCATGGTTACCTCGATAAATTAGAAGTAGCGCCGCCCGCCCATGAAGCGGGTGGTGAAATAGTTCTCGTCCAGGGAGGAGACTTTGATGTCGTCCCCTCGACGGGGGGCATGGACGAACCGGCCGTCTCCCACGTAGATTCCCACATGGTTGATGCTGTCATCTGAGGCGCCGAAGAAAACCAGATCGCCGTCACGCAGGTCTTCGCGCCCGATCGGGTCTCCCACCTTGAACTGCTCGCGGGAGGTGCGGGGAATGTTGACCCCGCAGAGGTTGTACACGGCCCTGACGAACCCGCTGCAGTCCATCCCGTCCACGACGGTATCCCCGCCCCAGCGGTAAGGGATGCCAACGAACCGCTCCGCGGTGCGGGCGGCAATGGCCCCCATGTCCCGGCTGCCCCGGTCGTTGTCGGGCCGGCTGCGGGGCTGGTCGGACTTAGGCCGGCTAATGATCGTAGCCGGCTCCTTGCGGATGACCGTTTCGCGTTTCGCGACGGGCAGGTTTTCCGGTGAGGCGATGAAGTAGGATCCGATCATGCCGTCGGCTACCAGCCTGCGGGCCTCCCTCCGGGCAGCCTCTCGGGAAGGAAAGTCGCCGAAGCGGACCGCGTAGAGGCCGTTGTCACGCTTGAAATAGAATGCATCGATCCCGCGAACCTGAAGCCTTGCCGTAAGACGCTCGGCGTTCTTCACGTCGGAGAAGGCCCCCACCTGGATGGCATGGCCCACGCGGGAGAGACCCGCCCGGGGCGTGGCGCAGCCCGTGGCCGTCACGAAGGCCACTGCGACAAACACGAGGAAAAGTGTTAGTTTTTTTGCCATCGCACCTTACTCGTCGGAGTCTTTCACATCGCGCCGCACCCCCATGAGGAACGCTACAACGAAATCCTCCAGTGCACCGTCCAGGACCGCGTCGGGGTTGCCCGATTCGACGCCGGTCCGCAGATCCTTGACCATCTTATAGGGGTGGAGCACATAGGAGCGGATCTGGCTTCCCCAGCCGATATCCTTTTTCTCGCCGGCCAGTTCGGAGGCCTGGACTTCGCGCTCCTGGAGCTCCTTTTCGTAGAGTTTCGCCCGGAGCATCCGCAGCGCCGTGGCTTTGTTCAGGTGCTGGCTTCGCTCGCACTGGCAGGCGACCACGATGCCCGTGGGAAGGTGAGTAAGCCGGACGGCGGAGTCGGTGGTGTTTACGTGTTGACCGCCGGCGCCACTGGAACGGTAGGTATCGACCCGCAGATCCGACTCGGCAATCTTGATCTCGATGTCGTCCTCGATTTCGGGGAAGACGAACACCGAGGCAAAGGAGGTATGCCGGCGGGCGTTGCTGTCGAAGGGGGAAATCCGCACGAGGCGGTGAATCCCGGCCTCGGCCTTAAGATAGCCGTATGCGTACTCACCGTCAACCGTAAAGGTCGCCGACTTCACCCCGGCCTCGTCTCCCGCCTGGAAGTCGGTGATTTCGGTCTTCCAGCCCTTGCGCTCGCAGTAGCGCAGGTACATCCTGAGCAGCATCTCGGCCCAGTCCTGGGCCTCGGTTCCGCCGGCGCCGGCATTGATGGAAACGAAACAGCTGTTCTTGTCGTGGGGGCCCGACAACATGCGCTGGAATTCGGCCCCTTCCACTTCGCGCTCAAGGCTGTCGTTGAGGGCGCGGACTTCGTCGAGTGTGGCCTCGTCCTGGGCTTCCTCTCCCAATTCGATGAGGACGCGGATGTCGTCCGCCTGGCGGTTGAGGCGATCCCACAGGTCTATGAGTTTTTCGATGCGGGTTCTCTCCCGCAGGACCTTCTGGGCTTCCTCGTTATTGTCCCAGAAGCCGGGAGCGGCGATCTGCGCTTCCAGTTCCTGGATGTCTTCCCGCTTGCTGTCTATGTCAAAGAGACCCCCGGAGCTTGGCAATCCGCTCCCCGAAATTTTCGACCCGTGCAACTTCTTCTCTGAACATCGTCAACTCCTTGTTGTGACTCAAATAAATAAGTGCGACGCCGGTGCGGGACGGCACACGGCGCCGGAAAATGTCCGGGATATCCCGTCAGGCGCTACCGGCCCTGCGATGGGCACGCAGTGCTATCAGCGCGCCACAGGCCAGGCAGACCATGGCAAAGACGTCGCCATAACGGGTATAAATGGTGCCCCCCTCTCCCAGTCGCACCTCGCCGGTAAGGACCGCCTCCTCGAACAGATTGTGTAGCGCGCCCGGTACCCTGGACACAAGATAAGAGTCACGCAGCCTTCTTGAGTTGATACTCCTCGAAAGCCTGTCGTGGGCTTCTGAACCCGAGCTTTTCAACCAGCCACAGCCGGTTGTAACGATCCATGAAGTCAGCTACTGCCATCCTTACTTCTTCGATTGTGCGGTAATGGCGGCCATAGATGACCTGCTCTTTGATAGTCCGATTAAACCGTTCCGTCACCCCGTTGGTCTGCGGTTCGGCAACAAATGAGAAACTTGGGGCAATTCCCCAGAACTTGATCTGATTCTGGAAATGCTCTGAGAGGTATTGGCTGCCGTGATCCATCCTCAGTGCCAACCCTCGAGCAGCAGCGGCACCGACCGAGCCGAAACGGGCCTTGATTCCCATGGCGAGCGGCTGCAATGCGGCAAACCGGTCGCCATTCTTGGTCACATGCCAACCGACGCACTCGGCATTCCAATGCTCGACGGCGGTAAACAACCAGCACCACCCTTCTTCCAGGGTGAAGATCTTGGTGCCATCGGTACCCCACATGACGTTGGGGGCCGCCGTGATGATCTTGCCGGCGTGGTCCTTGGGCTGTCCCTGAACAACCCGGTGAGGGGAGAGCAGATTGTTCTCCCGCATGAGACGCAACACTCGTTTGCGGCCGACTTTTATCCCTTTGACGAAGCGTAGTCGTCCCCAGACCTTACGGTGCCCTTCGCCGACAAAGGGGGATGTCTCCAGGTCGGTCCGGATGAGAGAAAGTACCTCGTCGTCAGAGAGCGGTGTTTTTGGACCACGCTTGAGCAGTACAGCAGGCAATGTTTTTCTGCCTGCACGGCTATAGAACGACGAGCGGGGCACTCCCCAGGCAAGGCAGACGCGCTGAACGCCATAGGCTTTACCGGTGGCAGGGGAGATCGTAGCACTCATTTCTTCGATCTCCTCTGGGCCAAAGGGTGGGCACGCCTCGCTTTCTCCCGCAGTAGCTCGTTTTCCATGGTGATCTCACCGATGCGCTTGAAGGCTGCATCGAGTTCCGCTGCCAACGGATCACCTTCACGAGCCTTGAGAGCAGATTCTATCCCCTGGAGTGCTTTCTGATGCCACTCTTCCAGGCGATAGATTTCGATGCCCAACTCACGGGACAAGGCATCGATTGGTTCACCGCGCATCAACCGCAGGACAACCTCCTTTTTGCGGTTGGCGCTCCAACGTTTGACTTCCGGTGCTGCTCCAGTCGAGCTACGCTCTCCTTCCGCCGCACCGGAGACACTGACATCCTTTTCCATTGACGACCTCCTTGAACACCTAGATTTACCTCATTTTCGTGTCCAAGAAAACCGGGGCCGCCATACCTCGAACAGATTGGTCATTCTGAGAATGTGTCCTTTGCTGTCGATGATGGCAGTGATGCCGGTGTTGGCGGCCCGCACCAGGGGAACCCGGTTCTCCACGGCTCGAAAGACTGTCATGGAGAGATGCTGGTAAGGAGCGGAGGATCGCTTGTACCAGGCGTCGTTGGTTATGTTGACCAGAACCCTGCTTCCGGCCCGCACATACCCCCGCGCCAGCTCGGGGAATATTCCCTCGAAGCAGACCAGCACCCCGATGGCTCCCTTCCCCGTCTCAAGGGAGGCAATCCTGGCTCCGGGCGAAAAGTCGCCGATGCCGGCCACGATCTTGTTGACGAAGGGGAGAAACTTCGCCATGGGCACGTACTCGCCGAAGGGGACCAGGTGGATCTTGTCGCTGCGGCCCACAACATCCCCCCAGGGGGACAGAAGGAACGCACTGTTCAGGTAGCGAATCGTCTCGCCGTCCCGTTCAAAGGCCGGGCTCCCCACAACTGTGCAACTGCGCAGCTCCCTCGTCAGATTCCGGATGCGGGACGCGTATTTCTCCTCGTTCTGAAGATAAAATGGCACCGCGCTCTCGGGCCAGACCACCAGGTCGGCGGGGCCGGTGCTGCACGCCTTGCGGGACAGACGCTCGTACACCGCCACCGTCGCCTCCTGAAAAGCCGGGTCCCACTTTACGCTCTGGTCGATATTGCCCTGAATCAGGGCTACGGAGAAAGGAGCCCCCGCCTCGGGGCGGTGCAGGCGATTGAAACCGTAAGCAAGGGTGGCGACCAGAAGCAGAACCAGGATAGCTGCGCTCTTCACCGGATAGGGCGCCCGTTCGCGGGCCGCAAAACCGCGGATGATCCGGTACAGAACCACATTGCTCAGGGCGATGAGAAACGAAAGGCCGTAGACGCCGGTCAGATCCGCTATCTGGATGAGCGGCAGGGTCCGGTACTGGGAGTACCCGAGGCTTGCCCAGGGAAAACCGGTGAGGAGAAATGACCTGATATATTCCAGCCCCACCCATACCACCGGAAACGCAAGAAGGGCGGAGATTCCCCGATCTTCGCCGCGTCTGACGACATAGGCGGTTGCGGCGGGATAGAGGGCCAGATAGCCCGCCAGCATCAGAAAGATGACGATGCTGACGCTCCAGTGGAGACGGCCGTAGGTTACCACGGCAATATTGATCCAGTAGAGAATGCCGGCGTAGGCCACCAATCCCGCGGTGAAGCCGAGCCGGAAGGCGACGGCGGGAGCCTTGCGGCCGCAGGCGAGCAGTAACGGCACCAGGGCCACCCACGCCAAGATGGAAAAGCCGGGCTTGGGGAACGACAAGGCCAGGAGAACGCCCGAAAGGGCAGCCATGACGTAGTCGCGCCGGGGGACGGCATTGAAGCCGGGCATGTGAAATCTGCGGTAATCCACTACGATTGGGCCTCCCCGGCCTCGTCACTGCGGCGGGCGATCCGTACTTTCTTAATGTTACGTTCGCCGGCCTCCAGGACGGTCATGCGCAGGGTGTCGCTCTCGACTTCCTCCCTCACCATGGGAATCCGCCCGGTGAGATGGAAGATGAGACCTGCCACCGTGTCGAATTTTTCCCGCTCAACCTCGATGCCGAAATACTCCTCCAGATCCTCGATGGGCAGCCGGGCATCGACCAGGATCGAGCCGTCGGGCTCCTCCTCCAGCCATTCCTCTTCCAGGTCGTACTCATCCTGAATGTCACCCACGATCTGCTCCAGCAGGTCCTCGATGGTAACGAGTCCCGAGGTGCCGCCGTACTCGTCGATGACGATGGCGATGTGAACCCGCTTCCGCTTGAATTCCTGGAGCAGCTCCTCGAGGTTTTTAGTCTCGGGAATGAAGTAGGGGGCCCGCATGATCCGCTTGAGATCGATGGCGGGTTCGCTCATGCCCCAGTATTTGAGGAGGTCTTTGGCGTAAATGAGGCCGATGATGTTGTCCACGGTACCGTCGTAGACCGGGATGCGGGAGTGCCCGCAGCTGATAATGGTATTAAGGACGTTCGCCACCGCGGCATCCGCCGATACGCAGGCCATGTCGGTCCGCGGCACCATGATCTCGCGGACGATGGTGTCCCGCAACTCGAAGATGGAGCGGATCATCGCGTTTTCTTCTTCGTTGATGATCCCTTCCTCTTCACCGGCATCCATGATCTCCTGGATTTCCTCCTCGGTGATCCGCTTCCTGCCTGTGAGGAACCTGCCGATACTGTCGATCAGACTGCTCCCTTTCCTGCCTGAGCCTTCGTCCAAGGCGCTGTTTCCTCCCCTTTCATCGGTTGCTGGTTATGATGTATGTGTGATCACGTGCCGCCGGGGCCGTTACTTCAGTATTCTGAACAGAGTCAGGACCAGCGCGGAGATGGCGGTCCCCGTAATCGCGCCCAGGACCACTTCGCGCATGGTGTGGATATTGAGCAGCAGGCGCGAATGGCTGACCATCACTGCCAGAGCGATGGTGAGGATGGAAATCAGAGGATCCTGGGTGGAGAGGGAAACCACCGTTGCGATGCCAAAGGCGACGGCGGCATGGCCGCTCGGCAGTCCTCCCTCCAGGGGGGTCCCCCTGCCGGACAACGACTTGAGGATCACCACAACAATCACCACGACGAGGAGCGCTACGACCGTCCCCATCTCCGTGGGCGTTCCTATCATGGCGAGGGCCTCCTTGTAAATCGGAAAAATGTACTTGGAGAGTATCAGGTATCCCATAACCGCCGCGCCGATGGCGGCCGTGAGCACCCCTCCAGCGGCCACGTCCTTGGCAATCTTGGCCAAGGGATGGTAGCCGGGTGACACCAGATCCACCACCGCTTCCACAGCGGTATTCATGAGCTCAGCGAACAGCACAAAGGCGACTGAGACCGCCAGCAGCGTGAATTCGAGGGGGGTCACCCGCAGGAACAGCACCGCCACCAGCAGGCCCAAAGCGGCCAGGAAATGATACCGCATGTGCGGCTGGGTCCGTGAGGCCCAGAGAATCCCTTCAATGGCGCAGTTGGCCGAATCAATGAACCGGCTGGGCTTAAGGGGTGCCCCGGGAGCGCGTTCCTCTTGCGGACTCCCGTCTTTCCACTGGCCGGAGCTAGACAAGTCCGCCGTTCTCGAGGAGGGCGAAGATCTCACGTTCCTTTGCTTCCATCCGCCGGGCTTCGGCCTCGCCGCTCCGCTCGTGATCGTACCCGGTTATGTGGAGGGTGCCGTGGAGCAGGAGGAAACAGAGCCGCGACCAGAAGGCGATGCCCGCCTCTTCCGCCTCCCGGGCCGCCGTGTCGGCCGAGATGATCACGTCACCCAGCACATCGGGATTGAGGTCACCGAAATCCCCCTCCCCCATGGCAAACGAGATGACATTGGTGGGGCGGTCTTTGCCGAGGTAGTCGCGGTTGACCCGGCGGATGCCCAGATCGCCGGTGATGACCACCGACAACTCGCTATCGGGATATCCCAAGGCGCCTAAGATCGTCTCCGCCACCTTTCTTAGGCGTCTCGTCCCGATCGGATGGCGTTTTTGTCTGTTCGTTATCGCTACCTTCAAGGGTCTTCTTTCCTCCGGGCGTTTTGTCCTTTTCCTTGTAGGCCGGCTCCGGATAATCGATCCGGTGGTGATAGATGCCGGCAAGGATCTGGTTGAAACTCTTGGCGATCTCGTGAAGGTTTTTGAGGGTCAGTTCACACTCATCCAACTGTCCGTCGATGAAGATATTATTGATGATCTTCTGGACCAGCCCCTGGATGCGGGCCGGTGTCGGATCGGCAAGGGTCCGGGAAGCCGCCTCCACGCAGTCTGCCAGCATCACGAGCCCTGCCTCTCGGGTCTGGGGTTTTGGGCCGGGGTAGCGGAAATCGCGCTCATTCACCGTCTGACCCTCAGTTGCCACGTTCTTTGCCTTGCCGTAGAAAAAACTGATAAGGGCAGTCCCGTGGGATTGACGGATAATGTCGATGATCGGCCGACCCAGCCGGTGCTCGCGGGCCAGCTCCACCCCCTCCTTCACATGGGAAATGAGAATCAGGGCGCTCATGTTGGGTGACAGCTTGTCGTGGCGATTCTCGCCACCGCCGACATTCTCGATGAAATACTGGGGTTTGCTGATTTTGCCGATGTCGTGGTAGTAGGCGGCAACTCGCGCCAGGAGCGGATTCGCGTTGATGGCCTCCGCCGCCGCCTCCACCAGGTTGCCCACAAGGACGCTATGGTGGTAGGTCCCGGGAGCGCGGACCATCAGTTCCCGGAGAATGGGGGAGTTGAGGTTGGACAGCTCCAGCAGCTTGATGTCGGTCACGTAGTGAAAAACCGTTTCAATCAGGGGGATCACCCCGGTGACGATTGCCGAACAGACGATCCCGCCGGCCAGGGCGAATGCGGCGCTCCACAGCGTCTGGGTAGTCAGGAAGCTGTCGCCCATGACCTGGAAAGAGAAGGCCATGGCCAGGTTCACCACGCTCACCTTGAGGCCGGCGGTATAGATCCGGCTACGGTCCTTGCAGTGGCGCACGCCGTGAGCCCCGACGATTCCCCCCAGAAGGGCGTAGACCACAACGAAGAGACTGTTGTTGAACATGATCCCCAGAAGGGGTGCCGTGATGGCCGCATAGACCATGGCCACTTCGGAATTGAGGATGATCCGGATGATCATCGGCCCCACGGCAAAGGGGAAGAGATAGAAGTAGTCGTGGGTATCGATGCTGGGGAACGGTGTCCCCAAGGCTGCGGAAACGGTCATGCCTATCTTGAAGACAAAGAAAAGCCCCACCGTGATCAGGGCGATCAGCAGCAGGTCCTTGCTGGTCGGGTTAAATTTGCGGATGTTCTTACGCGCGAAGCGGTAGGGGAAATAGAAGAGGACCAGCACAAGCCCCATGATGCCGATGGCGGTGAAAAGGTGGTGAATGCCGTGGCGGGCCGCGAAGAGCATCTCGAGCTTCTGGGCCTGGTCTTCGGTTATCCGCTCGCCGACCCGGACGATCATTTCGCCCCGCTTGACCTGAATATAGGAAGGACGGACGCTTTCCCTGGCCTGCATCCTGTTGCGGATGGTCAGATCATCGTTAAAGGAAAGATTGGGCTTCACCGCTTTGGCCACGAGCCCCTTGAGCGACTCGGTTTCCCGCTGCGAAACCCCGCCGGCGGCGATGCGTACTTCCTTGAGCGCAGCACCGGCCTCTTCGACGCTGAGCGGCGCGACCGCGTACTCCATCTTGCCCAGCGGCTCCCCCGAGCGGGAATCCACAAGCGTAATGCCGTGGGCGCTGTCGGCGGCGAACCGCCCCTTGTCAGCAATGATCTTGTGGCTGTAGAGGTGATCGGCCAGTTGAGATACCTGCTCGATCAGCTCGGAACTGGAGCCGAGCCGCATAAGCGCGGCAATCTCCGCCCGGGAAGGAGCGAATCCGAAGATGTCGCTCAACGCCTCATCCACGGAGGCCTGCTCAGCGTCCTGCTGATGGGTCGCGGCCTCCCGCAGCACCACGAGCGCCTGCTCGAACCGCTTCACGAGTTCGGCCGCCGCCTGCTGGTCGAAGCTGTACACAAAAGGAACGGCGTTCTCCGCCTCCTTGCGCTTGCGTTCGGTCAGTGCGCGGTCTTCCAGCAGATGGTCGCGGGTAGCACGGATGTCGGTGGAGGCAATGTCGCCCGCCTCATGGCGGACAGACATGAACTCCTGACGGGGGAAAATGACGAACGTGAGAATGATGGCCGTGGCGACCAGGAGAATCCGCCGGTTTCTGTTTTCGTGCCTCGGACTGGAGAACCGTTCGAACAGGTTGTCCACAAGGCGTCCCAGCGAGAGCGACAGTGAGCCGCGTATGTCCCGATCGTTGTTGCCGCTTTGAGAGGGCATAGAATTACTTGTCTGGTGCAGCGTTGCCGCGGTTTGACATCAATTGAGGCGCAGGCACATCCCCGCGATTGTCCGGTTTGACCAAGTAATTACTATATCGTTCTTCTTTCCTGCGTGTCAATTTAGGATTAAAGGTGTTTCCATTTCATGAGGGCTCTGCTATATACTTTCCCTGTTTTGTCCAAGGTCAGACGACCTGTCACATTCTCAGCAAGGGGGCCATGAATGAGCGAAATCACTGATGTTTACGCGAGGGAGATCCTCGATTCCCGCGGCAATCCCACCCTGGAGGTGGAAGTTTTTCTGGAGTCCGGCGTCATGGGCCGTGCGGCTGTTCCCTCCGGCGCCTCGACCGGTGAGCGGGAAGCTCTGGAACTGCGGGACGGCGACGCCTCACGTTACCTGGGCAAGGGAGTTCTCAAGGCCGTCGACAACGTGAACGACATCATTGCCGAGCAACTCATCGGCATGGAGGCCACCGACCAGGTGGGGATCGACCGGCGGATGCTGGAGCTCGACGGAACGGAATACAAGAGCACCCTGGGGGCCAACGCCATTCTCGGCGTGTCGCTTGCCGTTGCCAAGGCCGCGGCCGAAGAGGTCGGCCTCCCCCTCTACCAGTACATCGGCGGCTGCAATGCCCGGGAGCTTCCCCTCCCCATGATGAACATCCTCAACGGCGGTGCCCACGCCGACAACAACGTCGACATCCAGGAGTTCATGATCATGCCCGCCGGTGCCCGGAGCTTTTCCGAAGCCCTGCGGATGGGGGCCGAGGTGTTCCACGCACTGAAGAGCGTCCTGAAGGGTAAGGGCTACAATACTGCCGTTGGGGACGAAGGGGGCTTCGCACCGAACCTCAAGTCGAACGAAGAGGCACTCGAAGTCATCATGGAAGCCATTGCCAAGGCCGGTTACAAGGCGGGTGAGGACATCCTCCTGGCCCTCGACGTGGCGTCGTCGGAGCTGTTCAAGGACGGCAAGTACTTCCTTGAGAACGAGGCCAAACCCGAAAAAACCGCAGACGAGCTGATCGATTTCTATGAGAACCTGGTGAACAAGTATCCCATCATCTCCATCGAGGACGGCATGGCCGAGAACGACTGGGAAGGATGGAAGAAGATCACCGACCGCCTCGGCAAACGGGTCCAACTGGTGGGAGACGACCTCTTCGTAACCAATACGAAGATCCTCAAGGAGGGGATCAGCAAGGGTGTAGCCAACTCCATCCTCATCAAACTGAACCAGATCGGCACGCTCACCGAAACCCTCGACGCCATCGAGACTGCCAAGCGCGCCGGGTACACCACCGTCATCTCCCACCGCTCCGGCGAAACCGAGGACACGACCCTTGCCGACCTGGCGGTGGCGGTGAACGCCGGACAGATCAAGACCGGCTCCCTGTGCCGGACCGACCGGGTGGCCAAGTACAACCAGTTGCTCAGGATCGAGGATGAACTGGATGTGACCGCCCAGTTCCGCGGTAAGGATGTATTCTACAACCTGCGTTGAACCGGCGCCGGCCGACACTTCTCAAACGTACAAAAGGCGGGGGCATCCCCGCCTTTTTACTTATGGCTACCGGCGACTGAATCGCCCGCTCAGGCAGACCGAGCGGGTATTCCCAGCCGATTGAGCACTTCCGACATCCTTCCTGCATCCAACGGCTTCTGAAGAAAATGGGCCGCGCCCAACTTGCCGCAGGCTTCCATGTCCCGCTCATGATCCGACGATGTGAGCACTACCACGGGAATGTCGCGGGTTTCCTCCCGCTTTCGCATCTCGCGCAGGACATCGACTCCGTCCACCCTTGGCAGCTTCAGATCCAGGAGAACGAACCGGGGCGGCACCCGGTTCTCAGCAACCGTCAGATAGCGAAGGGCTTCGACACCGTCCTTTACCACATCGATCCGCGAAAGAGCCGGGAATTTTTTAAGCACCCGCCGAGTTAGAAACTCCTCGTCGGGATTATCCTCCACAAGCAGCATGGTTATTTCTTCAGTGCCAGCCATGACGTCCTCCCCTCTCCACCTGTTACCCGTTAGATGCAAAAACCGCGCTCAACCCATATCCGAAGACTGGAACGAGCAGACAACCATAGTTCCTTTTCCTTCACTGCTGTCGATTCTAACATAACCGCCATGGCGATCGACAATTCTTTTAACCAATGCAAGCCCCACGCCGGTGCCGGGAAATTCGTCATGGCCATGAAGACGTTCAAAGGGGCGGAAGAGCCGCTCGGCATAGGCCATATCGAATCCAGCACCATTGTCGAGGATGAAAAACGCCCCTTCGGCGGATGCAACCGCCCCGAATTCGATGAGCCCTTCAGGCTTGCTCCCCGTGAACTTCCAGGCGTTGCCCACGAGATTGTCGAGGACCACCGAAACCAGGCGAGGATCGGCGTCCACGTGGACGCCGGGCTCGATGATCACGGCCACGCGCCGCTGGGGCTCGCTCTCCCGCAGATCGGCAATGATGCGTTCAACCATGGCACTCAGATTCACCTTTTCACGGCAGAGCTCGCCACGGCTCACCTGAGTGAGGCTCATGATCGCGGCGACGACACGCCCCATCTGGTCGCAGGTGGACATGATCCTCTCAAGATAGAACCGGCCGGCGCTGTCCAGCTTGTCGCTGAAATCCTCTTCCAGCGCCAGGCAGAATCCCTTGAGCCTTACCAGCGGGGCGCGCAGGTCATGGGAAACCGAATAGTTGAACGACTCCATCTCCCGGTTGGCCTTCTCAAGTTCTGCTGTTCGCCTGATGACACGCTGCTCCAGCTCGTTATTGAGGGCGCTGATCGCCTCCTGGGCCTTGCTGCGTTCCGCTTCGCGCTGTTCCAGGGCGGTCACCATCCCGTTGAATGCGCCCGCCAACCGTCCCACCTCGTCGGAGGTCACGACGTCGACTTTTCTGAAATCGCCGTCGCGCAATGCACGGACTCCGTCCGTTAGCCGATCGAGGGGCCGGGTAACCTTGCGGCCGATGACATAGGCGAGAATGCCCCAGAGAATAATTGCCGCCAGGGCAATCAGAACGCTGTTGACCACCAGAAACCTGAAGGCATTGGTAACGCTCCCCTTGTCGAAGATCACCCGGGCGAAACCTATGGTGCGTTCGTGAATATCCTGGGAGCTTGCACCGAAGTAAAGTTCCTCCTCGGAAAAGCTGCCCGCCTCCAGAATGATTGGCGCCCAGAATTCAACGGAAGTCGCTGTTTCGAACCGGATGGGGCCGGGAGACATTTTCAGCGCCCCCTTCGCTTCAGGCGGTAGTGGGCGCGGCGGAGATGCGTTGTCCAGCGCTCCACGCTCTTCGAGGATCGGCTTCCCTTCAGGGGAATAGACCCCGGCAGACACCACCCCTTCGTAAGAGGTCACCCCGTCAAGGGCACCCTTGATGAACCCTTGATTGTGGGTAACGACACCGATCCGGGCATTGAAGGCGAGCACTCGTGCAAGAGAGGTTCCCTCCCGCATGAATGCCTCGCGGGCCAATTGCCAACGGTCAAAGAGATAGAAACCGGCAAAGAAGAAAACCACGACAAGGAACAGGAGACCGAACGAGAGGAAAATCCTCGCCGAGAGTTTTTCCTTGGCGATGGCAAGGGGAGAGCGCATGGGGACCGCCTGTATCATGAGCGAGGCAGCGTTATGAAAAGGCCGACACGCATGTGGGACCGGCAATTAAGGCCGCCGGAGGCGGCACGAAGGCATCTTCGAATGGGAAGTCCCGGTACAGTCAGACATTTTATTCAGACTGTAGAACTACCAGCAACTCCATGTTTTGTCCAGGTTTTTCCGGAACGCCCCACCGCCGGCACGGTTACATCGATGAACCGGCCACGAGCGGCAGATGTGTGCTATACTCACGAAAAATCGAGCACGGAGGGCCGTTCCATGCGCTACTCCCCCCTTCTCACCGACCTCTATCAGCTGACCATGCTCGCCGGCTACCTGGACGAAGGCATGGCGGAGACTCCGGCAGTCTTTGATCTCTTTTTTCGCCACAACCCTTTCCAGGGTGGCTATGCAGTCTTCGCCGGACTCGACACGGCCCTCGACTTTCTCGAACACCTCGAGTTCAGCGAAGACGAGATCGAGTATCTCCAGGGGCTCGGTCTCTTCCGGCCGGCGTTCATCGATTTTCTCCGTTCGTTCCGTTTCAGGGGAAGGGTAACGGCCCCTCCCGAAGGAACGGTGGTCTTCGCCAATGAGCCGCTGGTCACGGTGGATGCGCCCCTGGCCCAGGCCCAACTGGTGGAAACCGCGCTCCTCAATATCATCAACTTCCAGACGCTCGTGGCCACGAAGGCCGCCCGGATCGTTCACGCGGCAGCGGACGGAACCGTTCTCGAGTTCGGCCTTCGACGCGCCCAGGGCCCCGACGGCGGCCTGAGCGAAGCCAGGGCTGCCTACGTGGGAGGGGTACGCAGCACCAGCAACGTCCTGGCGGGCAAGACCTTCGGCATCCCGGTGCGCGGCACTCACGCCCACAGCTGGATCATGGCCTTTTCCGACGAATTGACGGCGTTCAGGAAATACGCTGAGGTCTTCCCCGACTCCTGCATTCTCCTGGTGGATACCTATGACACTCTCAGGAGCGGCCTGCCCAACGCAATCACCGTTGCGCGGGAGTTGCGGGCCAAGGGACACGAATTGGTCGGGGTACGGATCGACTCGGGCGATCTGGCCTACCTCTCGCGCCAGGCACGGCGGCTGTTCGACGAAGCGGGGTTCCCCAATGTCCGGATCGTCGCCTCCAATGAGCTGGACGAATTCGTCATCGAGTCGATCCGGGCCGAAGGGGGATGTGTCGACATCTACGGCGTGGGAACCCGGCTCGCCACCTGTGCCGGGGAGGGAGGAGGCGCCCTGGGAGGTGTCTACAAACTGGTCCGGATCGGCGATCGACCGCGGCTCAAGGTGACGAGTGACCTGGCAAAGGCGACCCTGCCTGACCGGAAGCGGCTCCTGCGGGCCGTGGCGGCCGACGGCACCTTCATCCAGGACGTGATCTGCCTGGATGGCGAAGAGGTGCTTCCCGGCCATACGGTCTTTGATCCGGCCAATCCTCTGCAGCATGTGACCATCCCGATGAAGGCCCGCCTTGAAGACGTCCGTTCCGTTGCCATGGAGAACGGCAGGCGGACCGCCTCACGATCCGTTTCACTCGACCGGATGGCCGATCGGTCACGGAATCAACTCGCCCTCCTCCCGCAGGGATGCCTTCGGTTCATCAACCCGCACCGCTACAAGGTTTCCATCAGCCAAGGGCTCAATGACCTGCGACTTCGCCTCATGGAGGAGGTGCGGCACGGGTATCACGACATTGCCAATCCGTAAAGGAGCATATGCCATGGAAAACGATGCCGCCCTTCTCATCGTCGACGTCCAGAATGACTTCTGCCCAGGCGGAAGTCTGGCCGTCCCCGAGGGGGACACCGTGGTTCCTGTCCTCAACGGCTATATCAGTGTCTTCCGCACAGCCGGACTCCCCATCTTCGCCTCACGGGACTGGCACCCGCGGATGACGTCCCATTTCAAGGAACACGGCGGGCAGTGGCCGGTCCATTGCGTGCAGGGAAGCCACGGCGCACAGTTTCATCCAGACCTGGCACTTCCCGGCAACGCTATCGTCATATCGAAGGGAATGGATCCGGAACGGGACGACTATTCGGCGTTCCAGGGAACTGCGGCCGACGGGACGCCCCTCCCGACCCTGCTCGCCGCCCGTGGCATCCGCCATCTGTACCTGGGAGGACTTGCCACCGATTACTGCGTGAAGGAATCGGCTCTCGAAGGAATCCGGCACGGTCTCATCGTCACTGTGCTGACCGATGCATCACGGGGAGTCGATCTCGCCCCCGGCGACTCGGAGCGGGCGGTGCAGGAAATGATGCGGGCGGGGGTGCGGATGACATCCCTTGAGGGCATCAGACAGGAACAACGGCTGCGGGAGTGAAAATACGACGAAAAGGTATGGTATCGGATGACTCGTAGTTCTGGCAAAAACCGGAAAAACGTGCTATTGCTACCCCAACTCGACCATTTCATCGTATTTTCATATAGTTCAAGGAGACTAAACCCATGATTCGCACGAGCAACCTGAAGATCAAAAGTATTACCCCCATCATTGCACCGGGGGAATTACGCCAGGTGTTTCCCCAGTCGGAGGAGGCGGCCGAGTTCGTCAACTCCAGCCGCGCCCATATCAAGAATATCCTCAAGGGCAAGGATCCGCGCCTGATGGTGGTGGTGGGCCCCTGTTCCATTCACGATCCGAAATCGGCTCTGGAGTATGCGGGGCGGCTGGCACGCCTGGCGGCCGAACTGTCGGATCAGCTATTCATCGTGATGCGGGTCTACTTCGAAAAGCCCCGCACTACCGTAGGCTGGAAGGGACTCATCAATGACCCCGACATGAACGGCACCCATCAGATATCCAAGGGGCTCGGCATCGCCCGGCGGCTGCTGTCCGAAATAACGGAAATGCTCCTGCCGGTGGCAACCGAAATGCTTGACCCCATCACGCCCGACTACCTCGCGGATTGCATCTCCTGGGGAGCCATCGGCGCTCGTACCACCGAGAGCCAGACCCACCGCGAGATGGCCAGCGGCCTCTCGTTCCCCGTGGGATTCAAGAACGGCACCGACGGCAATCTCCAGATAGCCATCGACGCCATGAATGCGGCACTCCATTCCCACAGCTTTCTCGGCGTCAACCGGGAGGGGCGCACCTCCATCATTCAGACCACCGGCAACCCCGATGTCCACATCGTCCTGCGGGGAGGCAAAAAACCGAACTATTTCCCCGAAGACATCAGAAAGACCGAAGAGATGCTGGAAAAGGGGGGGCTCTTCCCCACCATCATGGTCGACTGCAGCCACGGCAACTCGGAAAAACGCCACGAGAAGCAGCCCGACGTACTCTCTTCCGTCGTGGACCAGATTGCGGCCGGCAACCGCTCCATCTCCGGCGTCATGATCGAGAGTTTTCTGGAAGAAGGGAACCAGTCGATCCCCAGAGATCTCTCAACCCTCAAGTACGGCGTATCCATCACCGACAAGTGCATTGACTGGAAGACCACCGAAACCATCCTGCGCTCGGCCCACGACCGCCTCAAGGCCGCGGGAGGCAGGCCCCTGCACGGGTAAGCCCACGGTCAGGCAAAGGTAACGCGGGGCAGTTCCAGGGCTTCGGCCAGGGCATGGTGAGCGATGCCGCCCCGCCAGGTATTGAGGGCTCCCCCCAGGGCGGGGTCGCGCCTCAACGCTTCCTCAATACCAACGTTTGCCAGCAACCGCACGTAGGGAAGGGTCGCGTTGGTGAGCGCCAGGGTGGATGTGCGGGGATAGGCGCCCGGCATATTGGCCACGGTGTAGTGAATGATGCCGTCCACTTCGTACACAGGCTTGTCGTGCGTGGTCGGCCGGCTCGTGGCGACGCATCCACCCTGGTCGACGGCAACGTCAACAATGACCGCCCCCTTCCGCATGGTCGCGAGCATGGGACGGGTAATAAGTACCGGAGTACGGCCGCCGGGAACCAGCAGCGCACCAACCACCAGATCGGCATCCCGAAGATGATCCGCCAGGGCATCGGCCGTGAGGACCAGGGTCCGAAGCCTTCCGTTGAAGATGTCGTCAAGGCTCTGAAGCCGTTCGATCCCCCTGTTCATAACCGTTGTTTCCATGCCGAGGCCGAGGCAGACCCGTGCCGCGGCACTGCCCACCACCCCAGCGCCGAGGATAAGCGCCCGCCCTGCAGCTACGCCGGGAACGCCGGGGGGCAGCGTTCCCGTGCCGCCGTGAATCCGCTGGAGATAAAACGCTCCCACCAGGGGGGCCATCCGGCCGGCGATCTCGCTCATCGGCGCAAGCAGCGGCAGCGCTCCCCCCTTCTCCAGGGTTTCGTAACCAATAGCGGTCACGCTGCGTTTCAGCAGCGCACGGGCCAGCGCCTCGTTTGGAGCCAGGTGGAGATAGGTAAAAAGCGCCTGCCCGGGCTGCAGCAGCGCATACTCGTCCGGCAGCGGCTCCTTCACTTTGACAATGAGCTCGGCCTGACCGAAGAGGTTATCCCGGCCCACCACCCGGGCACCGGAGCGAAGAAAATCATCGTCGGCAAAACCGCTCCCCTCGCCCGCGCCCGCCTCAACGAGAACCCTGTGTCCTTCCCGCGTGAGCTCAGCTGCGCCGGCCGGCGTCATGCCGACCCGGTATTCGTGGACCTTTATCTCCCGGGGCACACCTATGATCATGGCTCAATCCCTCCGCATCGGATAGAGGTACTCTGGGTTTTCAGTATACCTCAGGATAGTGATTCGGCATGACGCAGCCCTGCACACACTCCTTTCTTTCCGCCCCCGCCATATCTCCCAGCTATATTAATGCAAAAATATAAATAAAAAATAATATTTTTACACACGCGACCAAACAAGCCGACAACGTTGCACTATCAGCCATAACACCAGGTTTGGTATCCTCCGCTGCCATTTCACGTCATTATTTCCAAGAAATATAAATCGCTCTATCCTAGCAGTATTCCTCTGCATTGTAGATTCGAATATTGCAATAATAGGGTATGCCTATCCACTCCTATATGTCAAATGACGGCACCCCTCCCGCATGCCTCAAAACGAGCAAGATCAACAAATTAAATAATTACAGCTACTTTTGTGTTTTAATGCGCTGGTTTCGCGAGGTCATGGCATCGGGATTACACCGGCAAGCGTTTTGCTCAAAAAAATCCAAACATCGCGCAGACAAGGAGGATGATATGGAGACGCTTTACACCATGATGGTTGTTCTTACCACCGTTGTTTCAGCCGTCATGATTCCGCGCATCATGCTCGACTGGTTGCGCTATCAAGAATTTCTGCGCGATCGGAATGATGAGGAGCTCAAGATGCTTATCGCGGGACATAAAGGCTGGATTATACGGCACGGCCTGTGCGCCCTCGGCGCAGTTGCACTGGTAACCTGTATTAAATGCCTGCCTGAGCTTGCCCGCTATGACGAACTCGCAGGAGTCACAGCTGCTTACGGTATGATGACCCTGGCGTTCGCATTTGTGGAATCGCTTCTGGCCCAGCGGATTGAGAGCAGCCTGCAGTCCGGCCTCGTCCCCGTATCCACTGACAGCCAGTTCGAACAGTAGCTCCAGCGTAATCAACGGCGCGGAGCCAGCACCCTGCGCCCCCCCAACTTTTTTGCAATGCATTAGTATCAGTCGCGCGGCCATCCGGCCGCGTTTTTTTCGTCGTACAGGGGATACCGGCAAGGCGCATGCGCTGCTGGCACCGCTCAGGAACGTGACGATCTTCAACCATCAAGTGCATCAGCCCCCAACCAGCCCGAGCCCTTACCTGCCCCGCTCCGAAGTTCCGGGAGCAGCCGGACAACCAGCCGTCATCTTCTAGCCTGCAGAGTGAACATCTCGCTTGATAAATCAGTTTTAATTATGATACGTTCGTATTACTCGTAAACGACCTGTCAGCCTAGATATCCACGCAAAGAGAGGATAGCCATGCCTTCTTTCCTCAAACCCCTTCGCGCCGCGATACCAGCGGCACTGGCGGTTCTCTGTTCGCTGCCTCCCGCAGCCTCGGCGCTGACCCTGACCAGCAACGATTGCGGTGCCTGTCATGTCGGCTCCAATCTCGACCGGCACCACCGGCTTATCTCCGAGGCGGGGATGGAATGCCTCGCCTGCCACCAGCTTCACGACCTGCCGGCCGGTGGCTACACAATCCTACTTTCCCGGGAATGCCTGGCCTGCCACAATGCCACCGTGCACAACGGCGTTAGCCACACCGTAACAACCCCCGCCGACTGCGCCCGCTGTCACCGGGAATCGCTGGAGACTACCCATGCTGAAAACGGCTGGCATGGCGGCGATCCGGCCATCAACGCGGAAATCTTTCCTTGCCTGCGGTGCCATACGAGCACCTCGACGTCTATCATTGAAACCATCTCCGCGGGGTTGGCCGGCGAGACACCGAGTTGCATGAATTGTCACCCCTACGGCATGAAACGCAGTCGAGGCACCTCCTCAGTCCGTCGCTGACTGCTCCGCACCTTTTCTCCAACGAGTAGCGCCTGAAGCAGTGCAACCGGATTGACGCCGTAGCGACGCGCGGCGTCACCGAGTGTTTCACTCGGACCGATCTTCACTCCCCGCTGTTGCAGCTTGTACCGGGCATGCCTCGGGTCGATCTCCAATTGCCTGCACAGGTCATCGAGCGTTTTTTGCCCCACGTCAGTTCCCTCGAACGTTTCATAGACCAAGTCCATGGTATAGACGGCTTCCGGCTCTTTCCGTCCACTCGCGGACAGTTGACGGGCATGAACCGTAGGAAGCACCGAAAAAGAGAAAAGCTCAGCCTGTCCGGCCAGTAGTCCATCATCGGCAAGGGAGGCCAGGTGGAGAATACCCACTGCTGTTGCCATGCATATCACGACCAGCGCAACAAGAATCATGACAAATGTCTGTGTCCGCTTACCATCCGACTTCACCTCAACCAACCTCTTTTCCTCCTCGGAACCAATCAGTAGACGACATCGCCAAGACAAAATCAAAAGGCATGCCGCCTTGCGACCGCCCGCCAACAACCCGTTTTAATTCAAAATTTATAATTTTTTACCATAACAAAACAGCTAACTACGTGCAATAGCTGCACTTTGGTGCGCCAATTTTGCACAAATACGCCTTTTTACCGTGCACACGGGGTGTCGAACGGGCTAATGTAATGTTAACTAGTGGAAATAGGGGCAATAATATGGTATGGTGAGTGGCATTGGAGGCTGTGATGGATATTTCCGGACGCGACGTGGAAACCCGGCTTACCCTGGCACGGGAATTCATGTCTGGGGTCGACGAACTGCCGACCGTCCCTGACATTGTCTTAAGAATAGCAGGCAAGCTTAATGACCCCGACGTCGCCATCGACGAGGTGGCGGACTTGCTTTTGCAGGACCAGGTACTGACCGCCCGGGTTGTGCACCTGGCCAACTCACCGCTTTACAGTGCCGCACGCCCGATCAGCTCCATCAGGGATGCAGTCATTTACCTGGGTCTCGACCTGCTCAGGGAAGCGATTTTCACCTGCGCCATCGTGGACCTTTTCAAAACGGGCAAAGGCCCCCTCAACCGATCAACGCTCTGGGCGCACTCTCTGGGCGTTGCCCGCATTGCCAAGCTCATTGCCGAACGCACCGGATTTCTCAATCCCGTCAACGTCTACGTGGCTGGGTTGCTCCACGACGTGGGCGAAGTTTTCATCAATTTTTTCAGGGGCAAGGAGTTTTCACAGGTAGTCACGCTGGTCGATGAGGAAAAAATTACCTTCGGTCAGGCAGAAGAGAGGCTGTTCGGGACTTCTCATTGCGAGGTGGGCTTCGCTTTGGCCAAGCGGTGGAGCCTGAACGAATTTATCTGCGACACCATCCTCTATCACCATGACATCGAGGCGGTTCCCTACAAGCAGGCCGCCATCGTGGCGATGGTCGCCTTTGCGGACGAATACTGCACCCTGCGACGACTTGGATTCGAGGGGCACAAACCGGTTGATTCGGTCCGCACGCTTCTCGAAAACCACCCGTCGTGGGGCGTTATTCGCAGGTCACTGGGTGGGTCGGACTTTGACGAGAAACTGATTGTTGCCGAACTTGACAGCTCCATCGTTGAAATTCGGGCTGCCGTCGACGAACTGTTCCTCCTCTGAGCTATCCCCGTCCCTCCCCCGCGCACCGCTGAACACATCATTTCCTTCCCAACCCGACCGCTATCAGATTGAGAAGTAGAACACAGCACCGGCGCCGGGTGCACTCTCGGCCCAGATGCTTCCCCGGTGCCGGTTGATAATGCGCTGGACCGTGGCAAGGCCGATGCCGGTTCCGGCGAATTCGTCATCACGGTGTAACCGCTGGAACGGTCCGAACAGCCTATCGGCAAAGGCCATGTCGAATCCCGCTCCGTTATCCCTCACGCAAAACGCCGGCTGCCCGTCGGTCAGAGCACTGAACTCAATTTCGGCCAGCGGCGATCTGCCCGTATATTTCCACGCATTTCCCAGTAAATTTTCCAGAACAATGCGCATAAGCTGGGGATCCCCTGTGGCAGTGAGCCCATCGGCAATGGTAATCACTACATTCCTGTTCGGTTCGGCCTCGCGCAAGCCGGCCACGACCTCGCGTGCCATGGCGCTCATGTCGATAGGCATACGCTTGACGTCACCCTGCCCCAGCCGCGACAGGTTGAGCATAGCTTCGATCAGCTGCTCCATCCGTCGAGCGGCTGCGTTCATCCGCTCGATGAACTCGAGAGCCTGCGGATCGAGCTGCCCGCCGTAGTCTTCCCGAAGGGCGAGGCCATAGCCGGCAATATGCCGCAGGGGTGCTCGCAGATCATGGGAAACCGAGTAGCTGAACGCCTCCAGTTCTCGATTCGCGGCTTCCAGGGCCGCCTTCTGCCGCATGAGATCCTCGTTCAGCCAACCGATCTCCTCCTGTGCCTGGGCCCGCTGCTCAATTTCCGCCATGAGACGGATGTTGACCGACTCCAGTTCAGCGGTCCGCTCGGCGACCCGCTGCTCAAGGCCCGCATTGAGCCGGCGGACCTCTTCCTCGGCCCCTTTCCGGGCCGAAATATCCTCGATGACCATGATGAAATACTTTGGCTTGTCCGATGAATCCAGCAGTACCGATGCCGTCTGGTTGACCCAGACGTGTGCTCCCCCTTTGCGGAGATAGCGGTTTTCTGCGGCACACGAACGCTTTCCTTCAAGAAGTTGCTGCCGGCAGGATTGGCAGCTCTCCAGATATTCCGGACAGGTAATATCGGCAACGGTCATACCGAGCAATTCGTGCTCGGCATAGCCGAGGATGTCGCTGAAGCGACTATTGAGCCTGATAAACCGTCCATCCATATCCACATGGGCAATACCGACCGCAGCCTGCTCGAACGTACTGCGAAACCGCTCTTCGCTCTCGCACAGGCTCTCGGTCCGCTGGTCAAGCGACGTCACCATCTCATTGAATGCGGTCGACAGTGCGGAGATCTCGTCACCGGTATCGGGCATGGGGAACCGGCGGTCGGCGCCCTCCTTTTCGGAAAGCCCGCGGATATGCTCGGTGAATGCTGTCAGTTGACGGGTGAGATAGCCGATCGATAGGGAGGTGAGAATGATCAGCGCGCCAACCCCCGCTACCGTAAAGACCCCCATAACACCCCTGGCGGCACGTATGGGCGCCAACACCTCTTTTTCCGGGTAGTTGGCCATCACTACCCAATCTTTCAACGCCAGCTTGCGCGCCGTGGTGAACATGGGCACTCCCTTGTTGTTCACCGTACGCCGGGTGCCGGAAAACCCCTTGACGGCGTCGGTCACGAGATTGCCGTGTAGAGGTCCGACCTGATGCAGGATACACTCGCGCTCAGGGTGCACTATCAATGTCTGGTTAGCCGTTGCCAGCTGAAGATAGCCTGTTTTGCCGATGCGAAGGGTGCCGAAACGCGACAGCAGGTTCGTCTCACGCAGGGCGATGGTCCCGGCGAGAACTCCCCGTACCTGGTTGCCCGGGCCAAAGATCGGCGCGGTCATGACGATTTCCGAAGAATGGGGCGAGATACAGCAGGTCGTCATCTCGGAGATGAGTGGAATTCGTTTCCTGAGAGTTTCGCGAAAAAAGGGGGTGTCGGTAAAATTGGACGGAGGGTTGCTTCCGGCAACGTTATGGGATGTGGCGACCAGCCGTCCGTCGGCGGAGATGACCAGCAACCGGTTGCCGAACAGTTTGTTGAGGCTTGTCCTGCTCTGGAGGAATCGCCGGGTTCGCTCCGGGGAATCAAGGGCGTCGGCGGGAACGAAGGTGGCGCTGGCAACGAGAAGACCCTGGGCAATGCCGAGGGTATTGTCGATTTCACCGGCAATGTAGCTGACCAGCGAACTTTGCTGATCGATAATGGTCTCGTTGAGTTTGCGCTCGAAATAGCCGACCGCAACGACCGCCATGAACACGGCGAACAAAACCATCAACGCCGAAATGGCGAGTGTCATTCTTTGTTTGAGATTCATTACCCGAACCCACGCGGTTGTTGCCGAAGCGTGGCAAAACGCCTTCAGAGCTGCGTATCCAAGCCCCCTCCATGGGTCATGGCCGTTCTTATTATCGTTGGAACCAATCAATTTGCTACATTACATTTAAATATTCGCATTGTCAATTATACAAATTATTTCACAGCCTGCGCCGCCGCGCCACCTCCATCCCCGGACGCCCGTTTCCTGTCCAACTCACGGATGAGATCGTCATAGGCAACCAGGTTCTTTATGAGGGGGAGATCCTTTTTCGCTGATTCTTCGAAAAGCCTGAGCCGCCCATTGAAGCTTGCCGCACGGTTCCTGAGCCCTTCGATACTGGCAGCCAGGTAACTTTTATCGTTTTTATAGGCGTCGTTGCGGGTGACGAACGCCTTTGTCTTTGCCCAGTATTCATCAGTATTTCCTGCGTAGTGATCAAGGGTTTCCAGGAACGAAAGGGTGGATGCGGAAACATCGGCCGACGTCCGCAACTTGGCCTGGACATCGGTCATGGCACGCAGGAGTTCGCCGTCGGCATAGCGGGCAGCAGCTGAGACCTTGACGGCATCGGGGCGGACAGGGTCTATAGCGTCGACCATGGCCAAGTACCTGTCGGAAGTCTTCAGGTACGAGGCAATGGAGCCGGAAGCGGCGTTCAGGGAGAGAACCCCTTGGGAAACAAATTTGGTCAGGACTGAGGCCTGCCCCGCGTAGGGGATCGGCAGGACCCGGGCAAAGCCGGCAACCACGGAGCCGGCCTGGATGTACTTTTCGTAGCCGGCGAGACTTGAACTCATCCAGGTGACGAATTTCTCGAAGTCTGCCATGGATTGGCGCTGTGCGCGGGTATTGGCTGAGAGGTCCTGCAGGTGTCGTACGTTTTTTGCCAGCAATTCGTCGCTGGAAACGGTGGGGCTGCACTCCATCTCCCGGATTTTCTGCTCCAGCCTGACCTGGAGGGCCTGGAGCTCTTCCACGAGCTTCTGCCGGCGTTCAAGCGACTCCTCACACGTGAGCGATGCCGGCGGCACAACCGCCGCCTCGGATGCATTCCCCTCGGCCCCGCGGCCGAGCAGTATGGCCGTACAGGCCACGACAAGCACTCTTCTTTTCACGGCTATCTTCTCTCTTTGCGGATGGTGATTATCTCAGCGCTGCATACTACTCCGCAGCCCGGGAGGCTGTCCAGTTCTTCATGGCATGCATGCGGAACGGAAAGGGCCGGCCCGGCAAAACAAAATGTTGACACGATATTATACATATGTTCATATATTTCGTCTTCTATATAAACTTGCAGGATGGGGGTAATCAGCGCATGAGGATGAAAACGGGAGCAGTCATCGCAGCATCAGCCATCACAATGGCCGCCATCAGTGCCTTTGCCGGCGCGGATCACGCGGAATTCGTGAAGGGCCCCTTCAAGACCGGCCAGGACGTGACCAAGGCTTGTCTCGAATGCCACTCCGAGGCCGGGGATCAGGTTCTTTCCTCTTCCCACTGGAAATGGAAGGGACCGCCGAAGCTGGTGAAGGGCTTGGAGAAAAGCAAGGTAGAGTACGGCAAGGCGAACCTGATCAATAATTTCTGCATCTCCATCGAGGGTGGCGACCGGTGCGACAACCAGGAGTTCTGCGCCAAATGTCATCCGAGCTATGGCTGGACCGACAATACGTTCGACTTTACCAATAAGAACAACATCGACTGTCTCGTGTGCCACACCAGCGACCGGCAGTACAAGAAGGGGCTGGCCGGGCAGCCGGATCCCAAGGCCATTGCGGCCGGCAAGCTCGACCTGGAGAAGGCGGCCCAGAAAGTAGGCAAGCCGGGGCTTGCGAACTGCGGAGTCTGCCACTTCTACGGCGGCGGCGGAGACGCGGTGAAGCACGGCGATCTCGACTCGACCATGGAGAAGCCCAAGCGCGATCATGACGTCCACATGGGCACCACCGACAGCGGCGGGCTGGGCATGACGTGCCAGCAGTGCCACAAGACGAGCCACCACCAGATCGCCGGCGCCTCCACCTTCCTGGCCACCTACTCGGAACGCGTTGCGTGCGAGGACTGCCATACCGGCGCCAATGCTCCTCACCAGAAGTCGAAAAACGGCGCCCTCATCAACCGCCACCTGGCCACGGTTGCCTGCCAGACCTGCCACATTCCGGTCTTCGCCAAGGGACAGGCCACCAAGATGAGCTGGGACTGGTCAGACGTGGGCAAGGATATCGAAGCCGGCGAGCAGTTCGACAAGGAGACCTTCATGAAGCACAAGGGAACCTTTATCTGGGGCAAAGATGTCGTTCCGACCTATACCTGGTATAACGGGACCATTGAGCGCTACCTGAAAGGGCAGAAGATCAAGGACCCCTCAAAGGTGGTCAACATCTCCAGGCCGCTGGGTGACATCACCGACAAGAAAGCCAAGATTTTCCCCTTTAAGGTCCATACGGGCAAGCAGCCCATGGATTCGCTCAGCAACTGCCTCCTGATCCCCCAGACCCACAATGCGCTCTGGAAGGACTATGACTGGGAGAACGCCCTGAAAAAAGGCGCCAAGGGATCCCAAGTCCCCTACAGCGGCAAGTACCAGTTCGTGAAGACCGCCTTCTACGGCAGCATCAACCATGAGGTGGCGACCCGGGACAAGGCGCTGCAATGCGGCGAGTGCCACATGGGGGGTACCCGGATGAACTGGAAGGCCCTGGGATATAAAGGGGACCCGATGCAAACCGGCGGACGCTTCGCAAAGACGGCTGCAAAGAAATAGATCGTTTCGTACCGGAGGGCGGCCCATGGCCGCCCTCTTTCATTTCCGCACCTCTTCAACCAACCCGCTTCCCACCCGCAAGGCCGCTACAACCGGCATTACCCTGCCAAAACATCACTACCAGAGGCCTTTCCAGTGCTAAGCGGCCGACCAATTAGCGAAGTTATTTAAACGGCTTCAGCGGCATCGAGCGCCCTTGTTCTTGACAAAAATTATCATAATGTTGTACAAGATTATCTGTATGCGTACCGTGAGTATTTTCCATACCTGCCTTGCGGCAGTTCTGGCGACTGTCATTTTCATCTTCTCCACCGTCGGGTTCGGCGTGGCATGCCAACTGGTCGTCCCCAAGGTGGTCGACTCGTCCCACCATTACCACACTGACCGGCTCTGCCCCGCCGACAGCGAACGGAACGACGGCAGCTCGACTCCGGCATCCGAATGCCCCTTGGCCCACGGAGACCTGCCCCCCTGCTGCGCGGATGAGACGATCCTTCCGGCCTATTGTCCGTCCTTCGCCCTGCTCGATGTTCACGACCCCCTGAGAGCACCGCCCCAGGTCTACCTTGACTGGTTTGTCCCGCCCCAGAATCAGACCTGAAGCGAATCAGCCTTTGGTGCCGTAACGTTCAGACCGGCCATGGGTCCATCGGGCCTGGTCAGATCAAGGCGGCACCAGCCGCCGGTATGTCGCCGGCCGAAGCTGATTCACCGTTTCTCCCCGTCCCTGTCAACCGATAGTGCGCTCGGCCGTTCTTTATCATTAATTTCGGCCGCAACAGCATTCCGGGAAACCGTCCGCCGCGGTCCCGGGACAACGGAGGTGCAACGATGCTTACTACAGATTCCCTTAAACGTCTCTGGATTTTCTCTTTCGACCGGACGCTCACCGCTGCCGGGGCCTGCTACTCAAAGGCACGCCTGCACCGGGTGACACGCCAGTTTCTGGAAGAACTCGCCGCGCTTCCCGGCCACCGGGTTGCCGTTCTGTCCAGCCGTCCCCTTGACGATCTCGTTTCCCGCGTGCCGATCGAGGGCATTTACCTCGGCGGCAGCTGCGGAACCGAATGGCACATACCCGGCGGTGAATCAATGACCCTTTCGGGCAAGCCCAAGGACATGCTGATGGAAACCCGCGATGCCCTGTTGCCGACACTGCGGGAAGTCGCCGACCTGCCGGGCGTGGAACTGGAGGACCGGCGCTGGTCCGCGGCACTCCACACGCAGGAGGCAAACACCAAGGCACGCCAGACGCTCTTCGCCCGGCTCGCTGCCGTTCTTAAGGGGTGGAGAGTGGCCCTTTACCGGAATACCACCATGGTGGAGATCCAGTTTCTTCCCGAGATCACCATGGCATTCGGCGCTCAGGCACTGTGCCGGTTCCTGGGATATCGCGGAGACGTGGTCTGCGCCGGCAGTGACGAGAACGATGCCACGGCACTGCGCTGGGCCCTCAATCAGGGGGGAACGGCGCTCAGCCTCGGCAGGGACCCGCTCGTGCCGGGGGCGCGGCCGGTAGTGGACGTGAGGTCCCTGGCCCGTCACGTTCGCGACCTGGCGGGAATCGACGAGCACCATCGGACGAGAATGGCGGGGCGCAGGCTCTGCAATGCCGCATAGCAGTCGTGCATGGCTGACTGAAAGGATAGGATTTGAGAAAAAGGATCAACCTGCTGCGTGAATTTTCGGTGCCTCTGATCGCCGGTGTCGTGGTGGCCCTGCTCTGGGCCAACCTCGACCCGGCCGGCTACCACTCTTTCATAGAACAGCCCTTCTTCGGTGGGATGAGCTTCCACTTCGTGGTGAATGAGCTGTTCATGGTCCTTTTTTTCGGAATAGCGGCAGTTGAAATAACTCAAAGCTGCCTGCCGGGCGGCGATCTGAATCCGTTGAGAAAGGCGGTCAATCCGCTTCTGGCGACTCTTGGAGGGGTCGTCGGCCCGGTGCTCGTCTACCTGGGACTCAACGCCATCATCGGTGGTCCGGAACTGACGCGCGGCTGGGGTATCCCCACCGCCACCGATATCGCGCTGGCATGGCTGGTAGCCCGGCTCGTCTTCGGAGCCGGGCATCCCGCGGTATCGTTTCTGCTTCTGCTGGCGGTAGCGGACGATGCCATAGGACTTGCCATCATTGCCGTATTCTATCCCGACCCGAACCACCCGACCGAGCCGATCTGGCTTTTCCTGACGGTCGCCGGCATGGTTGTCGCCTATATCCTCAGGAGCCTGAAATCAAGAAGCTACTGGCCCTATGTAGTCGTGGGAGGCGGACT